>JBGTGK010000155.1:0-10969 GCA_041746795.1 Phormidesmis sp.
ACGACTGGGCTGAGCATCAGCGCCAGGTGAGCGAGACTAGCTTGCCCAAGCGTAAAACAGGCTAATGGCGTCGTCACCGTCTCTATCGGCCCTCATTTTGGCAGGCGGGCGCAGTCGTCGTATGGGCCGAGACAAAGCGCTGCTGACCCTGCGCTGCGGTCAACCTTTGCTCTATCAGACCGCTCAAGTTGCCCAGCAGCTGACCGCAGAAGTGGTGGTAGTTACGCCCTGGCCCGAGCGCTATCAGCCAGTTGTGCCGCCTACAGTCCGACTTGTTAGAGAGGGGCCGGTGGCGAACGGGCCGCTCAGCGGATTTGTTCAGGGGTGGGCGCAGGTGAATTCAGACTGGTGTTTGCTGCTGGCCTGCGATTTGCCGTATCTGGAGAGCGCCGTTTTGCAGCGGTGGTGGATATGGCTGTTGGCGCGGATTGAGCGGACTGAGCGGATTGAGCGGCGCAGCAGCTGCCCTCCCGAAGAGTCGCCAGCTTACCCAGTGGCCTCGCTTATGCCTGGGGCGAAAGGCTGGGAGCCGCTTTGTGGCTATTACCATCGCAGCAGTTTGGCCGGGCTAACTCAGCATTTGGCTAGCGGCGATCGCTCCTTTCAGCCCTGGCTAGCGACTGTGCCCATTGCCGCTTACAGCACTATTCCGCCGTCAATGCTGTTTAACTGCAATACGCCTGATGATTGGACTGCGGTCGAAAGGGCTATCTGAAGGCCAGTGCCAGCCTTTGTAAACTAGAGCCCCTTCTGAGGAGAGATGGAGTGAAATGAGAACTGGAACAAATGTTGCAAAGTATGAGCTTTTAGACTGCTTCAGCGGATCGGTTTTGCCAAACGGCCCGCGATTAACAGCAGCACTTGGCAGTTAAAGCCTTAACCCGTGCCACTTGTATTGAATATTAAGCTGTGTAATGATTTCCTCAGTTTCTTCCAGATGAACGACCGGCCTCCTCTATGATTGGAACACATTAGATATAGCTGTTTACACAAGTGTTGGAGATTCAAGCGTGGCTCTTCCGTTGTTGAATTACCCTCCCAAAAGCCAGAACCAACGGGTAGAGGGTTACACCATACAGGGCGACGACCAGCCCAGAATTTATAGCGCTGAGGCTCTCCTGGAGTACAGCGAAATGACTGAGCTGATTGACGCAGCCTACCGTCAGATTTTCTTTTATGCCTTCAAGGCCGACCGTGAAATTTTCTTAGAATCTCAACTGCGCAACAACCAGATCACCGTGCGTGACTTCATCCGGGGTCTGTTGCTCTCAGAGACCTATCGCAGCAGTTTCTACGACAAAAACAGCAACTATCGCTTCGTTGAGCAGTGCATTCAGCGAGCGCTAGGCCGCGACCCTTACAACGAGCGCGAGAAAATTGCCTGGTCGATCAAAATCGCCACCAAAGGCGTTCAGGGCTTTATTGATGAGCTGCTAGATACCGACGAGTACGTAGAGAACTTTGGCTACGACATCGTCCCTTACCAGCGCCGTCGAATTTTGCCCGGTCGTGAGATTGGCCAGCGCCCGGTCAACATCAAGTCGCCTCGCTACGACGAGTACTATCGCTCTATTTTGGGTTTCCCTCAGGTCAGCTGGCAGGAAGAGGTACGTCGCTTCAAGCCGCAGGAGCAAAAGGCAACCGCAGGCAATCCTTCGCTCTACCTCGATATGGCTCGCAGCGTGGCGGCGCGTCCGGGTGCTGCGCCTCGGGTCAGCACGGCCAACATCAACATTGGTGCGTCTGTGCCGTTCCGCAAGCTCAACGTTCCGATCAACGGTAACTAAAGCAGCTAGCGACTGATTTGTTCTTTCCTCAAAAGGTTATCGCCGGGGTGGTTTTACCGCCTCGGCTTTTTTAATGGCCCGGCTCAAATAGGGATTGGCTAGTGGGCTCGCAGCCTCACCAGCAGCTTTGCCATCGACTCGGGCAGGGGCGCTTCGGCCACGATGGGCAGCAGCGTCACCGGCTGCGTCAGCGTCAGGCGAAACGCATGTAGGGCCTGACCGGGAAGCCTGACGCTGGGCGATTTGCCCGATCCATAGTCTGGATCGCCCACAATTGGATGGCCCATGTAGGCGCTGTGGACCCTGATCTGATGTGTGCGTCCGGTCTCTAGCTGAAAATGCATCAGCGTATAGTTCCCCAGCCGCTCTAACACTTTCCAATGAGTCAGCGCGGTGCGTCCGCCCTGCTCTACCGGAATAACGGTCATCTTTTTACGGTGCTTGGGGTGGCGGCCTACCGGCTGGTTGACGCCGCCCTGTTCAGCTTTAGGCGCACCGTTAACCAGCCCCAAATATTCGCGGCGAGCAGTTTTGGTCTGGATTTGCTTTTGCAGGCTGTGCAGTGCTTTTTCCGTCTTGGCGACCACTATTGCCCCGGTCGTGTTTTTGTCTAGTCGGTGGACAATGCCGGGTCGCTGCACGCCGCCTACGCCTGTCAGCTCATGGCCACAGTGCGCTAATAGGGCATGAACCAAGGTGCCGCTAGCGTGGCCTGGGGCCGGGTGAACGACCATTCCCGCTGGCTTGTTGATGATTAACAGCTGGTCATCTTCGTAGAGAATGTTGAGCGGAATGGCTTCTGGTTTGAGTTCGTAGGGGACGGCCTGAGGAATTTCAACCTGAATGCGATCGCCCTGGCTCACCCGCTCTTTTTTGCTGACGCACACTTCCCCATTAACCTGCACTTCGCCCTGCTCTATTAGCTGCTGCACCCGGCTGCGGGAAAGCGCTGCTACCTGTTTTGCGAGCCAGCGGTCCAGTCGTATTGGCGTGGGGGTTTCAACCGTTTTCTCAATCGTTTCAGCTGTTCTTTTGGTCGTCTGCTCCAATCGGTTCGCTCTCCCGCTCTGCCTGCTGAATGGTGGCCCAGTGCTCACTGTAAACCGGTGAAGCGGAAGCCAGCTGAGATTTTAGATCTACGACCTGGCCGACGACGGCGATCGCCGGTGCCGCAAAGCCGCTCGCCGCTACCTGCGCTACAACCGTGCCCAGCGTGCCCAGCAGCTCTGTTTGTTCAGGCCGCGTGCCCCAGCGAATGAGCGCTACCGGGGTTTCCTCTGCCAGCCCGGCGGCCATCAGCGACTGGGTGATATTCGGCAAATTGTGCACGCCCATATAGACCACAATGGTTTCGGCGGCGCGGGCGATCGCTTCCCAGTTTACCTGAGGCCGGTACTTCCCAGCTGACTCGTGCCCCGTGACAAAAATCACCGAAGAACTATAGCCCCGGTGCGTCACCGGAATGCCCGCATAGGCCGGGGCCGCAATGCCAGCGGTAATCCCCGGCACCACTTCGACCGCCACGCCAGCTGCCATCAGGCCGCTCATCTCTTCTCCGCCCCGACCAAAGACAAACGGATCGCCCCCTTTGAGCCGGACGACTACCGCGTGTTCATGGGCCTTTTGGCACAGGAGCCGGGTAATCTCCTCTTGAGACATAGAGTGTCTGCCCCGCCTTTTGCCGGCATGAATTCGTTCGGCTCGGGGATTGATCAAGCTTAAAATCGGTTCGCTCACCAGGGCATCAAAAACTACCAAGTCGGCGCATTCTATCAGCGTTTTGGCTTTCACCGTCAGCAGCCCAGGGTCGCCCGGCCCGGCCCCTACCAAATACACTTTGCCTAAGGCAGCGGGCACTGGCCGTGACTCTTGGGGGTGGGGTGCATCAGCTGTAGAAAAGTTTGAGGGCATAGTCAGCGGTGGGGAGATCAGAACAAACCACCCTCGTTAACTATAGCTAAATCAGCCCGGCTAACTCAGTACGGCTAAACCGCCATGAAGCTAAGCCTGAGGTGGCTGTCTCATTCAAGCAAAACCGCCGCAGACATTTTGCCAACTACGATACGGCACCGCGTTCTCCCTCTTACTCTCCTCTTCACGGAGCGCCTGTACTTCAGCTACTGATAGATTAGATCAACCGCGAGGTCGGCAATCTCGTCGGTGGCCCCCAGCGTAGGCAACAGCCGGAAACTTACCTTAGGAAAGCGCTCAGCCAACTCTTCAGTGCGGTGAATAATCGCATCGGTTATCCCCCCCGCAAACAAGAAATAGGGCAAAATTGCCAGCCGCTGGCAGCCCTGCTGCATCAAATCAATCACCTGCGTTTCAATATCTGGCGGGGTAGACCAGTAGGCCACTGCCATCTCAAGCTGTTTAGCTAAGCCCTTAATCGCCTGGTTCCCACGCGGTTTGCGGCTGCCGTGAGCGACCAAAAGCGATCCTTCAGCAGGCGCAGCAGCCAGTCGATTAGCCAATACCTTAGTAATCTGGGGGTGGCTGCCCAAATGCGGGCACAGCGTCAGCTGAAGCGATTCCCCTAGCATTTCTCTAGCGGCCTCTACTTCATCCGGAATATCTTCGGTAACATGCACTCCCGGCATCAAAAACACTGGCAGCAATTTCAGCTCACGCACGCCTGCCGCCTGTAGCCGCCGCCCAAACTGATAAATCTGTTCACTCAAAGCAATCGGGGAAAGCTCCAAACAGGCTGTGCCAACGATCACCTTTGAGCTTGTAGTCGGCGCTTTCTCCAGGCGGGGCTTGGTGAGCAAAGAGGTTTTCCCAGTTGCTCTCTGACGCTGGGAGCTGTCTGAATAAGAACTGTCTAAAAAAGTACGCTCATTTAGCGGCAGACGCTTCGACCGTAGAATGTCGCTGCCTGCTGCGGGCAGTTGGGGCACGGCTTCTAAATGTCTACGTACTAGGTCTGCGAGTCGGTTCATTGCCTCCTGCGGGCGTGGGTCTCGGCTGCCGTGCGAAATCAGTAAATATGCAGTAGATGCAACCACAGGTTTCAAAAGATACCTCTTTATTGAGAATGAAAGGATAGCAAACAGCCCTTTTTTATTGATAGCGAACTTGAAGCATTTTGAATGATTGGTTTTTCATTATTCAAGATCTAGCTAATGAAAGGCTGTATCGGAAGTTGCAGTTTGCACCCTACCTTTATTAATCCCAACGCAGGTTCACCCTCAGCCGCTAGTTTTTGGTAGTCGGCATAAAAAAACTGAAAAAACTAGGCTTAAAAGAACTGGCACCGAGTAAAAAAACGATGGTATACTTGGACTCCAGTTGCATTGAATATGCACATGGCGAGCGTGGCCAAGTGGTTAAGGCAGTGGATTGTGATTCCACCATTCGCGGGTTCAAGTCCCGTCGTTCGCCCTTTTTTTCCTTATCTCAAAATTTGCGCTTGAATTCGGAGCCTTGAAAGTAGTCTATATGTGCTCCGAAGGGTATGCGTTCTATCAATTCACAGGCCCGTTACTTGGGAGAGTGCGCAACCCCTAGATCCTTATCTATAACCGTAATTGATGACACTAATACGGCATCAGGATGCTACAGGCTGGTACTTGTTTAGTACACCAGAAAACCAGAGTATAGCGGCTTCACCGTCTTTGATAATCACGTCGGTTAAATCCCGGTTGTGAGCTAGCGTGTTACGTAGATTTTGCAGTTGGCTGAATCGGTTTTGCAGGCTGCCTTTGTGACCAAAGTACGGCTCGAAATAAGGCCAGTTTTCGGCGTGGTTCATCGCGAGGTAACATTTCCAAGCGAATGCCTGAACGAAAGGCACTACGCTACTCGCTTCGTTAAAATCGCCATAACTTCACCGACTTTACCAATACCGTCGACCTAATATTCATACGAAAGCCTTATTATCGCGCCGCAGCAGAGCGTTTTTACGGTTCTTCGACGGAGAATCTGTGCGATCGCGCATTTCCAAAAACACCAGCAGCGCGTTCATATCCGCTGGATTCACGCCGCCAATTCGAGTAGCCTGCCCCACCGTCAGCGGCTTTATCTTATTTAGCTTTTCGCGAGACTCCATTGAGAGCGTGTCGATCGTCATGTAGTCGAGATCTTGAGGCAAGGAACGATGGGTTTGACGAGAGATTTGGTCAATTTGTTTTTGCTGGCGGTGAATGTAGCCTGAATACTTGATGTCGATTTCAGCGCCTTCTTTTTCAGCCCGATTGAGCGCAGCGTTGCCCAAGCCGTAAGCTTCTAAATGCTCGTAATGGAACTTAGGGCGTCGAATGAGATCGGCGATCGCGACCGATCCTTTAATTCGCTGCTGAGTATCCGCGTAAATTTGCTGGCCAAGCTCGTCATGTTCTTTGACTCGGGTGCTGTGCATCCGCTCCTTTTCGGCAGTGATGCTTTCCTGCTTTTGGGTGTAGAGCCTCCAGCGACGGTCATCAATCAGGCCCAGCTCGCGGCCTAAAGGCGTCAGGCGCTGGTCGGCATTGTCAGAGCGCAGAATCAGACGATACTCTGAGCGCGAAGTGAGTACTCGGTAAGGCTCGCGCAGATCCTTTGTGCAAAGATCGTCAATTAACGTTCCCAAATAGCTACCTTCGCGAGGGAACACTATCATCTCCTGCCCTTTGCACAGTCGGGCCGCATTAATGCCCGCAACAATGCCCTGACCCGCTGCTTCTTCGTAGCCGGTCGTGCCGTTAATTTGCCCTGCACAAAACAAGCCCTCGACTTTTTTGGTCATCAGCGTTGGGAAGCACTGAGTCGCCGGAATATAGTCGTAGTCTACGGCGTAAGCCGGGCGTAGCATGGTGCAGTTTTCTAAACCAGGCAGGCTTTTGAGCATCTCTACTTGCAGCGTTTCTGGCAAGCCAGTCGAAAAGCCCTGAATGTATAGCTCAGGGTAATCACGGCCCTCTGGCTCAATGAAAATCTGGTGGCTTTCTTTTTCTGCAAAGCGCACGATTTTATCTTCTATGCAAGGGCAATAGCGCGGCCCTTTGGACTCTACCCAACCGCCGTAAACCGGCGATAGGTGCAGGTTGTCGCGCACTAGCTTATGGGTTTGGGCAGTGGTGCGAGTCATATAGCAAGGAATTTGCTCACGCTCGTTCCACTCTTCAGGGTCAAAGCTAAACCAGCGCACGTCGGTATCACCCGGCTGCTTTTCTACTTTGCTGTAGTCTACCGAGCGTTTGTCTACGCGGGCGGGCGTGCCGGTTTTGAGGCGACCCGTTTCAAAGCCCAGACGGTTGAGGGTTTCACTCATGCCAATAGCGGCAGGTTCGCCAGCGCGACCGGCTGAGAGGGACTTTTTGCCGACCCAGATAGTGCCGTTGAGGAAGGTGCCAGTGGTGAGGATGACAGCTTTGCAGCCGAAAGTCATGCCAAAGTAGGTTTCGAGGCCAATAATTTCGTTGTTTTCGCCTAGCACCAAATCAGTAGCCATGCCTTCGCGCAGCACCAGATTTTCCTGATTCTCAACAACTGACTTCATAACGGCGGCATATTCACGCTTGTCAGTTTGTGCCCTGAGCGCCCATACGGCAGGGCCACGGGAGCTGTTGAGGATGCGTTTTTGTAGGTAGGTACGGTCGGCGATTTTGCCGATTTCGCCGCCGAGGGCGTCTACTTCGTGGGCGAGCTGAGATTTGGCGGGGCCACCTACGGCTGGGTTGCAGGGCTGCCATGCAATTCTATCTAGGTTCATAGTGAGCAGCAGCGTGCGACAGCCCAAGCGCGCTGAGGCTAGGGCCGATTCGCAGCCTGCATGGCCTGCGCCCACTACGATGACATCGAATTCGTCTGAAAAGGAGACGCTCATACCTAATGCTTATGCTCTGAACTGCGTAATGGCTTTTAGACCTGATAGCTTTTAGGCTAAATGGCTTTAAACGGCCTGAGTTCTTATTTTACATAAAAGGTTTTATAAAAAGGGTGATTCATTACTTTGGCAGGACAGACAGAAACGCACAGTTTGGTAGTCTACTGCTATTACCAAACATTTTTTTAAGCATTCCAAAATTAAGCAAAACAAATAAATAACCCGGTGGTTGAGATGGACTTGAGCGAAGTACTTGCTTCTAGAAAAGACGAGATCATTAGGCAATGGATGTCTCAGGTGCAAGGTGATCGCGCCCTCAACACTTCTCTCTCTGCGTCTCCAGAGAAACTTCGCAAAGCATCCCTTAATGAAACAAATGAGAAAATAGCTGCTTCAGAAAACAGCCGCCCCATCGAAAGTGCTCACCATTTAACCTATACGGCAATATTAGATAGCCTACCAAAGCTGCTTGACACCCTTGAGAGCCTGCTTTTACAGCCGACCTCTGAAGATGTTGCGGCGCTGCTGAAAACAGGCTTAGTCCATGGCGCCCTCAGAGCCAGACAAGGCTACGACGCAGAAGAGATTGTGCGGGAGTATTCTGTTTTGCGCGGCATCATTTTTGAAACCATCCAAGCGGAGCTATTGGGCAGCGATCCACCGCTGATATTAAGAACCGTTCGACTAATAGATGGTGCGATTGATCGGGTGGTCGCGTTTTCTTTGAAGCGCTACACCGAGGAAAGATTAAGCGCCCTTAATTTGCTGTATGACGAGCTGCTGGCGAGCAATCAGGAGCTAGACTGGCGGGTGCGGACTGAACGCAATAATCTGGCTCATTTGGCTCATGAGCTAAAAAGTCCGCTTAGCAGCATTATCGGCTACTCAGATTTGTTTTTGAGACAGTACGCCAGCACCCAAGAGGTTCATCCTGAACATGTTGAACGGGCGCTAACGGGCGGGCGGCAGCTGCTCGAAATGATTGACGAAGCGTTGGAGATGTCTTTGTACAAGGCTGGTAAGGTAAAGCTAACGCTTAAGCCCGTGCAGGTGTGCAGCGTTGTTAAAGAGGTGGCCGTCGTGCTGGAAACGCTAGCTCAGCAAAAGGGATTAACCTTGTCTACCGAATGCTCACAGGCAGATCAGCTGATTGTCACGGATAAGGGGCGGCTCCGGCAGATTGTGACTAATCTCATCAGCAATGCTATTCGCTATACGGAGTCTGGCAGTATTTATGTGGAGGTGCGGATGGTGAAAGCAGCTGATGAAGCCGATGCCTTGCCCGATCAGATGATTAAGACGCCTGCTGAGACATCTTCTTTTGAAAACTGTATTCAAGCAGGCCCGAATGTAGAAGGCGATCGCGTCGAAATCGCCGTCATTGACACGGGCTTAGGCATTGATGCTACCGAGCAGGCACAAATTTTTGAGCCTTACTATCGAGGCAAGGCAGGTCAGCAGCTCTCATGCAGTACTGGTTTAGGCCTGGCAATTACCTACCAAATGGTAAAACTGCTTCAGGGCAGCATTCACCTCAGGTCTGAGCCGGGCGGAGGATCGACCTTTACGATCGCTCTACCGCTTTATTATAAAGACGAGGATGACAGCGATCATTCTCAGGCTGACAAGCTCGTTACCGATGAGCCTCGGCAAGAGATTCGGGTTTAGAACTGTCCCCTAGCAATATTCTCTTAGCAATATAAAGAGCAAGCACTATGGCACCTGCGCAACTGATTGCTTTTGACTTTGATGGGGTCATTTGCGATGGCCTAGTTGAATATTTTCAGACGGCCTGGAAAGCTTACTGTGAAGTTTTTAAACCTTCTGGTCAATCTTCTGGCCAATCTTTTGGCGACCAACCACCAGCGGGCCTAGCTGAGAAGTTTTACCCGCTTCGCCCGGTGATAGAAACGGGGTGGGAAATGCCTGTGCTGATTCAGGCGCTGATGCAAGGGGCAGAGACGGAGCAGGTTTTGGCCCAGTGGCCGCAGATGGCGCTGTCCCTTTTGGCTGAGGCGGGGGTGACTAAGGCACAGTCGGTGCAGGCGCTGGATGGGGTGCGCGATCGCCAAATCAAATCCGACCTACAAAGCTGGCTAGATCTGCATCGCTTCTATCCCGGCATGGTTGAGCGGCTAGGTGAACTCCTCAAAGGAGATCTGCCCGTGTATATCATCAGCACCAAGGAAGGGCGCTTTATTAAAGCGCTGTTGAGCCAAAGCGGGCTAGATTTCCCAGCAGAAAACATTGTCGGAAAAGAGGTAAAGCGGCCCAAGTATGAAACTCTGCGACTGCTGAAAGAGAAGCATTCTACGCCAAATATTTGGTTTGTTGAAGATCGGCTACCTGCGCTGATGGCAGTGAAAGAACAAAGCGATCTCACAGAAGTGCAGCTATTTTTAGCAGACTGGGGCTACAACCTGGAAGCAGATAGGGAAACAGCCAGAGAAATGGCAAGACAAGATCCGCGAATTCATCTATTATCTTTAGAGCAAGTAGTACAAGAGTTCGATAGTTGGCAAGCGTAAAACATGCTCGATCTTTCTAAGCTCGCTCGCCAAATGCAGGGAATTAGCGACCATCTTACTCAGGAGGCTGACGCTGCGCGGCTACGGGTAGAAATTGCGCGAAATCTGATGGGTCAGGCAACCGGGCGGCAGGGCGAGCTGGTGGGTCGGCTATTGAAAAATCGCGATCGCCTCCTTTTCGCTGCTGCTGAACCCATCGAACCTTTAGACACCAAAATTGCCTTAAAAACCGCGCCCGTAGCGCATACTGTCGTCTCCTCTGACGGCTCGCAGATTTCCCCGAGTCACCACGAAATCGCCTATTGCTATCTGCTAAACATCAGCCGCGTCATCATTCACTACGGCCAAAGTCGCTATCCGCTATTAGACAGCCTGCCGGAGGTGATTTATCGCCCTGAAGATCTCTACGCCTCTCGCAAGTGGGGCATTCGCACCGAAGAGTGGATGGGCTACAAGCGCACGGCGGCAGAAGCGGTGATGCTCAGCGAGCTAGGCAAAGAGGTCACGGATTCACAGGACTCAGACGTGCCTGCTCTAGCGATGACTGACGGCTCACTGATCTATTGGTTTTTAGAACAGATTCCAGCAAAGGCGCGTGATGAGATACTTTTGCCCGTGTTGGAATCTTGGGATCGGCTGCGTAAGGCCAAAGTTCCCGTAATGGGATACATCAGTGCCTCTCGCAGTGGGGAAGCGCTGAACTTTTTACGGTTGCAGGCCTGCCCTTACGAAACGCCAGACTGCCTGAGCCACTGTGAGGATGATCGGGGACAAATGCCCTGCCAGAGCTTTTTTCCGCTACGTGATGTGACGCTATGGGCGACATCGCTATCGCCAGGAGAACGAGG
>JBGTGK010000156.1:0-5227 GCA_041746795.1 Phormidesmis sp.
GTACTCGCGCTGTTTTGGACGAAGTGCAGGCTTGCCGCTCTGAGTATGGTAATTGCTTCATCCGCGTCGTCGGCTTCGACAACGTAAAGCAGTGCCAAGCCGTTAGCTTTATCGTGCACAAGCCCGGTAGCAACAACAACAACAGCAGCGGCTATCGCTACTAAGCTGTAGTCAGTCAAAACAGGCTTACTCGATAAAACGTGTAAGCCGTTCTTTAAAACAAAGGAGGGAAGCAGTTTGCTTCCCTCCTTTTTCGTGCTTTTTTATGAATGATGAATGTGTTAGCGGTTAGCAAGCTTCTTTTTGCCGACCTTACGCAAACGAATAGAAGCTGGGGTGACTTCCACCATTTCATCGGGGCCGATGTATTCTAGGGCGCGCTCTAGGCCCATTTCCATTGGGGCTTGAAGCTGCACTAGCTCATCGCCAGAAGCGGCTCGGTGGTTGGTAAGCTGTTTGGCTTTACAGATGTTTAGCTCTAAATCCTGAGGGCGGTTATTTTCACCCACGACCATGCCTTTGTAGACCTTGGTGCCCGGTTCGATAAAGAAAGTGCCGCGATCTTCTGCGTTTTTAAGCGCGTAGAAAGTGGCGACGCCTTCTTCAAAAGAAATCAGGACGCCGTTACGGCGGGTATCGATTTCGCCGGACATGGGGCGATATTCTAGGAAGCTGTGGTTCATGATGCCTGCACCGCGAGTAGCACGCATGAATTCGCCTCTAAAGCCGATAAGCCCACGAGCTGGGACTACAAACTCTAGCTGAGCGCGGCCATCGCCAGAAACCATCATGTCTTGGAGTTCGGCCTTGCGTGTACCGAGTCTTTCCATACAGCCACCAACGGCTTCTTCAGGAACGTCAAGCACGAGTTGCTCGAACGGCTCACAGGGCTTGCTATTGACTTCGCGGTAGATCACCTGCGGCTGAGAAACTTGAAACTCGTAGCCTTCACGGCGCATGGTTTCAATCAAGATGCCAAGGTGCAGTTCGCCGCGTCCCGAGACGGCAAAGCGATCAGGTGAGTCGGTGGGTTCTACCCGTAGAGCAACATTGGTTTCGAGTTCGCGCATGAGGCGATCGCGCAACTGCCGCGAGGTCACAAAGTCACCCTCTTGACCAGCAAAGGGCGAATCATTCACAGCAAAAGTCATTTGCAGCGTTGGCTCATCGACTTTAATCAGCGGCAGCGCCTGAGGATCGGTAGCACTAGTAATCGTTTCACCAATATTGGCATCGGTAAAGCCCGCAACCGCAACCAGATTACCGGCAGTCGCTTCTTTAATTTCGATGCGAGCGAGTCCATCAAAGCCCATCAGCTTGGTAATTCGGGCTTTGACAATAGAGCCATCTTCTTTCACTAACGCCGTTTGCTCACCTTGGCGAATAGTGCCATTGTGCACCTTACCAATCACAATTCGACCCAAGTAATCTGAATAATCTAACGTCGTCACCTGAAGCTGCAAAGGCTTGTTCGGATCGCCAATCGGTGGAGCTACATGGTGTAAAATTGCCTCAAACAAGGGCTTCATGTCCACATCTTCGTCTTCCATTTTCGCTTTGGCGAAGCCCGCTAGGCCAGACGCAAAAAGATAGGGAAAATCGCACTGATCGTCATCTGCACCGAGTTCTAGGAATAGATCGAGGACTTTATCAACCGCGACGTGAGGGTCAGCGCGAGGGCGATCAATCTTGTTTACAATCACAATCGGGCGCAACCCTTTTTCGAGGGCTTTTTTGAGCACAAAGCGGGTCTGAGGCATTGGGCCTTCGTTGGCATCGACAATGAGTAAGCAGCCATCAACCATGCCCAGCACGCGCTCGACTTCACCGCCAAAGTCAGCGTGACCGGGCGTATCGACAATATTTACCAGCACGTCTTTGTAGTGGACGGCGGTGTTTTTAGACAGAATCGTAATCCCTCGCTCCCGTTCCAAGTCGTTAGAATCGAGCACACAAGTGGGGACGGCTTCGTTGTCGCGGAAGATGCCAGACTGTTCTAGCAGCGCGTCAACGAGGGTGGTTTTGCCGTGGTCTACGTGGGCGATGATAGCAACGTTGCGGATAGGAAGGCTCATGGGGTGTCTCAAGGGTGGCGAAAGTGCCAACAGATAATCGCTCACGTCTTTGAACGGTGAGCATGAAAGGGAAGTGTGGCGGGGTGAAGATTATTTGCACGCCCGATAAAAAGCTCAAAATAGAGCTTAATCAATTGTAACTTATGGGACGGCGACCGGGGGCTTAATCCCTAGTCTGTTTGGGTGAGTCTGTGATCAAGCCAGCATATTGCCGCTTATCGCCGCTCTATAAAAGGAGCAAAGCCTTATTCGCTGGTTGATAAGTAAGCTGAATGGCTTACGCGTGATAAAAAGCGACCAAAAAATAATCGGTGCTGATAATCGATTCCAGTGTTTCAATCTTTTGGGTTTTCGGGCAAAGCTTCTCCGCAGCGGCGGCAAAACTGAGCATCTAACTCGTGACCTAACAACCCGCAGCTTGGACAAGTTATGCGCACGGAATTTTGCACCTTACTAAATTGCTGAATCAAGTTGCCGATTTGAGTGGGAATGAGCGCAATTCCGGTCAAAATCATCATAATAGTCAGGCCGCGTCCTGCTTCGGTGATGGGTGTAATATCGCCAAATCCAACGGTGGTCACGGTGACGACCGCGAAGTAAACCGCGTCTAGAAAGGTAACGAAGCGCTGGCTGTTGGCGGTGTGCTCAGCTTGGTAAATCGCGCCTGAATAAATGAAAATAATGGCGAAAAGCGTGAATAAAATGCGGGCAAAAATCAGCCCTTCGTAGCCGCTAATTCTGCCTAGCCAAGTTTTCTCCTCAAAGAAGCGGGCTAGGCGTAAGATGCGCAGCCAGCGGATTAGCCGCAGAAAACGAGCATCTAACAAGCTGCCCGTTAGACCACCTAATAAGCCACCCAATAAACTTAGGGTGAAGGGCAAAATGGCGACGAGATCAATCAGGCCATAGAGGCTAAAAACAAATTTGAGCGGACGTTCGGCTGACCAAAGGCGAATGGCGTATTCAAGGGTGAACAAGACTAGGATTAGCTGATCGGTAATTTGAAGCGCGAGGCAAATCGGTTCGGGTAAGGGGTAGGTTTGGATGGCGAAAAGGGCGGCTGAGAGGAGAATGAGCAGCGTGATCGCGCCATTAACAGCGACTCCCCAACGCGTACCGCTTTCATTAAGGATTTGCCGAATTTGAACCTTAAGCTCTGAATTTGTGGCTGGATTGCTGTCTGGATCGCTTTCTGGTCTACTGGCCGTCATTGCCTTATCCCACTCAGAGCTCACATCAATAGTTGCTGCTAATTGCCCAAATATAGCTACTACAAATCATCAGATTATCTGTAGATTGCGCCCACATTGTCAGATGAACCGATAGGATAGCTAAGTTCATGAATGAATTTAAGCGAACTTGGGAAAGTCCGGTGAAAATCCGGCGCTGTGCCGCAACTGTCAAAGTCAGAATACCGATTTCGGGCCTTGATTCATTCTGTTATTTAACTTCTGGGCCTGCGTTGCATAGGCCAAAGGAAACACCGTATGACGCTTATTCAAACCGCCGATACGCTGGCTGCTAATCAGCTAGCGTCCAATTCGCTGCCGCTTCATGACCTAGACAAAAGCGCTCACAACCTTTCGACTCATCATGCCGCTCATTACCCTTCAGATCGCCCCTTAGTCCATCATGAGCTGAACCCTATCACGCTCAGAGCCGATCTAAAGTTGCCGCCATTACCTATGGCAAGGCCGCTGCTGATGGTCGGACACGGCACCCGCAATGCCAAGGGTCGCCAAGATCTGGTTGATTTTGCCGCCATTTATCAACAGCTTGATCTGTCTCGTCCGGTCATTCCGTGCTTTTTAGAGCTGACTTCTCCAAGCATTCAAGATGGGGTCGATCAATGCATTCAGCAGGGCTATACCGATATTTCAGTGCTGCCCATTTTGCTGTTTGCGGCTCGTCACAATAAGTTTGATGTTACTAATGAGCTAGATCGCGCTAAGGCCAAGCATTTAGCACAGCATCCGCAGATTGCTTTTCACTATGGTCGTCACTTTGGCATTACCCCAGCTATTTTTGAGCTGTGGAAAGCGCGTTTGGCTTTGTTAGATACGCCCGCTCACAATCCTCAAGCAATTGAACGGAAAGATACGGTGCTGCTATTTATTGGGCGTGGATCGAGCGATCCGGATGCGAACGGCGATGTGTATAAGCTGGCGCGGATGATGTGGGAGGGCAGCGGCTATCACACAGTGGAAACCTGTTTTATTGGAATTACGCACCCTCGGCTAGAAGAAGGCTTTAGAAGATCTCGTCTTTACCAGCCCAAGCGCATCATCGTTTTGCCGTACTTCATGTTTACTGGGACGCTGATGGAAAAAATTGAGTCCATCTCGATCGCCCAGCAGGCGCTTTACCCTGAGGTTGAAGTGGCGACTTTGCCTGAAATGGGAATTCATCCGCTGCTGCTAAAGGTACTGCGCGATCGCGAAATTGAAACCCAGCTTGGCCAGGTCGCCATGAACTGCGAAATGTGCAAATTCCGCCTCGTCGCAGCGGCTGAGCATGGGCATCATGGACACGGGCATGACCATGCTCACGGGCACGGACACGACCATGGCGCTGATCTAGACCCTTATGCTGAGCCCGAAAAGTACCATAATCGGATTTGGCAGGTGCCATAGAGCAATAATAGAAGAAGGTAATGATGACTGACTTTGCGTTTCAGGTGGGCGATCGCGTCAAAATCTGCGCCCTGCCCCCCTACCTCAAAAGCGACGACAACATGCCCATGCTCCGGCCTCCCGACCTGGTTGAAATGGACGAAGAAGGTATTGTGCTCAAGCGCAAACCCGGTGGCTACATGGGCGTGCGCTTCAGTCGAGGAACCTTCTTAATCGATGCTCAATATCTAGAATTAGCCGCAGAATCAGCCGCAGACTAGAGCCTCAAACTAGCTGCGGCGAAACGAGTAAAGCCAGATAATATTTTTTAAATGAATATTTTTTGAATAGCTTTACTCGTTTGGGTTCAGTCCATGTGCTACATTTAGTAACCGTGAAAGACAGCAGCACGGCTTCAAAAACTGCGTCAATCGCCTTTATAAAGAGGCTACATATGGGGGTCGCTAGCTCAGTGGTAGAGCATTCGGCTTTTAACCGACTGGTCCTGGGTTCGAATCCCAGGCGACCCATATTTTTTCA
>JBGTGK010000157.1:0-2678 GCA_041746795.1 Phormidesmis sp.
TATTCAAAGGGCATCGCTTTGACCAAAAAAGAGATGCGCCCTATCGAGCAGCGACTAGAACGCAGTCCCACCTTGCCAAAGTGGGATATTCTCATCCGTCCCGCTTAGACGGTATTTTATTTGAAGGAAACTACCTTATTCTAACGGGGCCATGAAAGCCATCCGTGAGGCAATCTTTAACTCATTTGAGCGAAAGCCAGATTAGCTAATCTATCGTAGACTTAAGGTTGCACAGGAGAGATGTAAGACATTCCAACTACAATTCACGAAATTTACAATCAGGTTCTATCAACGCTGTCTCCTGCCGAACGTCTACAACTGGCCACTCTGATCCTCAATAGCCTGGTTCAAGGAGGTATTTCTGCTGTAGGTGATAGAGATACCTGGACAGAGCAAGATCAACTCGATCTAACTGCTTTTTCTTTACAATATGCGGTGACTGCTTTTCCTGAGGACAAGGAGCTTGCTGGGTGAATTGTGATCCAGACGATGTAGTAACGTTTGACTTCCCTGACGTGACAGGCGTCAAACGCCGCCCAGCGGTTGTGCTGTCTTCTACCGAGATCATGCCATTCGTCCTGATGTTATTATTGGTCTAATCACCTCCCAGACAAAAGGATTGGGCGTTACAGATCATGTGCTTCAGGACTGGCAGGCGGTAGGATTGAGGGTGGCATCTATTTTTCGTAGCTCCCTCGTAATATTACCCCGCTCAGCTAGCTTGATTGTGATTGGGCGATTATCGGCACGGGACTGGCAGGGCATCACAGCTCGTGTCAAAGTTGCCTTAGCCGAGATGGATAGTGTATAACTCTTTATGCACAATCGGGCAGTATGACTGGGTTTCCATTGAAGTTAGTCGAAACAGTACTTCCGTTGGGGCTAACTGTCACAAATTTCAAAGAGTTCTGAATCTCTAGTGCCGACAGATTCCGCTCAGACCAGGTAGGAGGTACTAGAGACCCTGCCGACAATATCTACAATCCAATCAACCAGCTCCAAGAAACGCTTAACCCAAGTGATCCATCACCGAGAACATCGGCAAATACATCGCTACAAGAATAGAGCCCACCATACCCCCAAGCACCACAATCATAATCGGCTCCATAATACTCGTGAGCGCCTTCACCGCCTGCTCCACCTCATCCTCATAAAAATCCGCCACCTTCATCAGCATCTGATCCAGCTCACCCGTCTCCTCCCCAATCGAGATCATCTGAATCGCCATCACTGGAAATACCCCGTGCTCCTGCAATGCTAGGCTAATCATCCCCCCCGACTGAATCTCCGTCTGCGCCGCATTAATTGCATTCGCAATCACCTGATTTCCCGACGTATCTCGCACAATCTCCAGCGCCGTCAAAATCGGCACCCCCGAGCGAGACAATGAGCCAAACGTCCGACAGAACCTCGCCGTCGCCGACTTCTGCGCCAAATCGCCAAACAAAGGCATCTTTAGGAAAAAGCCATCCATCGTTACCCGGCCCACAGGCGTCTTGTAATACTGCTTGTATACAAACACCAGCACTGCAATCACTACAACCAGACCTAAAGAGAGATACCACGTTCGCAGCAGCTTACTAATTAACATCAGCGCTTGCGTAAACACAGGCAGCGGTGCCCCCAAATCCTCAAAAATCTTAGCAAAAATCGGCAGCAAAAAGACCGTCATTCCCATAAAGATGGTCACTGCCAAAAAGCCCACCGTCACCGGGTAGGCCATCGCCGACTTGATCTGGTTCTGCAATCGATTAAGATCTTCCAGCAGCTTCGCCAGCCGGTTTAGCACTTCATCAAGCACACCACCTACCTCACCCGCCTGCACCATACTCACATACAGGTTATCGAAGCACTTAGGATACTTCCGCATCGAGTCAGAAAGGTTGGTTCCCTGCTGCACGTCGGCGTTAATGCCCATCAGCGCCTGTTTCATTTTTGGATTAGGACACTGGTCAGCTAAGATGCCAATGCCGCGTACTAGCGCCACACCCGAGGACACCAGCGCCGCAAACTGACGAGAAAAGACCGCCTTGTCCTTTACCGTCACTTTCGCCATAGAAGTTTTAATATCAGCCATGCTAAAGCTGAGGCCTCGACTCTCCTTAATGTCTTGAATGTGCATTCCCCGCTGCGACATCAAGGTACGCGCTTCAGAAACAGAAGGCGCTTCTATTTTCTGGCGGACAGCCTTACCAGTAGTATTTCGACCTGTAACAACAAAGGTGGGCATCAGTTCTCTCTTAAAATAGTGAGTAGTTATGGCTAGCGATCGCAGCAATGCACCCTAAAAAATCCTAGAGCGCACCGCCAAATTGATAGACGCCTATTAGCGCTTGGCACCTGCTTTAGCCGTTGCCTGAGCAGCGCTAGGAGAGCCCCCAATCAATCGCTGTAGCTCCTCTGGTCTCGAAGTTTTAGACATTGCCTCTTCAAAGCTAATGACTTTGTTCCTGTACAACTCTCCCAACGCCATTTCCAGCGTCTGCATCGAGAGCCTGCCGCCCGTCTGAATCGCACCGTAAATCTGAGCCGTCTTACAGCAATTCCAAATTCCAGACTACGGACACTCAAAACCCTTGATCTACCGTTCGCTTCTGATCATGGTCAAACTCGACTAGCAGGTCTGAACGGCTGCAACCCAGTAACTTCGTTCCTCGTTGAGGCAAAATGTACGTCTG
>JBGTGK010000158.1:0-6723 GCA_041746795.1 Phormidesmis sp.
GCTTCAACGCACAGGGACAACTGATTGAAATTCGTCTAAATGCTGCTGATACCCTTGTCAGACCTTGGATTCAGGGATTATCTCAACTGCTGAAGTTAGAGCATGTTGCCGTTTATTTGGGCAAAACTTAGGTAGTTAAGCTTGATGGCATCTTCGAGTCTGAACAAATTTGAACAGAGCTCATAGACAACAGTGTTCACAGACGCTCATAGGCTTATTTGTTACAATTGGCAGCGCGCCAGCGATTGTCTCCTAGTTTCAAGGAGCCCTGGTTGTTGAACTTGGTGGCTATCCAGCCCACCTTGTAGTTTGGCTCCAGGCTTTTGAACCAAACTCGAATGAAGCTGCCGTCGGCACTGATTTCTGCCTGTGGGCCCGTGAGATAGATGGCTTCGTTAGCACCTGGCCCGTCTGGGCGACCGTCGGCTGTTGAGATCCGACGTTCTGTGCTGGGTGAGAAGTAGGCGACCAGGCCTGGGGCTGAAGTTGGGTTAACCTGGCGGCACAGGCTGTTGAGCTGGCTGTCGGGACGAGCGGCCTGTGAAAGCGCTACGGTTGAGCCCAAGCCCAAGATGACAAACACTAGGCAAAATCCTATCAACCCTCTGCTGAAATGTTTGAATCCTTGTTTATTAAGCATTTTTGTTTCCTGCGGATACTACATCAAAGGCAAGATCGTTCAGCAACGCCTTGCTATCTAATACTCTAGGATGAGCAGGTCTGTGGATTCGTTATTTGGATAGATCGGCGTGAAAAACTTATACCCCTATTTTCAGCAAATGGGATAGCTTGAGCGCATGGGGTAAATTAGGCGCGATCGCTCAAACCGCCCTAAGCATGCTGCCCTATACCCTATGAAAATTACGACGCTGACGTTATCGCCATGAAGGAAACCGCCCAACCGCCGTCTGGCTCAGAACCTTGCTCAGAACCCTGCTTTTGGTCAGGTGGGGCACTGCGGGATGTTTTCACATTGATTTTGTTTACGTTCCGTCCTGCCCAATACTGCTAGATTCTAGGCCGTTGGAAATGGCAGCAAGCTCTAAAGCTTGCCACTACAAAGTCGGTCGATGCAGCTACAGCCTTCGAGCTGCTGCTGCAAGGCTGGTCAACTCATCTGTGACCTCACGCCTGCCGCTGCAACTTTGCTGAATTGGCCTGCAACTTTTAAGCTTTTTGCTGTAGTGCGCATCGATACGGGTGAACCTCTTTTGCTTGCAGGAGAAAGCGTCGGCTTGAAGGTGCTACTTGTAACGATGTTTCCAGGTCAAATACGGAAGACGGCTAATAGGTAAAGCTGAAACGCTGTGAAATTCGTCGATTGTACTGAGATAGTAAGGTGCCGAATCGGACACTCTAAGGATGTTCTGATGTACGGAACAGTAAAGGCCCGCTAGAAAATGCTTAAACGGGTATTGGACAGTGGTGCAACTATCACAAAGGTAAAAAGACAATGGCTCGCAAAAAACGGAATCCTCGGATTATTGAGAAGGCGCAGAATCGACTGTCGGGCATTCAGGCGATTGATGAAAAGTTGGAGCTTGGCCTAACTCTGAGCGCCCCACAATACAGCAAGTACATTATTGCCTTACGTGGCAAGGTGAATAGCTACAACAGAATGCTCTCTGATGTAGACCAGGTGCAAAGTGAAATCGACGAGGCTGAGCGCTTTTTGGCAGACTACTCTGAGCAGATGCTGGCAGGCGTAATCGCTAAGTTTGGTAAAGATAGCCTTGAGTATGAGAAGGCGGGCGGCGTGAGAAAGAGTGAGCGTAAGCGCCCCACCCGACGAGTCGCTGCGGCTGTTTAGCGATCGCCCGCCCCACCACAATCATCCCAACCCTACAGGAGCGCTCTGGTTGAACGCTCCTGTAGGCCGTTTAAACCAGCCTAATGATCTAGCCTGCTTTAACTGAAGACGCTGTTGCTAAAACCTCGGCCCCTTGCTGCATTCGCTCAATGTCATTGGCTGACCACGACCTTGTACTTTGGCAGTGGTGGGCAGCTAACAAGCCCCACAGTTCCTTCTGGGCTGAACCTTTGTCGGGCAAAATAGGGACAACTAAGTTGGCTTGAACCTGCAAGTGGCGCAAGAAATCGCGATGACAGGGTGCGATGGAGGCTGTTTTGATATCGGCGATCGCCCGCACCCGACCGTCTAAATACAGCGCTGCATATTCATCGTTAAAACACTGATCAGGCCCGGTAGATCCCAAAATAGAGAATTGATGGCTGCTTAACGACTCAAAGGTCACTTGACCTTCCCATTTGGAATAAAAGTAGTAGAGCACCACCCGATCGACCTGAAGAAAGTCTCTGATGTCGTCGGTGGTGTTTTGCACTACCTGATCGTGCTGTAGCTTCTGATGAAGCCGCCGCGCAATCGCTTGAATTCCGGCGACCTCTGACTTATTTTTTCTGAGGTGAATATCGGGGTTAAAAGGAATAGACATGAAAGGTTAGAAGATGGCAAGAAATATAGACGACTGGATTCAACAGTATAATTTTAAAGCGTCGTTCCTTAATACGCTTCGCCTCATTTTGCTATGGTTTTGACTGGGCTTGCGATAGTCGTTGGCTATCTTACAATTAGCCTGAGCACAGCTTTGCTTTACGCCACTTGGCTCAGCGGCGCGGGTGATGAAATGACGCCTCAGCTTTTGGCATTGGCCTCGGCGTGCGCTTTGGGCTTTGCCACTTTGAGCGGCTGGCTTACGGCCCTAGTCGCTCAGCGGGCTCCGATGGTTCATGCGATCGCCCTAGCTTTAATATTGGCTTTGACACTGGCGATCACAGGAGGGCTTCATGCACTAGCGGGTGAGCCCGAAGGGGCGCGATCGCTGCTAGTGCTGAATTTAGCGATCGCGATGGTGGGTGCGATCGCTGGCGGCTGGCTAAGGCTGCGACAGATAAAGCCACCCGATAGCGCCTATCGCTAGCCAGACACCAATTGCAGCAACGGTTCTAGGCAAGGCTGAGTCCGCTTTTTTGCGAACTGTCTTCTGCAAATCTTTGATTAGCGGCCCGCTTGGCGCACTCGTTCTGCTGTCCAGCTACTAATGCGTTGGATCTAAAATCCAGAGGCATTACAGCGAAGGCGCAATAATCTGCTCTGCCCCAGGCAGCGTCATCACCTTAGATAAAGGCGCAGCATCCGGCACATCCGGCAGCGTGGTTTGAATTTGAGCAGCTATCTGCACCGTCTTCGCACTATAGGTTTGAATCGCCAGCTTAGGATACAGGCCAATACCAATAATCGGCACCAGCAGGCAAACCGCCACAAACGCCTCACGCGGTAAAATCTCCCATTCCTTACTCTCTTCTTTAGGCAGCTTTACCTCACCTTGCTCACCGTAAAAGATGTTTCGCAGCATGGACAGCAGATAGATGGGTGAAAGCACCACGCCTACCGCCCCTAGCAGGACAATAGCCGCCTTAAAAAAGGTATTGTAAGCATCGCTAGTTGCCATTCCTAAAAACACCGTAATCTCAGCGATAAAGCCGCTCATGCCCGGCAGCGCCAGTGAGGCCATCGCCCCAGCGGTGAAAAAGGCAAACGCAATTGGCATCGCTTTGCCTAGCCCGCCCATTTTCTCCATAGAAAGCGTGTGCGTGCGTTCGTAGGTAACGCCCGCAAGGAAAAACAGCACCGCCGCTACCAGGCCGTGAGAAATCATTTGCAGCATCGCGCCGCTCATACCCAGCGAGTTAAAGGCGGCCAGGCCCAGCAGCACAAAGCCCATATGCGCAATTGAGGAGTAGGCCAAACGGCGCTTCAGATTATCTTGGGCAAAGGCCGTCAGCGAAGCATACACAATATTAATAACGCCTAAAATCGCCAGCACTGGCGCAAAGTAAAGATGCGCATCCGGCAGAATGGATATGTTCATCCGAATCAGGCCGTAGCCTGCCATTTTCAGCAGCACGCCAGCTAGAATCATCGAGACCGGGGCAGGCGCTTCGCTGTGGGCATCGGGTAGCCAGGTATGTAGCGGAAAAATGGGCAGCTTTGCGCCAAAGGCAATCAGCAGCCCCAAGTAGCAAACCAGCTGGAAGGGCAGCGAATATTCTTTGGTGGCTAGCTCGCTGAAGTTAAAGGTAAAGCCGCCGTCAGGGCTGAAGGCCAGCGCTAAAGCCACCACCAAAATAAAGACTGAGCAGGTCGCCGTATAAATGATGAACTTGGTCGCGGCGTACTGTCTGTTTTGCCCACCCCAAATAGAAATGAGCAGGTATACCGGCACCAGTTCTATCTCCCACATGATGAAAAACAGCATCATGTCCTGCGCCAAAAACACGCCTAGCTGGGCGCTGAATATCAGCAGCATCAGGGAGTAATACAGGCGCGGCTTGAGCTTAATGTTCCAGGAGGCGATTACCGCCAGCGTGGTCACCAGCCCGCTTAGTAAAACCAGCGGAAAGGATAGACCATCTACGCCCAGTGACCAGCTCAGGCCAAACTGAGGAATCCAGGAAAACTCTTCAACGAGCTGAAGTCCGGGCGCTCCCAAGTCGTACCGGGTGGCAAAAACGTACAGAATTAGGCCAAATTCGGCAAGGCTCGCCCCTAGCGCATACCAACGAATGGTTTCACCGTCTTTATCGGGCAGCAACGGAATGGGCGCTGCGGCCAAAAGCGGAAAGATGACTAGGAACGTCAGCCACGGAAACTGTTCACCGATCATTAAAAATTACGCAATTTCGATAGCGACAAAGACGCACATCATGCCGAAAACTAGGTGAACCTTGGGCGAACCTAACGGACGGGCAACAAGCACTAAGGCTTATTTTGAATGCGCCCAAAGAATAGTATACAAAACTTAACCAACCTTTGTTAATAAGAAGTCTGCGCTTAGCAGGAAATATCGATGTTGATGCGTTTATCCAGTAACAATGACGGTTAAAAAAGGCTGTTTTTAAGTTAGCAGTTCGATAATAGGCATGACCCTATCACAACGCTATGCAAACTGCTCGATAACTTTTCGCCTAACTTTTGTCTATTTATAGGTCAGATCCGCCAGATCCGCCAAACCGTGGGCTGAGCGCAGTCAAGCCTACGGTTTAGCCAATCGATTCAGCTACTGCGCCCCGCATGTCTACCTTTAAGCAGTGAGCGTGGGCGGCAAACGGCTGAGGTTCCCAGGCAGTTTCCATGGCTTCGCGGACGGATTCACTGACATCAGGTGAGCACAGCGCTAGCAGCGTTGGCCCGGATCCACTGATGACTAAGCCCCAAGCGCCCGCTTTGATCGCGGCGCGGTAAACATCGCTATACCCGGCAATCAGCTTTTTGCGGTAGGGCTGATGAATGCGATCGCTCATCCCGCCTCTGATCCAGTCGCCATTTCCGGTGGCAATTCCCCGCAGCAGCAGTGCGATATGCGCCGTGTTAAATATCACATCCGCTCGTGAGTAATGCTTGGGCAGCACTCGCCGCGCGTCGGCGGTAGACACCTCAAACTCAGGGATAATTACCACCGGTACGACCGACTCATGCCAGGGCAAGTCACAGATTTGCAGCCGTCCTTGAGTGATCGTCGCTAGCTGAGCGCCGCCAAGTAGGGCCGGTACGACGTTATCAGGATGGCCTTCGATTTCGTTGGCTAACGCCGCCAGGGTCGCGTCATTTAGCGGCGAGCCTGCCAGCGTATTGGCACCCACAAGACCGCCCACAATCGCGGTAGATGAGCTGCCTAAGCCGCGTGAGAGGGGTACGCCTAGCACGGTTTTGATATGGACGGGCGGCGCACTTTCGCCGATGCGCTCGTAGCACTTCAAATAGGCGCGATACACCAGATTATTTGCGCCCACGTTGACCCGGCTCGCTTCTGCGCCCTCTACCGTAATTTGAAACGGCTCGCTGTCAGAAAGGGGGATAAACGGCGTGAAGTGAAAGCGGTTGTATAGGCTGAAGGCGGCTCCTAGGCAGTCGAAGCCAGGGCCGATATTGGCGGTGGTCGCCGGAACGGTGACGATAACGGAGGAAGGCACAGGAGGGAAAATCCTTAGGGCAATTTAAACGATTCTCGCCATTGTATAGGCGTCTACGTAGTTCCCTGATCTAAAGGCGTACTTCTTTAAAAGTCGGCGTGATCGCCCAGTGCCTTTTTCAGCCGGTTTAGGACTTCAAGGAGTGCGATCGCCCCCAAATCTCCATCCTTGCGAGTCCGAATGCTCAGCGTATTCCCTTCCCTCTCTTTGTCACCAATCACCGACATTACTGGAATCTTAGCCTTCTCAGAATTACGAATCATCTTGCCTAAGCGCTCACCGCTTTTGTCCACCTCAACTCTGACGCCAAGCTGACGCATCTGAGCTGCCGCCTCATCCGCGTAGGCCCAATGATCTGCCGTCACCGGCAGCAGCCGCACCTGCTCAGGCGCAAGCCATAGGGGAAAATCGCCCGCATACTGCTCAATCAAAATGCCGATTAACCGCTCTAGCGAGCCAAAAGGAGCCCGGTGAATCATCACAGGCCGCTGACGAGAGCCGTCTTCGGCGACATACTCCAAGTCAAATCGCTCTGGCAAGTTATAGTCCACCTGCACAGTGCCAAGCTGCCACTCTCGCTCCAGCGCATCGCGCACGATAAAGTCCAGCTTAGGCCCGTAAAAAGCCGCCTCGCCAATCCCTTCAAAGTGATCCATGCCTGCGGTTTCAACGGCCTGCCGAATTGCTGCCTGTGACTTCTCCCAGGCATCGTCCGAACCAATGTACTTGCCT
>JBGTGK010000159.1:0-9967 GCA_041746795.1 Phormidesmis sp.
GCTTCTCTAGCACTGATGATCCGAACAGCTTCGTCTCTATCGGTATGGGCAACCACTAATAACTTGCCGAATCTGGATATCCCAATCATAACGTAGCGACTTTCTCTATCTGAATGGCTTGGATCTGGGAAGCTGACAGAGCGTGAGTCGTTGAAAACGGTAGCTGCCTCTTCAAAAGAAACGCCATGCTTTCTGTAGTTAAGCTCAGATTTGCTCAAGTCCCACTCAAACCTCACGGTGTCTCTGCCTGCCGGAACCGGTAGCCCACGCCTCGGACGCTTTCAATCCAGCGCTCTTGACCTTCTATGTCGATTTTCTTGCGCAGTCGCTGAATGCACACGTCTACCACGTTGGTACTGGGGTTGAAATCGTAGCCCCAGACGTGTTCTAGCATTTGGGTGCGGGTGAAGACTCTGCCGGGCGATCGCATCAAATACTCCAGCAGATTAAACTCTCGGGTAGTCAGCTCCACCGCCTGCCGATCGCAAACGACCGTTCGCGTAATCCGATCGAGCTTAAACGGCCCCACGGTCACCAAATTCTGCCGTTCTCCTACGCTGCGCCGCACCACCGCCTGTATTCGCGCGACCAGCTCCTCTACAAAAAAGGGCTTGGCAATATAGTCATCTGCGCCCAGGTTTAACCCCTGCAAGCGATCGTCTAGCTCGTTGCGAGCCGTCAGCAAAATAACCGGCGTGTTGCGTCCCATGAGGCGAAGATGCTTGAGGATAAACAGGCCGTCTTTACCCGGCATCATGATGTCGAGCAAAATCACGTCGTATTCGTTTTCAGTCGCTTTTTTGTAGGCCAGGTCACCATGGTCGCAGTAGTCCACCCCAAAGCCATGCGCTTTGAGCCCTACCTGTACGAAGCTAGCAATTTTGGGCTCATCTTCTACAAACAGAACATGCACTGCTCTACTCCTCTTGTTTTTTAACGGGGGCTTTCAATAGGGCTGTTAACGGGGCTTTTGACCGGCAGGTATATTATCTATTCATCAGCGGCAGACAGGGACATTCTGGTAAAAATTCAAGCGCCATAGTTCAAGCGCTATAGTTCAAGCGCTATAGCGTCAGTAAGTGGCAGCTATCCGTTAGCAAATAAGCATAGTCAGAAGCTTCTAAGCCCGTGCGCAGCTCATCATAATTATCCACGATATCGGCAAGCTGCTGATGCACCAGCTTGAGCGGGCTGCCCACTGGCTTAATGTCTGGGATCTCTAGAAATTCCGCCAGCCGACTAGCGGTAGCCGCATGGCTGTTGGGATCCACTAAGTCGTCTTCGTAGGTCAAGCTCAGATGAGTCACTTCATGCAAAATTGCCCTGGCTTCTACCCGCTGGTTGTCTAAGTACTTAAGGCAGGCAATAAGCTCGCTGACATCTACTGTAAACTTGCTAGGCTGAGGGCTGGAGCTAGCGGTGTCGAAGCGGCAGTTAACGCTATAGGTTTTGAGGGTAGCGATCGCATGTCTCAAGGCATCTCGTCGGTTGAGCGCAATTACCCGGCAGCCGCCCCGCCGCAAATCCTGCAAAAACTGATTTGGATCGGCCATCCGCTGCACCTGTCGGAGCTGCTCTACCGTCGTGCTAAAGCCATACACCTCAGCGCGAGAGAGCCGTACATGCTGATACACACTCATGCGAGGAAACCGCACAACCTGGCTTAAAATGTCTTCTTGAAAGGCAATTTTACGATGGGCCTGAAACCACTTAGCCAGCAGCATACAGCCGCTTTGGCCGATATCAAACACCACAAAGCTAGGCTTATGAGGCCGCGAGCCCATTGCAATTTGAAAAGCATCTATCCAGCTACCCGCGAGCCCCTGCCCCAAAAAAGTTTTATCACTCATGACCGCTCGCCCGTAGCCCCCGCCTAAACCCGGTTAAAAATAATACTGCCCAACCCTCATAATCACCGTATCCCCAGCCACTGCTATGATTTCCTCGCTGCGTACGCCTCTACATGCCCTATGCCTTCAGCAAAAGGCCAGAATGACTGGCTTTTCGGGGTGGGAAATGCCGGTACAGTTCAGCGGCATTCGTCAGGAGCATGATGCGGTGCGAATGGCAGCAGGCGTATTCGATATTTCCCATATGGGAAAGTTTGTCCTCGTTGGCCCTGATGTAATCGAGCAGCTTCAGGCGCTTGTCCCTTCCGACCTATCGCGATTGACATCCGGCAAAGCCCAGTACACCGTTCTGCTTAATGAGCAGGGCGGCATCATTGACGACCTGATTGTTTATTACCAAGGCGCTATTGGCAATCAGCAGCAAATTACGCTGATTGTCAACGCTGGGACGACAGACAAGGACAAAGCTTGGCTGCAAGCGCATTTAAGCGACACAATTACCTTCACTGACCTTTCCCAAACGCAAGCCCTGATTGCGGTACAGGGGCCAAAAGCAACCGATCGGCTTCAGCAGCTTTGCCCACAGGAAGATATTTCATCGCTTCCTCGCTACAACCATCTCACGGGTAAGCTTTTGGGCCATGCTGCCTTTTTTGCCAGAACCGGCTACACCGGCGAAGATGGCTTTGAGGTAATGATGCCGATTGCAGCGGCGGCTGAGGTTTGGCAAAAGCTGATGGCTATGGGCGTTGTGCCCTGTGGCTTGGGCGCTAGAGATACCCTCAGGTTAGAAGCGGCGATGGCGCTTTATGGGCAGGACGTAGACGATCGCACAACGCCGCTAGAAGCAGGCTTAGGCTGGCTCGTTCACTGGGATAAAACCGAAGATTTCATCGGTCGCTCGGTGCTAGAGCAGCAGAAAGCAAAGGGAGTAGAGCGTAAGCTGGTGGGCCTGACGCTTGAGGGTCGCAATATTGCCCGTCATGACTATCCTTTGCTCTATGAAGGGGCTCCAGTCGGGGTAGTGACTAGCGGTACGTTCTCTCCCACGCTGGGCCACCCGGTAGCGCTGGGATATCTTCCTCCGGCGCTAGCTAAGGTTGGGCAAACCGTAGACGTGGCGATTCGCAACAAAACCTTTCCGGCGACGGTTGTAAAAAGACCGTTCTATAAACGATAAAGGGGCGATGAAATATGAGATCGTCTTTAAATGCGGCGCTATAAAGTAATTTTTACGACTTGAGGAAACCCAATGGCATTCGACTATCCCGAAGATTTGCAGTACATGGATACGCACGAGTACGCCCGCGTAGATGAAGAAGAAAAAACGGTGACGATTGGCATCACCGCCTTTGCCGTTGACCAAATGGGCGATGTGGTTTTTCTGGAGCTGCCCGAAATTGGTGACCCGGTAGAAAAGGGCGAAAACTTTGGCACGATTGAGTCGGTAAAGGCCGTTGAAGATTTGAAGTCGCCCGTGAATGGGGCGGTGCTAGAGCGCAATGATAGCCTGCTCGACTCGCCTGAAGATATTGCTAACGATCCCTACGGTGAGGCGTGGCTGATAAAAGTAAAGGCAGATGACCTCTCTGACTTGGACGAGGCCATGACCGCAGCAGAATACGAAGAACAGGTAGAAGGCAGTAGCGACTAGCCGAACATCTGAATATTTGCAATAGTGCTCAGGAGAGCAAATATAGACGCTGTAGATATTGAACGTTTCATTTTTTCAATACGTCATATTTTGCGGACGATTTAGGTGCGTAACAGGTCACTATAAAAGCCTCTGAAATTCCCGGTGTGAGGGTATTTTAAAGACGCCTTTTGATATAAGAAATACTGCTTTTTGGGTGAGTAAGTAGCGGGGGGAAAGCGATTTTTTTCACTGGATTTTTGACTGGGATTATAGAGCGATCGCAATCAAACCGTTTTTTGTTACACAATATATGAACGCTTTGTTACACAATTGCTAAGCCTGCTTAAAGCAATCCGAGCTTTCGACTATCGCACTTTTCACCCCTGCTGCCCATGTCATACGATCAAATTGCGCCGTCTTCTGAGGCCTCTGCAACAACATCTACAGCAACGACTGAGGCCAGATTGCCTACGTCTGCACCCTCACTATGGATAGAAGGGTTAGCCGCCGATCGCTTTGCGGATCGTCATTTAGGCCCCACCGATCGAGACGTGAGCCACATGCTAAAGGTGCTGGGCTTTGAGAGCATAGAAGATTTAATCGCGGCGGCTGTGCCCGCTGGAATTCGCCTGAAGCAGCCTTTAGCCGTAGAAGACGCCCTGAGTGAAACCGAAGCGCTTCAAAAAATTGCCGACATTGCCGCGCAAAATCAGGTATGCCGCAGCTATATCGGCCTGGGCTACGCTAGCTGCGTGACGCCGCCGGTGATCCAGCGCAATATTTTAGAAAATCCTGGCTGGTACACGCAGTACACGCCTTATCAGCCTGAAATTTCGCAGGGTCGCCTCGAAGCGCTGCTGAACTATCAGACCATGGTATGTGACCTAACTGGCTTAGAAATTGCTAATTCTTCGCTGCTAGATGAAGGCACCGCAGCGGCTGAGGCCATGAACATGAGCTTGGATCTGTGTAAGAACAAGGAGGCTAAAAAGGCGAAAAGATTTTGGCTCTCATCGGCCTGCCATCCGCAGACGATTGATGTGATTAAGACGCGATCGCGCCCCTTAAACATAGAAGTCATCATCGGCGATCATCGCGACTCAAGCTTTACCCAAGGCCCGTTCTTCGGCGCACTCCTGCAATATCCCGCTACCGATGGCGCGATTTTTGACTACACTGCCTTCATTGACGCGGCCCACGAAACCGGCACGATCGTCACCGTTGCCGCCGATCTGTTGAGCCTAACGCTCCTCAAAGCGCCGGGGGAGTTTGGGGCAGACATCGCCGTAGGCAATACCCAGAGATTTGGCGTGCCTCTCGGCTACGGTGGCCCTCATGCCGCTTACTTTGCCACCAAAGAGGCATATGCTCGCAAGCTGCCCGGTCGCCTAGTGGGTCTTTCTAAAGACAGCAAAGGCGCGCCCGCTCTCAGGCTAGCGCTGCAAACTCGTGAACAGCACATTCGCCGTGACTCGGCCACCAGCAACATCTGCACCGCCCAAGTGCTGCTTGCGATTATTGCCAGCACCTACGCGGTTTACCACGGTCCTCAGGGGCTCAAAAAAATTGCCAGTCGGGTTCAGCAGCTCACCGCAGCGCTGGCCGATGGCTTGGGCAAGCTCGGCTACAAGCTTGGCAGCGAACCTGTATTCGATACGCTCACGGTGATGACAGGCGATCGCACCGCAGACATCATCGCTCGTGCTACCGAACGTCAGGTCAATCTCCGCATCGATCCGAGCGCCGCTGGCAAACCTCAGACTTTGGGCATTTCCCTGGATGAAACAACCGGCCTTGAGCAGCTCAGCGAACTTTTAGAAATTTTTGCAGGCGACAAAACAACGCCCACACTAGAGGCACTGAGGCCCAAACCACTAGCCAAAGCCCTCAGCCGCATGTCGGACTATCTCACTCACCCCGTATTCAACCAGTACCACTCTGAAACAGAGCTTCTACGCTATCTGTACAGTCTGCAAAAGAAAGATCTTTCCCTAGCTGACGCCATGATTCCCCTGGGCTCATGCACCATGAAGCTGAACGCAACGGCTGAAATGGTGCCAATTACCTGGCCTGAGTTTGGCCAAATTCATCCCTTTGCACCGCTCTCTCAAACCAAGGGCTACCAGGCGCTCTTTACTCAGCTAGAGGCTTGGCTTTCAGATATTACCGGCTTTGCGGGCGTTTCGCTTCAGCCAAACGCGGGTTCTCAGGGCGAATACACCGGACTGCTTGTCATTCACCAATATCATGAGTCTCGTGGAGACTCGCATCGCAATATCTGTTTAATTCCGCAGTCGGCTCACGGCACTAACCCCGCTAGCGCTGTGATGGCGGGGATGAAAGTGGTCGCGGTTAAATGCGACGACGATGGCAACATTGACGTTGCTGACTTAGAGGCCAAAGCAGAAAAGCACGCGGGTGAGCTATCTGCGCTGATGGTGACCTATCCCTCTACACATGGCGTTTTTGAGGAGAGTATTAAGGCCGTTTGCGAGATTATCCACCGTCACGGCGGTCAGGTGTATATGGATGGGGCCAATATGAATGCTCAGGTTGGCCTGTGCAGTCCGGGGGATATTGGCGCGGATGTCTGTCACTTAAACCTGCATAAAACTTTCTGCATTCCGCACGGTGGGGGCGGCCCTGGCGTTGGCCCGATTGGCGTGGCTGAGCATCTGGTGCCGTTTTTGCCGGGTCATGTGCTGGTACCGATGAGTGGCGATTCTCCTACGGGGAGGCAAGGCCAACGCGCAATTGGCGCGGTTTCATCAGCACCTTGGGGAAGCGCCAGTATTCTGCCAATTTCCTGGATGTATATTCAGATGATGGGCGCGGCAGGGCTGAAGCGGGCGAGCGAAATTGCGATTTTAAGCGCAAACTATATCGCTAAGCGACTAGAAGGGTATTACGACATTTTGTATAAGGGATCTAGCGGCCTAGTTGCGCATGAGTGCATTGTGGATTTGCGCGAGTTTAAGAAAACGGCTCAGGTGAGCGTAGATGACATTGCTAAGCGGCTGATTGACTATGGCTTTCATCCGCCTACGATGTCGTGGCCGGTGGCTGGCACCATTATGGTGGAGCCGACCGAGAGTGAGGCGCTCTGTGAGCTAGATCGCTTTTGTGATGCGATGATTGCAATTCGAGCGGAGGTTCAACAGATTGAGTCGGGAGCGATCGCAGCCGAGGAAAGCCCTTTGCACTATGCGCCACACACGACGGCTGATTTGGTGGGTGAGTGGAACCGGGCTTATTCGCGAGAGGTGGCGGTGTTTCCGACTGAGTGGACGCGCGATCGCAAGTTTTGGCCGAGTGTAAATCGGATTGATCAGGCGTATGGCGATCGCAATTTGATTTGTACCTGTCCTTCTATGGATGAGTTTTCTTAAGGCGTGAGTTGAAATGTGAAGCTGCCTTGATAATATTGGGCGGTTTGTTACTTTTGATTTTTGGCTGTTGCTTTTGAAATATGCTGATTGGGTGGTAGGCGACAGTAAGAGCAGTGCGCAACGGTGAGGTTTCCCCTGCGCCTTTGGCTTGCTTGGGTGCCCGCCCTGCGCTAGCCTATCCCCTAATTTCGTAATTACCGCTTATGACTTTTCCTGCTCAGGATACGTGGCAAACTCCCCCTGAGCCGATTGCCTCCATGCTCGATGCGCCACAGCTGCCCGGCGTGGGCTTTTCGCCTGATGCTGAATGGATAGTGGAGTTTGGCCAAATGGGCCTGCCACCGATTGAGGAGCTGGCGGAGGAGGTAGTGGCGATCGCTGGCTTTCAGCTCAATCCCAACACCTGGGGGCCAGCCAAAGCAGGCTATTGCTGTTCACTTACCGTCCGCCATCGCGAGGAAAAAACGGCCCGCCCGGTTGAGCTACCCGATAACATCCGCATCTGCGACTTAAGCTGGTCAAACTGTAGCGGCTATCTCTGCTTTACCCACACCCAGCTCACTCCCACCGCAGACCAACGAAGCGGCATCAGCCTATGGATTCTCGACATAGAAACCGCCAAAGCTTTTGCGATTACTGGCCCGATCATCAACGCGACCTGCGGCAGTCCGATCCACTGGCTGCCCGACAACACGCTAATTTGCAGAATCCGCACGGACAAAGGCCCGCCCCCGGCTAAGCCAGCGCTGCCCGTCGGCCCCATTATTGAAGAAAATCTGGGTCGCACCGCGCCCGCTCGCACTTACACCAATCTGCTAAAAAATCCTCATGACGAAGCCCTGCTAGAGTACTACCTCAGCTCACAGCTGGTGCAAATTACGCTCACTGGCGAGCAAACGCCGATTACAAATGGCCTATTCAAAGGCTTTGTCCCTTCTCCCGATGGCCAATGGCTAAAAGTAATTAGCACCCATCGCCCGTTCTCCTATCAGGTTCCACTCTCTCGCTTTCCCAAACGCACCGAAATTATCAATCTCAAAGGAGAAGCTGCCTACGTGCTAGCCGATCTGCCCCTGGCAGAAGAGATTCCGATTAACTTTGATTCTGTTCGAGAGGGTCGCCGCGCTGCGGGCTGGAGGGCCGACCAGCCCGCAACACTGTATTGGGTAGAAGCTTTAGATGGCGGCGATGCGAGAATAGAGAGTGAGTATCGTGACAGCGTGTATATGCTACCGGATCCCTTTACCGACTCGCCCAGTTTGCTGTGGAAAACAACTTTAAGATTCAACAGTTTGGAATGGGGAAATAGCAGCACAGCGCTAGCCTATGAAGCTTTTTACAACACTCGTCAACTGCGCACCTGGAGAATTGCTCCCGATCAGCCGAAAACGCCTCCCAAGCTGTTAGAAAAGCGTAACTTTCAAGACGCCTACAGCAATCCAGGTGAGCCGATGACCGTCGTAGGAAGCTATGGCTGGCACGTTTTGCTGCTCTCAGAAGAAGGGGACATTTATCTCAATGGCAGAGGCGCTTCTCCCGCAGGCATTGTCCCCTTTTTAAACAAATTCAACTTAGCAACGGGTGAGAAAGAAAGGCTGTGGGAATCTACAGGCGATCGCTTTGCCAGGGTCAGAAGGGTTTTAGATCCTGCCGCAAAACAGTTAATTATCGCCCGAGAAAGCAAAACCGAGCCGAGCAATTACTGGCTGTATGACAGCGCTAAGTCCGAAGAAAAAGCCCTCACCCACTTCAGCGACCCGTTGCCCTGGTACGAGAACATTCGCAAGGAGATAGTACGCTATTCTCGCCCGGATGGCCTGGAGCTTTCTGGAACGCTATATCTCCCGCCTCACCATGATCCTGAGCGCGATGGCCCGCTGCCGACGCTGCTGTGGGTGTACCCAGAAGAACATAAAAGCCGCGATACGGCTAGCCAAGTTACCCGCGCTGAGAACACCTTTGGCAGACCCAGCGGCGCTTCGGTGATGTTCTTACTCACTCAGGGCTATGCTTTGCTCTCTGGCCCAACGATGCCGATTATTGGAGAAGGTAAGGTTGAGCCGAATGATACTTATTTAGAACAGCTCGTTGACAGTGCGCAGGCAGCCGTTGATTACTTAGTGAAAAGCGGTGTGAGCGAGCCGGGTCATCTCGCGATCGGTGGCCATTCTTACGGCGCATTCACCACCGCTAATCTGCTTGCCCACACCGATCTTTTCGCCGCAGGCATTGCCCGCAGCGGAGCCTACAACCGCAGCCTTACCCCCTTCGGCTTCCAGGGCGAACAGCGCAACTTTTGGGACGCCACCGACACCTACATGAAAATGTCTCCCTTCACCTGTGCCGGTAAAATCAACCATCCGCTCCTGCTCATTCACGGCGCAGCTGATAACAACTCAGGCACCTTCCCTATTCAAACCGAGCGACTGTACGAAGCTATCAAAGGCCTCGGCGGTACGGTTCGATACGTCAGCCTGCCCTACGAGGAACACGGCTATCGCTCGCGTGAAGCCGTCGGACACGTTCTTTGGGAGATGGTGCGCTGGCTGGATACCTATGTGAAAGGAGAGCGCTGTCTTTAAAGGGATATTCTTCAAAAGACCGTTTCACCAGCTCAGACTTAAATATCTATTACGAGCTAGATCATCCGCTTTTTCATAAGCGTCCGGACTGGTTTTTGTCGGTAGATGTCCCGCACTAAGCACAACGGGACTGCCTATGAATAACAGCCCGTGCGAGAAGGCTCGCCGAAGATTTGGCTAGACGATCTGGATATAGGTTTAGGGATTTGGAACGACTATTTTGAAGACATTCCTGGGCCTTGGCTAAGATGGTGCGATTCATCCGGGAATTGGCTATTAACCGACACGGAGCAAGCGCAAGCAAGGGCCGATAGTGCAGAATCAGAGGCTAATAGGCTAGCAGAAAAACTGAGAGAGTTAGGCGTAGATCCAGCAATTCCAAATTCCAACTTACAGACGTGATTTTTACCTCAACTTGGAACGAGTTTGCTAGGTTTCAGCCATTCAAAGAGGTAAGTCAGATTTGACCATGACTTGAGGCGAACGAGAAATCAAGGGGTTTGGGCGTAC
>JBGTGK010000160.1:0-22070 GCA_041746795.1 Phormidesmis sp.
ATGGCCGGAGTCTATGGCCGTCCAGCATGGATGGAAAGCCTCGCTGTCTTGGCCTAATTTGTACTTAATAATTGATTGACAGAGTTACGTTGCGCTCAATAAAACCTGTTCGTACTGGCGGCCTGCGATCGCCCAGGTATATTCCTGCTCAATCAAAGCTCTACCGTTTTCTGAAAGCGTCTGCCGCAGCTCAGCCGACTCAAACAGCTGGCCGATCGCCATCGCGTATTCCTCTGCCGTGTTTGCCCGCAAAGCCCGCAGCGGCACGGTGCCACCATCTACCGCAAGGCCCTCTAAGCCGCGATCGCTCGACACTACTGGAATTCCCGCCGCCATGGCCTCTAGCGTTTTATTTTTAATTCCGTAGCCCGTTCGCATCGGCACTACGCACACCGTCGAGCCATGCAGATACGGCGTCATCTCAGGGACTTTGCCCGTCACGGTCACATTGGGCAAATCAGCTAAAGCTTTCACAGCTGCACCCGGCCTAGTACCTACCAAAGACAGCGTTGCCTGGGGATAGCGATGCTGCACGATTGGAAAAATGTCTTGAGCCAAAAAAGTAACCGCATCTATATTAGGCAAGTTGTCCATTGCACCAATGAACACCAGGATGTGTCCGCCCGGATCTTGGGGGCGGGGGGGAAACATTTCTAAATCAACCCCGTTGGCAATAATGGAGATATTGTCCTTGCCACTGAGTTCTGCCATCTGCTTTTTGTCGTCTTCTGTGGTCACTACCAGATGAGAAAACTTTTGACAGTAGCGCTGTTCATAGCGCTTAAGTAAGGGGAGGTTTAGGCGATCGCGCCAAGGCCTTTCAGCCGTCCCACCCGCTAGCTGATGTGCACAGGTGCCATACACAGAGCTGTGAATATTCACCACCGATGTCGGAATATGCTGGGCAATATCTTCCGGCACATAAGACTCATTGACGCTGTGTTCACAGGTAATCGCGTCAAAGTCTCCACTCTCAATCTGCTGATTTACCCAGGCTTGCATTGCCTCAGAATGAGCCGAACTGACGTTGGGGGGGACACCGCCTACGGCAAAATCTACTAGCCGCTGCACTTTGCCCAAAGGCCCCGTCTGTTCACTGGCTGTAGGACGCGAAAATAAAGCGAGCTGGGTTACCCACCCTTCTAGCGATGAAACTTCTTCATCTGTCACCTCCCCCGTTCGCAGCGTCGCCAGACTAATTTGATGTCCTTGCTGCTTAAGGTATTTAAGCAGGTTGAACGTTCTTACCCAGGTTCCGCCTCGGGTCGGCGGATAGGGAAACGTATTAGACAGCATCAGGATGTTCATGGGCAAAAGATTTACGTGCAAGCGGTAACAAAGCAGACAGGCAGATTACTGAGAATGTTCCTGTTCTATCTGTTTTATAGGATAGGGAAACTCAGCCTTTTGTCGGGCTGCGTCCGGCAGCTCAGCTTCCTGCTGACCTAAGGAACGCGCCTGAGAACAGTAGATGTCTAGCGGTATCATCAGCATGTCAATCGCTGGGCCTTTTGCCAGGGCGCGGTTGACGGCAGCTTTAGGAAAATCTTTGAGGAGCCAGCGTAGAACGCTGCGGTTGCGCTCTCGATTAGGCAAAGCCCCGGTCAGCGCGACGCCGTGCAAGTCGTGCAGGTAGCGGTTCGATTTCCCATAGCGGTACCACTGAGCCCGCAGGTCTTTGAGCGTTTGCCGATGCCGGTGTTGAACGGTCGCATCGCTGGCGTAGTGAATTTTCCAATCGCCCTCGCGCTGTACTCGCCAGCAAATATCCGCGTCTCCGCCCGTCGTGAGGTACGGGCGAAACAAGCCGACCTCTGCCAGGGCTTTCAGGCGAATGCCTAAGTTGGCCGTTTGGCCATAGGGGCAAAACTTGTGGTTCAGCGTGTCTTGCTGGCTCATGATGTGCTTGCGTTCGGCGTAGCGCTCTAGCAGCGTCATCGGCGGAAAGGCGGTCACTTCGCCAGCAACCAGGCCAATGGTGCGATCGGCAAAGGGCTGTATGAGCGCCGTGAGCCAGTCGGGCTGGGGATAGCAGTCGGCATCGGTAAAGGCTAAAAACTCGCCTGTGGCTGCGCGGATGCCGGTATTGCGGGCGGCGTAGGCGCTTTGAATGTCGGTTTCGCTCAGGGCTTTGAAGGTGAGGCCTTTGGCGGCGAATTTATCGGCGGCTTCGAGCAGGATTTGGGGGGTGCGATCACTACTTCCATTATCTACTAGCAAATACTCAACCTGCTGAGCTGGATAGGTCTGAGCTAGCAGACGCTCTACTAGCCCAGGCAAGTCCTGCTCGCCGTTGTAGATGGGAATAATAACAGAAACTTCAGGAAAATATGAAGACATATATATTGGAGCCGCAGTCATCTGGGCATCCCTGCCAGGTCGAGTAAGACTAAATCAATCAATGTTGTATCAGCGGGATCATAACAGCTTTCTGATATGCGCTGGCTTGCCCCGGAAGAATCTTCGTAGGCGCACTTACTCAGGTTTAGCGTACCCACGAGATATCGGCCCCATTTGTCCCCATTCGGCCCATAAATATTAAACCCAGTAATTCTAACAGCTATGAACTACTCGTCTACCGCACCATTTATTGGCCAGTCTGCTGGTAAAACCACAGGGTCTGCCAAGGTCAGCATCTGCATCCCAACCTACAACCGCGCAGATATTTTGCCCTACGCCATAGAAAGCGTACTGAACCAGACCTACACAGACTTTGAGCTGCTGATTTGCGACGACGCCTCTGCTGACCATACCCCCGATGTCGTTAGCCAGTGGACAGATCCACGCATTCACTACATTCGCCATCCGCAAAATATTAAGCGCAGCCGCAACATGCGCTCTGGCTACGAAGCGGCCCAAGGTGAACCTTTCATCAAGTTTGACGACGACGATGCGCTGACCCCCACTTTTCTAGAAAAAACCGTTGCTATTCTCGATGCTCATCCTGGCATCGATCTGGTGTGCTCTGACCACTGGGTGATCAACGCTCGCAGCGAGCGTGATCAGGTGGCAACCGCTGCTAATTCGGCGAAGTGGGGGAAGGATCGTCTGGGCCACGGCGTGATTGATGACCTGCTGATGGAAACCTTTTTTCACCAAAGCTTGCAGGTAGGCTCGACGCTATTTCGTAAAAGCAGCCTAGACAATGTGGATTTCATGCGGTTTGAGGCCGATGGCTGTGAAGATTTTGACCTGTTGGTGCGCTGTGCGCTGGCGGGGCAAAGCGGCTATTTTATCCCTGAAAGGCTGATGGAGTATCGCTTTCATGGGAGCCAAAACAGCTTCAAGCAAGATATTCACTTTCTCAGTGCCAAATCCCACTGTCTCAACAGCTATCAGTTTCCTCAGCGCCCCGAATTAGAGCAAGCTCGCATCGGCAGGCTGAACGAACTAAAGCAGGTGCTAGCCATGCGCCTGATAGAAAAGGATGAAACCCAGCGAGGCCGCTCTTTGCTCGCCGAACTCAAAGCTGCTGGCGCATTTCCTAACAAGGCCAAGGTAGGCCAGGTGCTATCTTATTTACCAAGCTGGGCCAGACAGCTAGCCTTTCAAGGCTTTCGCCAAATGCGACCCAAAGACTACAGCGAGAAAGTACGCAATGCCGCCGGATAAGCGACGCAAACGACTCTTCAAACCCTGGCAGCTCTCCTGGCCGATCTACGGCGTACTGCTATGTTTGGGTATAGGTTTGGGCATAGGTGCAGCGGGCATAGCTGCTATGAAATGGGTTCAGCCGCCGTTGGCTTTAGCTAGGCCAGGTCAGATTTCTCAGGCGACCAGATCTTCAGCTATCAACGCTGGCTCGTATGGCCATGTTACTGGCAATGCTTCTAGCCATGCTATCTACACCTTGCCACAAGCAAATGTGCTGGTCGTTAGCCTAGCTTTAGACACCTCCGTTGCAGTTGCCTTAAGCGACGAGCTAGAACCCGTTGAAACCTTTGCAGCGCGAACAAATGCCCTATACGTCATCAACGGCGGCTTCTTCGATCCGCAAAATGGGAAGACGACCTCTTACTTAACCGTAAACTCTCAGGCGGTAGGCGATCCCGCTGATAATGAGCGACTCGTTCAAAACCCTGACCTTCAGCAGTATTTACCGCAAATTCTCAATCGCTCAGAGTTTCGGGCTTACCACTGCGAATTGTCGGATGCATTGTCGGGCTCGGGGCGATACGATATTACGTTCCACGATGCTGCATTACCGGCTGGCTGTGAAGTCGAAAGTGCGGTAGGCGCTGGCCCGCAGCTACTGCCAGAAGATACTTCTACGATTGAAGGCTTTACGGACTACAAAGGCAAAGAACTTATTCGCGACGCCATTGGCAGCGTGCAGCCGAATGCCCGCAGCGCTGTAGGCATTCATGCAAACGGCAGCGTCTATCTTTTTATGGTGGAAAAGAATGCCGGTTCGTCAGGTATGACGTTAGCTGAACTGGCCGAGTTTGCTCGCTCAATCGGTATCGTCAAGCTGCTCAATCTCGATGGGGGCAGTTCGGCTTCGGTCTATATTCGCGACGATATTCGCGGCGGCCAAGCCTACTCGGGCCTTTCAGACGCGGACGGCAATCCTATCCATCGGCCTGTGAAGTCAGTGATTACAGCTGGGATTGCAGCTAGCAAATAATGTGCTGCCAATCGTTTAGCTGCACTTGGGCCTTGCCTGCGATGACTAAGGCCCCGACATAAGTTTCTGGCAGATTTTCTGGCAGCTCTACAGTTTGCAAATGCCAGCCTTCGTGGCAGTCGTCAGGTACATGCAGCAGCCGAGATAGGGTTTCATCGACTTCTACTGCTTGCATCGACTGGCTAAGTCCTTTTCCAATTGCTTTTAGGTAAGCTTCCTTACAAGTCCAGCGCTGCAAAAAGGCTCGAAGGGGCTTTGCGGTTGCTTCTACCTGCTTTTGCTCTGCTTTAGATAGGCAGCGCTCCATCATGTTTTCTAGTCGTTGAATTGGCCTAATAACTTCGATGTCGACGCCTACTTTGCGATCGCCGCCAAGCACACAAATCGCTAGCTCACCCGAATGAGAGAGGTTGAAGTGAAAGTCGCGTAGACCTGACGCCGCTGCCTCAGCCGTTGAAGCCATTAGAGGCGGATTTATGTTGGGCTTGCCGTACTCACTATAAGAGAAGGTGACGGACTGGGGCGATCGCGCAAACTCCCGTCCTAGTAAATGCCGCAGCGTTCCTCTAGCCACCACAAAGCGCCGCCGGTCGTCAGCGAACCTGAATCGATTCGCGCGATCCTTTTCATCACTCGAAAGGCAGCAAAAATAGCCTGCTAAAGTCTCGTCCGATACTATCAATGGCACCTTCCAGAGCCGAACTGGATCACTCATAGGTAACTTCTTGGTTGACAGAGGCAGTATAGCTTTGGCCACTTAGCTCACTAGATATGCGATCGCTAAAACCGTCAATTGCTACGGGCTAAGTGGCGCGCAAGCGTACAAATGCATCCGTACGCTTGCTATACAAAAGATGGGACTTTTGATAAAGAGCGTGTAAAACACTACAGGTACCTAAGAAACCTGTGTCAGTATTATCCCTGTATGAGCTAATCGTGTTAGCTTTCTTCTTCAACGAACAACGATGAGCCATCCCACTATTTGCATCGTAGGCGGCGGCTTTGGCGGCCTGTACACTGCGCTATATTTACAAAAGTATCGCCACTTACGCAACAGCCGCATCCTGCTCATTGAGCCCAAGGATCGGTTTTTGTTCACACCAATGATGTATGAGCTAATTACCGATGAGCTTAAGGAGTGGGAGATTGCGCCAACCTATACCAGCTTAGTTGCAGGCACAAATATTGTTTGGAAACAGGATCGTGCAGAAGCGTTAGATCTTGACCAGCAAACGGTGATGACTGCTTCTGGTGAACACCTCACGTACGACTATCTGGTGGTGGCACGAGGGGCCAAGAGCCGTCCAGTGAATATTCCTGGCGTTGACGAGCACACGCTGACGTTTCGCTCGCTAGAAGATGCGCTGACTTTAAGGGCGCGATTAGGCCAGCTTATTCAAATTCAGTTGCTTCAACCCGCAGGTGAACCTATTCGGGTGACGGTGATTGGCGGCGGGCCAAGTGGCGTGGAGCTATCAGGCAAAGTGTCAGACTATTTGGGCGATCGCGCTCAAATTACCCTGATTGAACGGGGGGATGCAATTCTTAAGCCCTTTGAAAAGGGACTCAGACGGCTAGGATACAAGGCCCTCAACCGCAGACAGATTGACGTTTTGACGGGAACTTCTGTCTCGAAAATAAGCGCTGACTCGGTGACTATTCACGCCATTGAAGACTTTAGCGGTGAGCACTCTAAAGTCCTGCCTAGCCATCTGACGCTGTGGGCGGTGGGTGCTCAGCCATGCGCCTGGCTAGGCACTCAGGCAGTAGCGCATAACGATCAGGGGCAAAGGCTGACGAGGCGATCGCTTCAGCTACTTAATCACGACAATGTGTTCGTTCTCGGCGATGGCGCAGACGTGCGCGGCTCCCGCAAAAAGCCTGCTCCCGATACGGCACAGGCTGCTTTTCAGGCGGCTAGCCGAGTCGCTGGAAATCTGGCTGCGATGACCCGAGGAAAGCCGCCCAAACCCTTTAACTACCTGCATCTGGGCGACATGCTGACGTTGGGTGTAGGCGACGCGGGCCTGTGGAGCTTTGGCATCACGATCGGCGGTCGGCTGGCGGCGATTTGTCGGCGGGGTATCTACATTTTTCGAATGCCCACCCGCCGACATCAAATGAAGGTAGCCCGCAGAGCGCTGTGTGAACTATTCAAACTAAATTAATTGATCTATTGTCTTCCCTATTAAGCCGCTATGACTTCTATTCAGCCTGAGCTAGCAAATTCGTCTATCAGCCGCTGGGGAGCACTGCCTTCGTGCCTAGATCGCTATAGTTTGGATGTGCGATCGCTTGCCCTCCTCCGCATCGGTCTGGCTCTGATCCTGCTTACTAACCTGTTTGTAGGGAATGACTCGCTCACGGGTCAGCCGATTGTACGAGGATTCCTTTCGTTGGCGGCAGCGATCGCCGCAATAGCCATGCTATTCGGCTATCATAGTAGGCTTGGGACTATCGCCTCCTGGCTCCTGCTAAGCGTTCTACACAACGGTCATCCGCTGCTACTCGTTGTGCCGATCGATTTGCTGAAAATAACCCTGTGCTGGGCAATGTTTTTGCCTTTAGGCGCGGCCTATTCAGTCGATCGGGCGATGAACACAGCGCCCCGACTGGTGCCGCTGCAAATCCTATCCGGCGCAACCCTCGCGCTCATGGCTCAGCAGTGCTTCATCTACATTTGGGTGGCCTATGCTTTCTGGACGCTTCTCGACCCTACAAGAGAATTTTTGTCACAGGGGATCAGTCCGGCTCTCAAAGCGTTTGCGTTACTCGTGCTGGCCCTCGAAAGTATTGGGCCACTGCTGTTGTGGTCGCCCTTTCGCAACAGTGCCTGTCGGATAGTCGCGGTAGCCGTTTTCGTCGTTTTCCACCTTGGACTGGCTCTAGCGGGATTAGCGCTAACAGCGAACATAGGAATGCTGCCGTTTTTAACGGCTGTCATCTGGTTAGCGTTTACGCCAACTTCGGCGTGGGAGCAGTTAGGCTCAAGCATCTATGGCTCAAAAGAACCTGGCCTTCGTCGCACAGGCCTAAAAATTTATTACGATGCCGACTGTGGCTTCTGTAAAAAAGTAGTGCATCTCATTCGGATGCTGTTGGTGTTGCCCCATACGCCCTTGGCCACTGCGCAGAGCATTCCAGAGATTAACGAAGCGATGGAAGCGCAAAACTCCTGGGTTATCGTTGACTGGAAAGGCCAGCACCACTATAGGTTTGAAGGCATTGCCTACGTCGTGAGTCTGTCGCCTGTCTTTGGCTTCTTTGCCTCCGTACTGCGCTGGTCTCCGGTGATGGCGGTGGGCACTCGCTTTTATAAATGGATTGCGACCCATCGGAAAATTGCGGGTCGCTTCACTAGGCCTTTTAAGTTCAGGCCGCTAACGGTCAAAAATCCAGGCTGGCTGAGTGCTGTGGCGCTGCTGCTGTTCGCCCTCACTTTTAGCTTAAACCTGCTTAGCGCTGTGGTTCATTGAGGCTTTCTTTTAACAACTCTAGGAACAACCCGTGATTTTTGCGCTCGCCCTCGTAAAATGTAGGACACGGCTGCCTATGTCGTAGAAATGTGGCCAGAGCTATAGATAAGCAATGACAAACTCTTCGCAGCGGCTTGGTCTGTTTGGAAAGTTTCAACAGTGGTTTGCCAAAACGCCCGAGCGGGCGCTGGATCAAGCCTATGAAGCTGCCCTTAAAATTCGTCAGCTTGAAGACAACCATTTTGGCGGTAATCCTGTCTCCCAGAATTACGGCGGCTACAGTCAGAGTTCCTACCGGCTGCTGCAAAAAGATCTGAAAAGACATCTCAGCATCATCAAAAGGCGGATGGCTGAGTTCAGAGCTAGCAGCTCGATGTATTCAATCTCTAGCACGGGGCAAGGTGGCCCGCTTGTCAGCCCAGTGACCGCACCTTTGTCCGAAGATCTGCCGCTGGATCAAATTAATGGCCCAGCCGTCTTCTTTACCAAGCTCAAGCTGATAGACACTATCGTCGAGCGCTATCAACGCCCGTCTGCCCTAGCGCTCAATCAGCTACAGTCTCCTGCTGATTCAAACTCATCAACGCCCTTTGGTAAGAGCCTATCAAATAGCAAGAGCCTTTCAAAGCAGGCGCTCGGCCCCTCCGAAGAAACGCCCAACGAGGCTCTGAGTCGTACCAGTAGCGTTTTACCCCGCTCCATTTTGCGCACGGTAGGCCGCATCAAGCAAGATCTCGATCCTGAAGCAGAAGCGGATGTTGTACGTAACTTTCGCAGTTCTAAAACGCAAACGACGATCGCGATTACCTTTGTTTTACAGCTGATTATTGTGCCGCTGCTCGCCCAGTACCTCAGCAAGCACTTCATTGTTGGCCCAATTGTCAATCGCGGGCGCGATATCACCCAAGCAGAAGTTTTCTTAAATGAGGAAATGGAGGAAGATGCCCTGCATGAATTGCAGCAGTACGAAGAGCGCCTTCGGTTTGAGGTTCTAATTGGTAAAACGCCCGAAATTGGTGAAAGCGAGATCGAAAGTCGAGTCAGAGAAAAGGCCTTTGAAATTGAAGATACCTATCGTCAGCGCAGCGCCGATGCGGTGGGTAATGTGTTTGCCGATGCGATCGCCGTCCTCACCTTCTCCCTGCTGCTCACCACTTATAAAGACAAAGTAGCCACCCTCAAAGCCTTTCTCGACGAAATCATCTACGGGCTCAGCGACAGCGCCAAGGCCTTTATCATCATTTTGTTCACCGATACTTTCGTGGGCTTCCACTCTCCTCACGGCTGGGAAGTGTTGCTAGAGGGGCTATCCGTTCACCTTGGTCTGCCTGCAAACCGCAACTTTATTTTCCTCTTCATTGCAACGTTCCCCGTTATTTTGGATACCGTCTTCAAATACTGGATCTTCCGCTATCTCAACCGAATTTCGCCCTCGGCAGTGGCTACCTACAAAAATATGAACGAGTAGCCGGTTGGAATACGAACACTGTGAGAGCATGAAGGACAGTAGATGAGCCCAGCTATCAAAGCAACCGTAGCGAGTCAAGGCGCGTGGGTCATTAAAAAAGGTCTTTCGGGTCGATAGGTGTGCTCTGAGTAGTCGATATTTTGTATCACTCAAAGCTAGCAGGGTATGAAAGATCAGTGCCAGGATGTTCAAGGTGGCAAGGAAGGCAGCTAGCTGGTTTTGCCCATGACCAAAGTTATGCTCAAGGTTGTACCCCTTTGTCTTGAGGGTGTTGTTATGCTCGTTTTCGACCTTACATCGAGCGCGCCCAGCCGTGACAATCGCTTCAATATTATCATCTGTAATCAGGTGATTGAAGCAGGTGCAGCTTTATCGGGCAATTCTCAAAATTACTAGCGCTGCTCTGGTGGGTAGTGGCGTCGCGGCCTTCGGGCCTATTTACTTTTCCTCTACGCCAATGACGGTTTCGTCAGCGGTTATGATTGGCTTGAGCTCTGTGCAGGCTTCTTTAGTGGCTGGCTGGTCAGGTGCTTTAGCTGCCCAAAATATTTCGCAGTGGTATGAACGAGTCAGTGCAAAAAATGCTCAGACTTCAGCAGGCCCCGAAGCCCCGTCAACGGTTACCTCATCTAGCGCAAGGCGTCCGTTTCGTTTTTTTCGTTGGTCTATAGAGTTTATAGGCTTGGTTTGGATCGGCGTAGCTCTGTTGGCATTTACAAATTCTCTGGGAGGAACCGCGCTGCTATAGCGTCTAATCTGTGGTTCTCAAGACGTTGGTGTCCGCTTTCCGTCACCGGGCCTTTACGCCTCGGTTACCGCAGGCTTTAAGACGGTTCTACCGATTGTATTTGTCGCTGTGTTGATATATACGGTGCTGCAAAAAACATTGAGAAGGCGCAGATAAAAGGCGAAGCCTTAAAAAAAGCAAAAGCTCTTCACCAAAACGTTTATCAAGTCTGCTGAACTTGGCTTGACGAGCGCCGTTAATGATAGAGCCTGTATACTTTCCAATCTTGGTGGTGTAAATTCTCATCGTTTCCAGAGAGCTGTTCTTCTGAAAATAATGCGATCACCTATAGCCTATGAGCCTGTTTTCTTGCTGGCTGTTTGAATGTACAAGATCAGCAAAAACACCGTAGGGACGAAGACGAATAAGACGCTGGCGACAAATCCTAACTTATTAGTTTCCATGAGGCCGAATCTAACTCCCAAATGATCATTGAATCTTATGGTCTCAGCATATCATCCCCAGCCGCATCAGTAGGCATCGCTGCTTACAAAGCCGCTTGTACTGCTGCTAAAAGGAGGGGTTTATTCAGCGGCTGTAGAAGCAGGTTCACCAGAGCCCGAATTAATGGCACTTCCTGTAACAGCGGCTTCAGCTTTCGCTCTTTTAAGGCTTGCTTTTTTATCCGGCTTGGTTTCCACGCTGGCAGGCCCTTGAATGATGGTCTGACAGGCCAGACGACAGCTAGAAGGGCGCTTTCGCAGCAGCTTTTCTTCTGCGGCGGTGCGAGGCGATAGGTTCTCGCCACCTTCGACAATATCTACGACGCAGGTTCCACACTGACCATAGCCGCCACACTGGGCGAGCTTTCCCATAAAAGTGTAAAGATCTATGTCATTTTCCTGCGCCTTAAATCTCAGGTTGGAGCCGAGGGAAGCCTCGATTTCCTTATTTTCTTTAACAAACTTAATACGAGCCATGTCTTGAATTTTACCTGAATTTACCTGATTTCTGTGGGGCGATCGCCAGCCCTTTCCCTAAGATAATCCCTAGATATCCAGTCTTGACAGGTTTATAGAGGTTATATATCTGGTAGCCTTATTAGTATCTGGGGTCTTGTTAAAAGGCGTCAAACTTCAATTCGCAATTATCAACACAAGGAGGAGCGTAGTCAATGGGTCTACCTTGGTACCGAGTACATACCGTCGTTCTGAATGACCCAGGCCGACTGATTTCTGTACACCTGATGCACACAGCGCTAGTAGCGGGCTGGGCAGGCTCCATGGCCCTGTTCGAGCTGTCTACTTTTGATCCGAGCGATCCTGTCCTTAACCCCATGTGGCGACAGGGTATGTTCGTGCTTCCCTTTATGACTCGTCTGGGTGTGACGGGCTCTTGGGGCGGCTGGGATGTTACCGGCGCAATCGGCGTTAACCCCGGTTTCTGGTCTTTTGAAGGTGTGGCTCTCGCCCACATTGTCCTGTCGGGTCTGCTGTTTTTAGCCGCCGTATGGCACTGGGTCTATTGGGATCTAGATTTGTTCCGCGATCCGCGAACGGGTGAGCCTGCGCTCGACCTGCCAAAAATGTTCGGCATTCATCTATTTTTATCTGGCTTACTGTGCTTCGGCTTCGGAGCATTCCACCTCACTGGCCTTTGGGGGCCGGGCATGTGGGTTTCTGACCCCTACGGACTCACTGGCCATGTTCAGGGAGTAGCACCCGAATGGGGGCCAGCGGGCTTTAACCCATTCAACCCTGGTGGGGTAGTGGCTCACCACATTGCAGCGGGCATCGTTGGCATTATTGCCGGACTTTTCCATCTCACGGTTAGGCCGCCTCAGCGCCTGTACAAAGCGCTGCGCATGGGTAATATCGAAACCGTGCTCTCAAGCTCAATTGCAGCTGTGTTCTTTGCAGCCTTTGTGGTAGCCGGAACCATGTGGTACGGCTCTGCAACCACGCCGATTGAGCTGTTTGGCCCAACCCGCTACCAGTGGGATGGCAGCTACTTTGCTGAGGAAATCGATCGTCGCGTTCAGAGTTCGGTTGCTAGAGGTACTTCTTTAGAAGATGCCTACTCAGCTGTGCCTGAAAAGCTGGCGTTTTATGATTACGTTGGCAACAGTCCTGCTAAGGGTGGTTTGTTCCGCGTTGGCCCAATGGACTCTGGCGATGGCATTGCCACTGCCTGGTTGGGACACCCCGTATTTCATGACGGCGAAGGTCGCGAGCTATCGGTTCGTCGCCTGCCTAACTTCTTTGAAACCTTCCCCGTGGTCTTGGTGGATCAGGACAACGTCCTACGCGCCGACATTCCGTTCCGTCGGGCTGAATCGAAGTACAGCTTCGAGCAAACTGGCGTAACGGCTGACTTTTACGGCGGTGAGCTAGGTGGCCAAACTATCACTGATGCGGCGGCTCTAAAGCGCTATGCGCGTAAGGCTCAGCTGGGTGAGCCGTTTGAATTCGACCGTAAAACTTTGGATTCTGATGGTGTATTCCGCTCTAGCCCTCGCGGCTGGTTCACCTACGGACATGCGGTTTTTGCGCTGCTGTTCTTCTTTGGTCATATCTGGCATGGTGCCCGGACGCTGTTCAGAGACGTGTTTGCAGGGGTTGATCCTGACCTATCTCCCGATCAGGTTGAGTGGGGTTTCTACCAGAAGCTGGGTGACCGCTCTACTAAGACTGCTGCTAAGAGCTAACTAAAAGAGCTAACTGAAGGATAAAGTCCTTCACTAATTGAAAGGCGGTGACGTCATCGCCTTTCGATGTTTGCTACAGTCAAGATAACAAGTCGTTTACTCGGTAGTATTGGATATGGAAGCCGTTGCTTACATTTTAATTTTCGCCATGATCATTGGTACTTTGTTCTTTGCGATCGCCTTCCGCGAGCCCCCAAAGATTACCAAGGACTAGGATCGCTCAAGACTATGATCGCTCAAGACTAGGATCACCAAGGACTAGCATTAACAGCTAAATAAGACTGTTAATCTACTAGGCTATGCATAATAAGATACGTATAGAGGCTCAACTCGTCCCCTAAGACAGTAGTTGAGCCTCTGTTTTTTTTGGCTATAGTTTTTTGAAGGGCTCGTTTTGTCGTAACGTTGCGATAGGGGAACTCGAGGTTCAAGTCCTATGCAGTGTCCATTTTGCCAGCATCCTAATAACCGCGTTTTAGAGTCTCGCTCAGCCGAGTTGGACAGAAGCATTCGCCGTCGTCGCGAGTGCCTAGCGTGCGATCGCCGATTTACGACCTATGAGCGGATTGAATACGTGCCCATTACAGTGATTAAGCGGGGGGGCGATCGCGAATCGTTTGATCGCTCTAAGCTCTTGCGAGGCATCGTCACCGCCTGCGAGAAAACCGGCGTCAGCGCTCATGCTATTGAGCTGTTGGTTGATGAAATAGAAGCCGATCTTCAGCAGCAGGCCGTGCGAGAAGTCTCCAGTGAAAATATTGGCGAGCGCGTACTGGCGCGCTTACAGCAGGTTAGCGAAGTCGCCTACGTGCGATTTGCCTCCGTTTACCGTCAGTTTCAGGGCATTCGCGATTTCACGGAAGCGCTCAGTCAGCTCAAGGGCGAAAGTAGTGCTGCTAAAAAGCATACTTATGCTCAGAGCGCTGCATCATCTGTTCGCCCGCCGACGGGTTCTAAGCCAGATAGCTCTGGCGATCGCCCTACAGATGATCGCGCCACAGAAGAGCCCGACACTCGGCGCGATGGTGAAGAGCGCCTAGTGTCGCCGATTAAGGCTTAGCAAAAAAATGGAATGACTTTTGTCTCATTATTGATCTACAATTAGTGTTCTTGTGACAGAAAACCTTGAAGGCTATCAAGCCCTTTCCCACTTATAAATTTAGTCCTGCAACCTTGGTAGAGCTTTCGGACAGCTCTTAAGACAAGACTTTACAAGCGGTGCGCGTGCTGCTTTCCTTTTGCTTCCTAGCTGTTTATAGCCCTAGCTGTTTATAGCGTAGAGATCAAAATTGCAAAGACTGTGTGCTCGCAAGGTGTTCACTCGTTCTCGGAGAATAACTGTAGGAAAACATATTTAGCATGGCCAACCCGGATACCCAGAAAAATGATATTGGTTTTACGCATGAGGATTTTGCGGCACTTTTAGACCAATACGACTACAACTTCAACCCCGGCGATATCGTACCTGGCACGGTATTTAGCATCGAACCTCGGGGCGCTTTGATCGATATCGGAGCAAAAACTGCCGCCTATCTCCCCATTCAGGAGATGTCTATTAACCGGGTTGAAGGCGCTGAAGAAGTTTTGCAGTCGAATGAAACTCGTGAGTTTTTCATCCTTACGGATGACAACGAAGACGGCCAGCTCACGCTTTCCATTCGTAGAATTGAGTACATGCGAGCCTGGGAGCGCGTGCGCCAGCTTCAGCAGGAAGATGCCACCGTTCGCTCTATTGTATTTGCTACCAACCGAGGCGGCGCGCTAGTTCGCATTGAAGGGTTGCGCGGCTTTATTCCGGGTTCTCACATCAGCACTCGCAAGCCCAAGGAAGATTTGGTTGGCGAAGAGTTGCCCCTGAAGTTTTTAGAAGTAGATGAAGAGCGCAACCGTCTGGTGCTGAGCCATCGTCGCGCCCTGGTTGAGCGTAAGATGAATGGCCTACAGGTCAGCGAAGTGGTCATTGGTACCGTTCGTGGCCTTAAGCCCTACGGTGCATTTATCGATATCGGCGGTGTGAGCGGCCTGCTGCACATCTCTGAGATCTCACACGATCATATTGATACGCCTAATTCAGTGCTCAATGTCAACGACGAGATTAAGGTCATGATTATTGATCTAGATGCTGAGCGCGGTCGGATCTCACTCTCGACCAAGCAGCTTGAGCCTGAGCCGGGCGACATGGTGAAAAATCCTGAGCTGGTGTACGAAAAAGCCGACGAGATGGCTGAGCGCTATCGCGAGCAGTTAAGGCAGAAGGCTATGGGTGAAAGTGGTGAAGCGCCAGCTGACGATGCTGACTACGCCGTGGAAGAAGAAGACCTGGCTGTGGCTGAGTAAGGCCAGAACTGCCTTGAGTATCGATCGGTTTTAATTACGAAGGAAAAGGCCTGTGGGTCTTTTCCTTTTTTGATTTTCTGCTGCTTGCTGCCTTGCTTTAAGGAGGAGTTTATCGTATGGCTACCATTCAATGCCGGGGTCACCGCTTTGAAAATATTCAGGCCTTGCTTTTTGATAAGGACGGTACGCTGGCGAATGTAGAAACTTACTTATTGGCTTTGGGGCAGGAGCGATCGCGCTTCATTGAGGCTCAAGTTCCTGGTTTGCAGGATCCGATTCTCTCAGCCTTTGGTCTGCAAGATGACAGCCTCGATCCGACCGGACTGATGGCCGTCGGCAGCCGTACAGAAAATAAAGTAGCCGCCGCTGCCTACGTAGCCGCCGCAGGCTACGGCTGGATAGCTGCCCTAAACTTAGTCGAAAACGCTTTTCAGCAGGCTGAAGCGACCCTGCCTGCCAAAGTGACTCAGACACCCTTAATGGAAGGCACGGCATTGCTGCTGCGGCAGCTTCGCTCCGCACGCGTGGAGTTGGGCATTGTTTCTGCTGATACGCACTCAGAAGTCGCTGCCTTCGTGAACCACCACCAGCTTACTGACGTTGGCTGGTACTGTGGCGCGGCTCCAGAAACGCTCCCTAAGACCCATCCCGACTTCTTGAAGTTTGCCTGTCAGGCAATGGGCGTGAATAGCTCAGCTACGCTGATTGTCGGCGATTCTGCTGCTGACTTACAGCTGGCGCAGCAGGGCGCTGCCGGATTTTTAGGCATGACAGGAGGATGGCAACGCCCGCCTACAATAGAGATAGTACCGAATCTAGCAGCGAATGTGGCGGTTGTAACCTTTGAGCATCTGAGCCAAATTGAAAGCTTCAATTGAAAGTTTCAGCTAGATCTCCATTAATTGTTTAGATTGGTACCTACATCAAAGTAGTGAATACTCGTAAAAAGGCATTTTTGAATCACGATTAAGGAGGATTGGCTATTGTCGCGTCGCTACCTATTTACATCAGAGTCCGTTACAGAGGGACATCCCGATAAAATTTGCGATCAAATTTCGGATACGATTTTAGACACAGTGCTGGCGCTTGACCCCAGCAGTCGCGTGGCCGCCGAGGTTGTGGTCAACACAGGGCTGGTCGTGGTTACCGGCGAAATCACCTCTACGGCAACGACTAACTTTGTTAAAGTTGTGCGCCAAAAGATTGCCGAAATTGGCTACACCAACCCAAAAAACAACGGCTTTTCGGCTGATAGCTGCGCCGTACTGATTGCGCTAGATGAGCAGTCGGCTGACATTGCCTTGGGCGTAGACCACGCTCAGGAAACTCGCGAGCAAACCAGCGACGAACGCTGGGATGCCATCGGGGCGGGCGATCAGGGAATTATGTTTGGCTTTGCCTGCAACGAAACGCCTGACTTAATGCCCTTGCCTATTTGCCTGGCTCACCGCATTTCTCAAAAGCTTGCTGCCGCCAGAAAAAGCGGTGAGCTTGCCTACCTGGGGCCAGACGGTAAAACTCAGGTGACCGTTCAGTACGAAGATGGCAAGCCAGTCGGTATTGACACGATCTTGGTGTCTACTCAGCATACAGAGACCATTGACGAGCTTAGTAGTAACGAAGAAGTCCAGGCCAGAATCAAGCAAGATCTGTGGAAATCAGTGGTTCTGCCCGCCTTCAAGGGTTTGGACTTGCAGCCTGACGACCATACTCGATTCCTAGTGAACCCCACCGGTAAGTTTGTAATTGGTGGCCCTCAAGGTGACTCGGGGCTCACTGGCCGCAAAATCATCGTCGATACCTACGGCGGCTATTCTCGGCATGGCGGCGGCGCGTTTTCCGGCAAGGATCCGACAAAGGTTGACCGCAGCGCAGCCTATGCCTGCCGCTACGTTGCAAAAAACATCGTGGCCGCTGGTCTCGCTGACAAGTGCGAAGTACAGCTAAGCTATGCCATTGGCGTGGCTCGCCCAACCAGTATTTTTGTTGAAACGTTTGGCACGGGCAAGGTCTCTGATGACAAGCTGCTGTCGCTGGTAAACGAGCATTTTGAGCTGCGTCCGGCAGGCATCATCGAAACCTTTAACCTGTGCGGACTGCCCGCAGAGCGCAACGGTCGCTTCTATCAGGACTTAGCGGCTTACGGTCACTTTGGCCGTGATGATCTAGATCTGCCCTGGGAGAAAACTGACAAGGCCGCCGCCCTTAAAGCTGCGGTGGTTGAGCGCACGCCTGTGAGCGTGTAGTTTCTCGACAGCCGGTCGCTTGCCAACTGTCCTCATAGCGTGTTTATCTAAAGGCTTCTCAGGCCCTGAGAGGCCTTTTTAGCTGATTTAAAGAAATGGCTCCCTTTCCGCCCTACCAGCCTAAAAACCTTTCGCTCGGGCCGCTAGAGTCTGAAATTGTTGAGATTTTATGGCAGCTTGGGCCAACCTCAGCGACGGCTATTCATCAGCATATTTTGAATGATATCGACCGAGAGCTGACGTATTCTTCCGTGTCTACGGTGCTGAAGCGGCTGGTGAAAAAGGGTTGGGTGAGCTGCGACCGCGAAAATCGAGTTCACGTTTGGCGATCGCGCATCTCCCAGCAGCAGGCCGAAATTCTCAAGGCCCACGAACAGCTGCATCGCTTCTTAGCCGTGGGTAGCCCTGAAATTGTCGCCGCCTTTGCCGACACGCTAGACGACGATAGCCTGGCGCAAATGGACGCGATCGCCCAAAAAATAAAAGACGCCCGCCAGGCTCGGGAGCAATCATCATGATGCATTTGCACCTGCTGGGCACTGCCGCTGCGGTTTCTATTGCTATCCGCCTCGTAGCCCAGCTTACAGACCGTTCAAATCAACCCGTCGCTCAGCCTAGCTTGAGCTGGCAACGTCGCTGGCATCAGGCCTTGATAGCTTTTGTAGTACCGCCTTTGCTACTGCTGACGAGTGCCGTCGCTGTCATTACCATGGGCTACAGCACAACCCACCCCTGGGACGGCCAGCTGAGCTACGCCATCTCTTTCGCTTTTGTATTGGCAGCGATCGCCGTATGGACTTACCTAAGCTGGATTGCCTTTAGAACGCGGCGTGAGATGCAGCAACACCCTCAAGCCCTGATCCAAACAGGACAGGGGGCAAGCCAAAGACAGGTGATGAGCCGAATTTTAGAAGTGTCTGCGGTGTTCAGCGCTCAGGTGGGGCTTTGGCCCTCAGAGCTGGTGGTCAGCCAGGGACTTTTGACGTACCTGGACGATGAGCATTTAGCGGCGGTGCTGGCTCACGAAGCGGGGCATGGTCACTATCGAGATACGTTTTGGTTTTTTTGGCTGGGCGGCCTGCGGCGGCTGACAAAGTGGCTACCTTACAGTGAGTCGCTGTGGCAAGAGCTGCTTTTACTCAGGGAGATTAGAGCTGATAGGTGGGCGGCGCGCAGTGTTGATACGCTGGTGCTGGCTGAATCGCTGATGAGCGTGATGACCGCGCCGATAGTGGCAGAGTCGGTGTGTGCTGCCTTTAGCTGTGCGGCCCCTCGCAGTCGGCTGGCGCAGCGAATTGACGCTTTGCTGTGTGAGGATGCGCCGCTAGTGAGTGAGAGCGCAGGGGCGTTTAGGATTTTGCCCTGGCAGTGGATGGCGATCGCCTTTGCCCTAACGCCTTTGCTGACGATTCCGTTTCACTACTGATTACGGAGGATGATGGGCGGAAGACAACCACGAGGGTGTGCCCTTACGGCTTGCCTACGGTTTGGAGCCGTGCCATGTGTGGACGGGTGGGGCTGTTTCGGCGATTATCTGGCCTTGAGAAATGACGGTTTTAACGGTTGCTCTTTCTAGAATTGCCTCATATGGGCTGTATGCGTCTAACACGATTAAGTTAGCCGGTTTGCCAACTTCGATGCCGTAGTCGGACTGAATGCCTAGGGTGCGAGCCCCGCATTTTGTCACCATGTCAAAGCAGGCGTCTATTTCATTGAGTCCGGTCATTTGGCAAACATGTACGGCCATTTCGGCTACCGATAGCAAATTTCCGGTGCCCAAGCTGTACCACGGATCTTGAATGCAGTCATGTCCTAGGCTGACGTTAAGGCCGCTTTGCCACAGCTCTTTTACGCGGGTGACGCCTCGGCGCTTGGGGTAAGTATCCGTGCGGCCCTGTAGCGTGATGTTAATCAGCGGGTTGGCGATGAAGTTAATGTGCGATCGCCTCAACACCCCCATCAGCTTCAGCGCGTAAGCGTCGTTATAAGAGCCAAATGCCGTGGTATGGCTAGCGGTTACCTGCCCCTTAAGCCCACTCCGAATCGCGCAGGCTGCCACAACTTCTAAAAATCGTGACTGCGGATCGTCAATTTCATCGCAGTGAATGTCAATCAATCGGCCATACTGCTGCGCCAGCTCGAAAATGCGATGCACCGAGCGCACGCCGTCTTCACGGGTCATCTCATAGTGGGGAATGCCGCCAACCACATCGGCCCCTAGCCGCAGCGATTCTTCCATCAGCCCTTCGTTTTGCTCGCTGCCGTACAGCCCATCTTGAGGAAACGCCACTACCTGCAACGTCAGCCAATCTCTGACGGCTTCGCGGACTTCGAGCAAACCCTTCAGCGCCGTCAGGCTGGCCTCGCTCACGTCTGCATGGCTGCGGACAAATAGCACACCTTTGCTGGCCTGTAGCTTAAGCGCCTGAATGGCCCGAGCTTTGACATCTTCTAGGGTCAAGCTGGCCTTGCGCTCTCGCCAAATCTCAATGCCTTCAAACAGGGTGCCGCTTTCATTCCACCTGGGCTGGCCCGCCGTTAGGGCCGAATCCAAATGAATGTGTGATTCTACAAAGGGCGCGCTCACAAGCCGTCCGTCAACATTCAGCTCCCTGGCGGCGGTGATGGCGAGGTTGGGGGCGATCACCTCAATCCGATTATCGACAATGGCAATATCTACTAGCGGCGCTGCCTGCTCATCTGCCGTTTCATCTGCCGTTTCATTTGAGCCGACCAGCCGACAGCCTTTTAGTAGCAGCGTAGCATCCATAACTTTTTAAAACTTTTCCTATCAATCTTGCACTATGTAAAGCGAATTAGGTTAGCACACCCAAAAAGTATAAGATCTGCTTTAGGAACTGTATTGACAACGCTATGTTCGGCGCTTGAAACGATTAGGAACTCATGGACATACAGCAGCGCATCAGCCAGCAGCGCGTACAACACATTATTGATAGCTACCGGCTCATGGGCGCAAACGATGGTGCTAATAGGTTCGACGCTTACGTTAGTGAGCTTTTAAGTCAGTATCCTCATGGGCTAATTGAGCTAGCGCTGGTAGAAACGCTCGCTCAGAACTGGCTAACAATTCCGATGGAAAAAGGAGTGGCTTTTTTAGCGGCGGCTCATGAGCGCATTAAGCAGTGGCAGTTAGACACCGTGCATTCAGACACGGTAACGATAGGGGTAACGCCTAGCCAGTTCTTACAAATCACCGGCTTAGATCCTCAGCTAGCCTTTTCAGCCCTAGCAAATCCTGCTGATAATCCAACAGCGCTACCGACTCAAGCCGCTATAGATTGACGCTACAGATTGAAAGATATTTTGTTCACTAGCTTTCTACCTAACTTTTACCTGAGCTTTTATCTAAGGGACGTGCGTTTAAATAAAGTACCAGTCCATCCGGCCTTCGACTACGCTCAGCCTCGGCTTCAGCTTTGCATATTTGGTACTTTATTTCTAAGCGACTCCCTAAGCTCTCACAGTGCTGCTCTAGCCACCGTCACGATTCCTCTAACAGAAATACCTGATTGCCTAAGGGTAGCTGCTGCACTTTGCACGGTAGCGCCTGTCGTATAAATGTCATCAACCAGCAAAACAGACGGGCTCGCCTTGCCTTTCGCTCGGGTGCGATCTGCCCGCTGATGTAACGACTTGCCTACCTGGAACACCTGCTCAAGGTTTTGCTGACGCTCAGCTAGGCCCAGCTCATGCTGAGGCTGCGTTGCCTGGACTCGTAAGAGCCCATCAGCCAGCAATGCCACTTTGCTAACCTGGCAGAAGGCACGGGCAATTAGCTCGGCCTGGTTGAACCCTCTGCTCTTTTGACGAGTGGCGTGTAAGGGAATAGGCAGTGCGTAAAGAGCGTTTCCACGAGCGATTTTCGCTGTTTTATGCCACGATGTCTGCGACTGCTGAGCCAGCCAGTGCCAGCCAAGGGCTGTGCCAAGGGGCTTGGCTACTTCAGGGCGATCACCATACTTCATCGCCAAAATTGCCCGCTTCAGCGAACCGTCATAAAGGCCCAGTGCGCTAATGGGCAGCGCTGAATCGCCCTGTAGATCGGGCTGATCTTTCGCCTGATGCGGGGCTGTTTCAGTCTGAAAAACCTGGCGCTGGCAGTCGAGACAGAATGTTTGCGAGGTCGGGCGATCGCACACCGCACAGCCCCGTGACAAAAACAGGCCCATGACGCTCCTAAAGCCTGCTTTCCTTAATAGATTTGACTGGAGCAGATTTAACTGGAGCATAGGGCAGTCTTAATTTATAGCGGGCTTATTTATGAGTTTGGCCCAGGCGCAACGGTGGTTGTTCTGCCGTCTGGATATACCAGGCACATCACATCTTGATCTGCATCATCAGCTTGCCCATGCGAAGACGAATCTGACTGAAGTGCATCGCTATCTGTTGAATCACAAGGTTGAGAATTCTTACGTGAACGCATAGTAGATACTTTAATTAGTGACGAAACTTTAGAACTTA
>JBGTGK010000161.1:0-3945 GCA_041746795.1 Phormidesmis sp.
ATGGTGTCTCCATCACCGCTAAAGACCCCGCTCTCAAGGTTATTCGACAATCCATCCAGGTTTCTTTGAAACTCTCCCGTTTGAATGTTGCCAAAGCATTCTCCCAGGTTAGGGTAAGTACCAGCGAAGTAAGAAGTTCCGTCTGAACCAGGAAGAATATCTCCTTCCTGAATACATTCCTCACTAGGTAACACATTGCTTTGAACTCGTTCGCCGGTTTGAGGGTTCCAAGTGTCGTAATTTTTGCTCGTAGTTATGGTCAATAAATTACTTTTGGTAAAAGCCATTGTACTACCAAAGAATCCGATTGGCAGCTCCGTTAAGGGATCGAATCGGTTGTTGTTTCGTCGCCATATAACTACACTCAACGAGGAGGTAGGACGTCGGGGAAGAAGGCTAGGCGTAGCTAAAAGATTGCCATCAGGACTCAAGATGGGTTTGACGTCCAGTCCGTCCAGAAACGGCATATCTATAGACTGTGTGACCTTCCCCGTTGCGATGTCCTGAAAGTCGAAACGATTATAAATGGTGTACTGGTTTATATCACCAGGCGTACTGAGCGAAACTTGAGTCACCAACTGCTTGCCGTCAGGACTAAAAACAACGTTGAGCAGACCGGGCACTATCGGATAGTTTGTTTTAGGAATCTGGTCTTTAGGCGGGTTCAAAGACTTAGTTAGCAGCACTCTGTCATCTTCAATAGTCTGCACCGTTAGCTGTATCGCACCTGTTGATAGCGTTGTTTTAATAAAGGCTATTTTAGTTCCATCTTTGTTGATAGCGATCGCATCAAAGACATTATCTGGAGCCACTGCGGTAACTGTTTTAAGTAATAAACCTGTTTGAGGGTTCCACACCTGAATAGCTGAGCTAGGGGCACCAAGGTTTTGAATATTTTGGTCGAGGTTGGTTATGGCCGCTAGTCGCTGACCATTCTCACTCAGACTCACTCGATATGATTGAGCTGGAATCGTCATTGTCGGCGTTATTTGCCAGCGTCTTTCCGGCTTCGCAGCAATTGGAGCGACGCGACCCGCCTTGACTAACGCCTGATAAACAAAGGCCGCCACTTCAGCTCGGCTCGCCGCACGATTGGGCGAAATTTGACCGGGTGCAGGATAGCTAACGACGAGATTTGATTGGGCAGCGGCAGCGGTGCTGGGTCGAGCGTAGGCAGGAACAGTGTCAGCGTCTTTGTAACTGGATAAAGACTGCGGATTACCGGCAGGATATTTTAATCCGTTGGCTAATGAAACCAGTGCCTGTACTCGGAGAATTCGGTCATTGGGTTTGAAGGTGTTGTCGGGATAGCCGGAAAGGAAACCGGCTGAGCGGGCTGAGGCGATCGCACCCGTTGCCCAGTAATTAGCAGGCACATCTTTAAACGATTGAGCGGTGGTTGGCTGCGACTGTAAAAATGCCTGACGCAAAATAGCCGCGAACTGAGCGCGGGTAACCGGATCGTTGGGCCTAAAAGTGCCGTCGCCAAAGCCGCTGATAATGTTGAACTTGGTGAGTCCTTCAATGTAATCGTGCGCCCAGTAGTCGGCAGAAACATCTGAGAAAGCAGGCATTTGAGCCTGGGGCGTTTGAGCCTGGGGCGTTTGAGCTTGAGCGAAAGAACTCGCGAAGCTGTTGCTTGTGGAAACGTTACTCAAAATAGCAGGCGCAATCATAGGAGCGCTGAATCCAGCGCTGAGGCTTAAAGCCAAACCGAGGCCCAGTCTTGAATTAAGAGGCATTTGAAGCGTTGTCCTGCATTATGCAACCATCAATTGTTTTCCTGCTTGTGGCATAGAGAGAAGTGTTAACAATGGGGATACTATAGTGAGTATCCGTACTAACTATCAGACTGGAATGGCCACATTCTGCAAGTGGTACTTACTTTAGCATGAAGGCATTAGAATATTTAGACCATGACTAATGCAAAACGCGCATGAAAGATACATACAACTGGTTCGAGCCCCTGTACGCGCAGGCGGCAGGTGATACCTCTCAGGTGCCCTGGGCGCTGCCGAAGGCCGTTCCCTACCTAACTAGCTGGCTTAAAGGCGTCGATGGTAAAGGCCGTTCTGCAATTGTGGTGGGCTGCGGCTTGGGCAACGACGCCGAAGCACTAGCAGCGGCAGGGTTTGCGGTTACGGCGTTTGATGTTTCAGAAAGTGCGATCGCCTGGGCCAAAGAACGTTCTCCCAAAACCAGCGTTGACTACGTAACTGCTGACCTATTCGACCTGCCTACTAGCTGGCCCGGTTCATTTGATATAGTGTTTGAGTTTCGGACAGTTCAGGCACTGCCCGTATCGGTGAGACGTGAGGCGATCGCCCAAATCGCATCCCTGCCAAAACCTGGCGGCACCTTACTTATGGCCACCTACACCCGGCCCTCTGAGGCGGTTAACGATGGCCCACCCTGGCCGCTGTCTGAAAGTGAGCTAGCCCAGTTTGAAGCACTGGGGTTGAAAGTTGTGAAGAAGGAGACTTTTCACCAAAAAGAGAGTCGGTTTAGCGATCGCGTTCAAATCGAGTATCACGCACCTGCTGAGTAGCTGCTAGTTATTTCGAAAAAAGGCTAGCGACGGCACACTGAAATCCTGGAAAGAGCGGTGACGTCAAAGTGTCGCCTATAAACAGCACAGCGACTTGCCGCAACTGGGCGTTCTCTCTTCGGTAAACTTCAATATTCTTAAGACGCCAGTTAGCAATCCAATACTCTTGAACACCATATAGAGCTAGAGAGAATAGAGCTTAAGCTTTGCTTCCTTGTCTCTTCGTTCGTTACCTTGTCCCGCCGAGGCATCACCTCTAGGTCTCGAACTGTCCAGCGAATTTGGTTAGCAACCATTGTGAGTACCGCCAAGCTTACGCCTAGTGTAATGCACAGATGCTATTGAAACAGAACTATAGCCTCTGTCGAGTGGCCTAAGACACTTTTATCGAATAAAGCCAATAGAAGCTTCTTACGGACACATCTGTTACACACGCTTCGATACCTTGAGAACGCGCTGTGGAGCCTTTTGGTGCCTATCCCCAACAATCAGCTAATCATTACGCCTCGCCAGGGCGATGTCAGGAGCATTTTGGTAAGGCACCTGCGTTAATGGACGCTAATCCATCAGCTCACCACTCTCTTGTAAAGCATGAAGCCTTTGATAGAGCCCGCCTTTTTCTAGCAGCTCATCATGACTGCCCACCTGGCTAATGCTGCCTTTGTCGAGTACAACAATTTTGTCGGCATCGCGAACGGTGCTCAGGCGGTGGGCGATGATGATCAGCGTTCGGGTGCCAAAGAGCGATCGCATGGCCATCTGAATAGCCCGCTCCGACTCATAGTCCAGACTAGAAGTCGCCTCATCAAACACCAGCACATCTGGATTGACAATCAGGGCTCTAGCAATCCCAATTCGCTGCCTTTGCCCGCCCGAGAGCCGGACGCCGCGTTCTCCGACAGTCGTGAAATATCCATTGGGCAGCTGTTGAATAAAATCGTGGGCCTGGGCAATTTGGCAGGCCTGCTTAATCTCTTCAAAGCTAGCCGTCGGATTTCCATACAGCAAATTCTCCATCAGGGTGCCGTTAAAAATATCCACCTCTTGATGAACAATTGCCAGACGCTTACGATAGCCGGTTACGTCTAGCTGACGAATGTCTTTTCCATCTATCAGCACCGCGCCGCTGTCAGGTTCAAAATAGCGCAGCAACAGCTTTACGAGAGTGGACTTACCCGAGCCTGAGCGACCCACCAGCGCAACCGTTTGATACGGCTCAATCAGCAGCTCAATGTTTTTTAGCACAGGCATTTCAGAACTATAGCCAAAGGTCAGCCCGTGAAAATGTACTTTTCCACTGAAGCTGTAAGTAGGGCCGTCCGGCAGCAGCGCACCCGCATCGCGTCCAGGGGAAAGCGCCGTGAACTCTTGAAACCGAGCCATAGGCGCATAGCGAC
>JBGTGK010000162.1:0-25360 GCA_041746795.1 Phormidesmis sp.
CTCCAACAGGCACACCTCCAACAGATAGTGGGACGCCTAGCGATGCCCCTCCACCTACTCTTCCAGAAGGAACGCAGACACCTAGTAGCGCAGAGCCCATTGTGCCTATCCTAAATCCGTCTACTTCACTAGTTCCTGTCGGGCCGACAGTGCCCCCTGCGGCGACAGGTGGACTTCCTCCTGCGATCAATCCACCCTTGCTGCTCAATGGAAATAGTGGAGATAGCACATCTGCTGGCCCCACGGGTACATCTTCTGGAACGGCTGTTACGCCTACAACTGCTGTGCCTACAGCGGATGTGCTGGTGATACCCTCAGCGATCAATAACCCTGTGACTGATGTTCCCTTTAAACCTGAAATAGGTGGGAGCACTTTGGAGCATGTTCTTGACCCCATAAACTTGCCTGCGAATCTTCCAGGCAATGTGCCACCTTCAACGGGCGATGCAACGAGTCAGGGAGGAGGTCTCTCAAGCGGAGATGCCCCGGCGACGGGCGGGCAAACACCTGGACAGGGATCAGCCAACCCGCCTGCGACTGGAAACGGGCGAGTTTTGCTGTGAGGGACTGCCTAACTCAGTTTTAGGATTAGTCCTTCATTAGCTTTCAGAAGATGCATCAGATGCTAATTCATCTGATGCATCTTCCATCTGGGATTGCAGTTCATCGGGCCAGCCGGGCGGCAAAATTTGAGTGTTATCTAGGGCTGAGTTAGTGTCGATTACCCCTGGCCTGGTTCCCTGGTTTAGTGTCGTTGCAGGCACTGCTCGAAAGCTTGGGTTAACGATCGCTGGCGCATCGGTTAGCTTAGTGTCGTCTAGCTGTTCAAGGTTATCTATGACGCTTTGGGCTGAATCGTAGCGATTGTTGAAGTCGTAGCGCACCATTTGATTGATGATGTGAGACAGCGCTGGAGAGATGTCTTCAATAATGTGAGACCAAATAATTTCTCCGTTCTCTCCGCGCTTGAATGCGTGGGGGGGACGACCTGTTAGCGCTTCAATCGCCGTAATGCCCAGCGCAAAGATATCACTGCGAACGGACGGCATTCCAGCAGATTGCTCACTGGGCATGTATCCCTGAGTGCCGATGCCTACTGTAGAGGTGACTTGAGTGGCAGCGCCTGCTAGCTTGGTGGAAATGGTTTTAACTGCGCCAAAATCAATTAATACATAGTGACCGTCAGCCTTGCGACGAATAATATTGGAGGGCTTGATATCGCGGTGAATGACACCGTGAGCGTGAACAAAGCTGATAACGGGTAGTAAATCTCGCAGCAGCTCAACGACTGCCCGCTGAGAAAGACGGCTGCGAGAGAGCAGGTTGCGCAGCAGCTTGCCCTCTATCATCTCTTGCACCAGGTAAAAAGACTCCTGTACTTCAAAGTAAGCAAGCAGACGCGGAATTTGAGGATGCTCGCCTAGCTGGCCTAATACCACCGCTTCGGCTTCGAACAGTCGTCTGGCTAGATGATGGGCTTTAGGATTGTCACTGACGATTTTAAGCTGCTTAACGACGCAAACGGGGTTACCTGGACGAAGCGTATCTTGTGCCAGGTAAGTTTCACCGAAGCCACCCGAGCCTAGTATTTTTATGATGCGATAGCGATCGCGCAGCAGCTTACCAATCAAATCTGCCCGGTTAACATCCAGCAAATCTTGAAAGTCATCTTGCTGGCTAATAATTTCTTGTACCAGCGGAGAGGTTGCGTAGCGAGCTAAAGAGGTTCGCAGCTGCCTGCGTCTGAGCCTATCCGAGCCAAAGCTCACCCCAAAGTCTAGAAGGCCCATGCTAAAAATTGCGAGCATGGGGGTTCCCGAAATGAGAATGATACGGCTACCCACGAAAGCGCCATAGCTAACCAGCGCCCAAATGCCCAGCCCACCGCCAGCTACCAATACTCGACCAAGAGGCTTCTTCGTACGGTTCATCAGTCCGGCAACCGTCAGTCCCAATCCTAAAACGATCAGCGCATTAATCAAAGGACTTTTGACTAGCCGAGTAGGCGACAAGTTATTTTCTAAAGTCGCGACCGTATTAGCGAGTATTTCTACCCCAGCCATGGGCTGCGGATAGAGTAAGCTTTCTGAGAAAGGTGCTGGGTGAAAGTCTTGATGTACCTTTGCTGTTGTTCCGATGATGACAGTCTTACCGGTGAAAGAACGACCGCCCTTAAGCTCGTTTTGCCATGGATCATCGTCGAGCACTTTCCAAAACGATATGTGCTCAAACGTGTTATCTGGCCCATAAAAAAAGATGTTTTCTTTAGAAGCCGAATCGTATTCTTTATCAGCCGCCTCTAGCGTAGCTTCGGCAAAACTTAAGAGCGGTGAATCGTCATTATCCAATATGGTGGCAGAAGTGCTTGAGAAGTTTGCCTCATTTTGGGCTAGCTCTCTTAAGAACTCTTGGCCCAATCGATGAATTTGATGGTCGGGCTCTAGGAGGAAGTTGATCACCCCGACATGCGCCCCAGCATCTTGAAACTCAACAAGCGGCAAGGAAGCCTGCAACAGGTTGCCCTGATGCAGGTTGATAGTGTCGTACTTAGCAGCTAGGACAACGTGATTTCCATAGCGCTTCAGGGTTTCAGTGAGCGCATCATCGTCAGCTTTGCCGTAGTAGCTAGGCGATGGAAACGTAACGTCAATGGCGACTGCTTTTGCACCTACCGCCATCAGTTTCGTAACTACAGTAGCGTAGGCCTCTCGTTTCCAGGGCCACGACTCAATCGGCTGAAGCGACTTATACCGCTCCGGATCTTCTGAATAGTACTGACCTTGCGAAAGCGAGTCTTCGTCGATCGCCAGGATAACAATGTCTTTGGGGGGGGTAACTGGCCCTCTCAGCTCAAAATACAGGCTCTGTGTTTGCCTTTCCAATAGGTTGACAATGCCTAAGTTGAGACCGACCGCACCGGCTGTGATCGCCACACAAGCACCCGACAGTGCAAAGCGCCAGTGCTTAGCAACCGAGTCACGGTGCCAAGCCCTCAGCCTGTCTTTGGCGGTTAGCGTTGCGGTGACAGCGTTAGATGCACTTGAGCGAGAAGTACCAGAGGGTTTAGGCATGGCCATCGTAAAAATTTATCTTCCACTCGTTAAGACTGCTTGATCTTTATCAAAAAGTGCCACACTTATCTGAAATGCGCAGTCAGTTGAATACACGGCTAATTGAATGCGCAGCTAAGCTTGTATCAAATCGCACGTAGATTTTCAAAAAATGCTTATAATATCCAGTGTATACGTACAATTTGTGCAAGCTCTATTTTAGTTCTTATCACTTAGCATATACGCTTGGTTCTTTTAACTCTTCCCAACGTTAGCCGCCTCAGTACCGTCTACTCTCCTTATAGCTAGCTATAGTTAGGATTGACGCAAATATACATACGCTCACTTCCTGCTCTTTCAGGAATGAATTAATAGGAGTCACCTGCCGAAAATCACTACCAAAAATTAATAGTCAGCTGCGTGGCCATTAGCTCAATCTGTGCGCATTACTTACCCGCCGATACCCGCCGACCCAATCGATCGATCCGTAGATGGAGGTCTGATGAAAGTCAAAACTGACGTGGTTAAGCTAAATTTGCCATCCAATACGCATTAGGTTGCAGTAAGACTGCTCTTTATTTCAATTTCTTTATATCTGAATTCATTACTCTTTAGGCTTTTTGCTTCTTGCCGCTTAAAGATACAGCCTTCTTCTCTTCTCAATCAGGCATTTAATCTAGATACTATTTAACTCATATGGCTACCCACCCGCTCAACCGACTGTCTATTTTTGTAGATGGTAATAATATGTTTTACGCCCAGCAAAAAAACGGCTGGTTTTTTGATCCCAAACGGGTTTTAGAGCATTTCGTCCAAGAATCAGAAGGGCTTTCTTTGGTCAATGCCTTTTGGTACACAGGGCTCAAAGACTCTCAAGATCAGCGTGGCTTCCGAGACGCACTCATTAGCTTAGGCTATACCGTTCGTACCAAAGTACTCAAGGAATACTACGACGATACGTCGGGCCGATATTCTCAAAAAGCTAACTTAGACATAGAAATCGTAGTTGACATGTTCAATACCGTAGAACAATACGACCGAGTCGTGTTGCTAAGCGGTGATGGCGATTTTGAGCGTGCAATTGAGCTGCTGCGCTCTAAAAATACGCATATTACGGTGGTCTCAACAGAGGGCATGATCGCTCGTGAGCTAAGAAACGTTACCGATCGCTACATTGACCTCAATAAAATCCGGCAGCAGATCGAAAAGGCAGAAGGATAAAAGCATAGCCATAAGGGACGTGCGTTTAAATAAAGTACCAGTCCATCCGGCCTTCGGCTACGCTCAGCCTCGGTTTCAGCTTTACATATTTGGTACTTTATTTCTAAGCGACTCCCTAAGCAGTTAGAGCTGCCTGATCGCAGCGCGAATCTTTAGCTGATTTTGATACTGCTGCTGAAGCTGTAAATCTGACAACAGCCAATGTTTTATCCAACGCTGCTCTTGCTCAGTCGCCTCATTATCCAAGTAAGCGCTTAAAATTTCAAACTTTTCAGCTTGAGAAAAGGCCTTTATGGGAAGATTGTTTTGGGCAGAGCTATCTTCAAATCGAGCAGACTGGGTCATCAACTTAAGCTAATTATTAGAGGATCCAGGAGTGCTAAACAAGGAGTGGCTATGCCAACTTTGCTGTGTCGTCAGTCCTTTTGTAGCTTAGTACTTTACAACTTATTTTGCGGTAACAAAGCTGTGATAAGTTCATCATCGTAAACCTCTGAGGTTTTTTGGGTGATAGAGTCTACGCTAGGCAACCAGCAGGTTTTACGTAATGGAATCTAAAGATCTGTTCGCTGGTGTTAACTTGCGAATTAACTTTATACGAATTAACTTTATAGTAGCTTTACGCATTGAGACAGGTATCTTTAACGGGTACAGATACTTTTACGGGCTACCGCTGTTTTACGTGTTTTTTAAAGATCTGCGCATCTATGCAATATTTGGCAAAGGTTCATACCGCATCTCCGTCTAGCAGTACTCATTTGGCCAGTACTCATTTGGGCGGCTCGCCCTTGAACGGTGTTCAGCTTCAGCTTTTAGCGGTTAACAAATATGAGCATACTTGGGAGCTGATAACGCCACCCCAGATGATTACAGTCTCTAAGCCTATTGCAGTGAACGAGCAGGTACTAGTGCTGCTAGAGCTAGATGCTGATAATCAGATGATTTCAGCTACGGATGCGACAGAGTGGGTGATGAAGTTTGTTTCTGACTATCTGACGCCAGGCCTCACTCCAAAGGGATTGGAAGAAGAGCGTGAGCGGGCTGAACAGTGGCGGCAGTCTTTAACGCTACAAAGCCAGGAGGTGCGCCGCAGAGCCCTGGAAACGGCGGCAAGGCGAGATGAAATTCAAGACTTGGAAAAGCGTTTGAAGCTAGAGCATGAAACCCTGGAAAGTAATTCAGGTCAGAAAGAGTAGTGGCAGGTTTTGACAGGGCAACGTCAAGCTTAGGAATTTAGGTATTGCTGGTGGGGGAGTAGGGGAAAAAGGGAGTAGGGGAAAAAGGGAGTAGGGAAAAAAGGGAGCAAGAGAGCAGAGATTCTCAATGCTGATGCTGCTCTAGACAGTTTTTTCTTGGGGCAGTACGTCTTGTAGCAAGGGCGCAAGCTCGTCTTTAAGCTGTCCGGCTCGGATAAACTCAGCGTAGGTGTCTGACTCTATTGCTAGTAGCTCATCTCGAATCTGTTCGGCAGCATAGGCTAGTATCTCTGGGTTGGATCGCTGCAATTTCACGAGGTCTTCCTGAATTTCTTCTAGCTGTCCTTCTACTAAGGCCATTTGATATCTAGCGAATTCTTCGTCTACCTCTTGGCGCTCAATGAGCTGCCTGAGTCGGTCGAGGACTCGGTTGAGCGCAACGCGATGGGCAATGAGCTGGGTATGCTTTTGCCGGGTGGGCTGATCGCCTAGCAAATTTAGCCAAGAGAGCAGCGGCTGGGTAGTGAGCCCCTGGACTAGCAGGGTAAAGAGCATGACGCCGAAGACCACAGCAATGATCTCTTCTCGCTGTGGCAAGGACTCAGGTACGCTCAGGGCCAGGGCAACGGATACCGATCCTCTCAGGCCGCCCCACCACAGAACGATTTGGCCTGGCATGGAGATGTTTTCGCCTTTGGTGATGAAGTTGCTAAAGGCTCCTAGACCAAAGACGCTAGCGGCACGGGCGGCGATGATGATGGCGATCGCCACAAAAATAGTGTCAGCGTTCTCAATTAGCGCCTGAAAACGAACCTGATCGCCGATTAGCAAAAATACGATGGAATTAACAAAAAAGGCTAAAAATTCCCAGAACTCTGAAACCACTAGGCGCGTTCGAGGGTTCATGCCAATGCGGGAGCCGAAGTTGCCCAGGATTAAGCCTGTCGTGACTACCGCAATGACGCCAGAGCCCCCTAGCGCTTCAGCTACGATGTAAGTGCCGTAGGCCGATACCAGGGTGAGCGACTGCTCTACTAAGGGGATGTCGAACCGCTGAGTCAGAAATGAAATCCCAAAGCCGATCAGGCCGCCTAAGCTGATGCCCACCCCAGCGAACAAGGCAAATCGAGCAATAGTGACTGAAACATCGAACTGCTCAACACCGAGCGCAATTCCTAGCAGTAGGTCAAAGGCAACGACGGCAACCCCATCATTAAAAAGGCTCTCACCTTCCATCAGCGTTGTCAGCCGTTTATCAACCCCTAGCTCACGGAAAAGCGCAGTCACTGAGACCGGATCGGTTGCAGATAGGCTTGCGCCTACCAGCAGAGCAGTTGCTAGGGAGGCACCAGCAACCTGCTGCAAGCCAAACACCAAGCCGCCAATGCAAATGATGACGCCTAAAACAGCGTAGAGAAGGATCGGTACGAGGTCGCTCTTTAGTCGGCTCCACTGAATATTCCAAGCGGCTTCAAACAATAGCGGCGGCAGAAATATAAATAGAATAAGTTCGGGAGAAAGGTTGACCAGGCGAACATCGACAACGGCTAGGCCTAAGCCGACGAGCAGCAGGAGCAGGGTATAGGGAATATTGCGTAAAACGCTGAGTACTCTAGATAAGGTTGCGACCCCTAAAGACACTGACAGCACCAGCAGAAACTGGCGCAAGTTTTCTTCAATGGCTGGGTTTTCAATGGCTGAATTTTGAATGGCTGAACTCCGAAGACCCGTGCCTTCTAGCACAGGATCTACCGCCGCACCTAACCAATGAAGGCTTTCTGTTAAGTCGAAAGGGGGCACTAGTAGGTTCACAAAAAGCTAAGCATTTTATTAACAACAAGGCCAATAGTAAGGCCTGATGGCCCTTGAACTACCCTGCCTTTCGGATTGTTTCAGCTTGCTGTAGGAGGGCGTCAGCGAAGGCGATCGCCTCGTGATGAGATCGGCCTCCCGCTAGCTGAGCCAGCTCATTGCGACGAGACTCGGCATCTAAAGGCGTGACCTTAACGATAGTGCGCTCTTCTCCAGCAGTTCCGGTAACGCTAGCGGTTTGACTGGCAGTTTTACCCTTTGATGATTTGGTAGCGGCCTGTGCCAGGATCTTCGCGCGAGCTTTTTCCTCCTCTGCTGGCGATCGTGTGACCACATGCTTGCCTACGTGAAAGTGCGCGTCGGCCATGGCGGCTACCAGGGGCTGGTGGGTAACGCAAAGTACCTGATGCTCCCTGCCTAGCTGATAGAGCTTTTCAGCGATCGCTTGGGCAACTCGGCCTGAAACCCCTACGTCAATCTCATCAAACACCATCGTGCCAATCGGATCGACCCGCGAAAAGCAGGCCTTGAGCGCTAGCAGAAACCGGCTCATTTCTCCACCGGAGGCAATTTCAACCAGCGGCTGAAGCGGTTCGCCAGGATTGGGGCTAAACAAAAATGAAATGAGATCCGCGCCGTTGACCGTCGGGGCTTGAGACTGAATATCGACTTTGAACTTGACCCGCTCCATCGCCAGCGGCTTGAGCTGGGCAACCAGCTCTTTTTCTAGCGACCCAGCGGCTGTCTGACGCAGCTTGGTAAGCTTGTCACAGCTCTCCATCAGCGCTTTCTGCTTGCTTTGATAGGCGGCGGCTAAATCATCGATAGACTGGCCGTCACCGTGAAGCGCTGCCAGCGAAGCCTGAATGCCCTGGTAGTATTCAATTAGCTCGGGCAAGTCGCGGTTATATTTACGGCAAAGCTGCTTAAGTTGAGCAATTCGCTGGTCAATTTCTTCAAGCCGCTGAGGGTCGGTTTCGATGTTTTCACCATAGGCGTTGATTTGGCGACCGGCCTCTTGAACCTGGGCTAGCGCGTCACTGACCATCTCCAAAATGGGCTCAACCTCAGGGTCATAGCGCAGCATATCGCTCAGCGTGGCCTCTGCTTGTCCTAGCATGTCTGCACAAGCTTCGCCGCTGTCGTTTTCATAAAGAATTTGATAGGTCTGATAGCTTTGCTGCTGTAGTTCTACGCTATGGCTAAGGCGATGATGCTCTATTTGTAAGGTTTCTAGCTCATCGGGGGCTGCGATATTTGCCTCAGTTAGCTCCTTGCTTTGAAACTCAAACATATCGAGCTGATCGTTTCGCTGCTGCTCCGCGCGACGACGGGTGTCTAACTTCTTTTTAGCCGCTGTTGCCGCTTCGTAGTCGCCAGCGACCGTTTGGCTTTGCTGAACTAGCTTGCTGTCGCCAAAGCCATCTAGCCAGTCGCGCTGAAGATCGGGTGAGCCTAGCTGTAGCGTTTGGCCTTGAGCCGTAATTTCAATCAGCAGGCGACGCAGCTCTTCCATCTGTGGTTTTTTGACCACGACGCCGTTCAGCCGCGAGCGGCTACGTACAGATCCTTTGTTGGCCGTTAGCTCACGGCGGCAGGTGAGGACGTTGCCCTTTGCCGGAATGTCGTATTCGCTGAGCCACTGATGGATTCGTGGATGAATTCGCGGATCGTCAGTACCTACGTCAAAAACCGCTTCTACCATGGCATTGTCTGCGCCGGTTCTCACCCATCGGTTGGAGGCTTTCCCCCCTAGCACCGCGTCAATGGCGTCCAAGATAATAGATTTACCGGCTCCCGTTTCACCAGTGAGCACGTTAAGTCCAGGCTTCAGCTCTAAATCTAGCCGATCGATGAGGGCAAAATTCTCAATCTTTAAAGCGGAAAGCATAGCCCTACAGTGCGGTTGTGTGTGAGTAAAATAGCCAAATTATCGTAGTACTGATGTTTTCACTATAAATTCTACTGCTTTTTCCTTAAGAGCCTTAAACGGACACTAGAGAAAAGCCCTTTTATAGCTTGAGACAGACGACGCCTTTCAATAGCTTGATACAATATTTTACATATTGTGATCTTTACTGACCTTAACTTTATCGTTGTACAGCTCTTGCCTAGCTGAAGACCTTGGGCGGACATTACTTTTTTGTTGAAGAATTTTTATGAGCGTAGCTTCTCCTGATCTATCTGCTGACCTGCGGAGCCGTCCTGCTGACGTACCTACAGCAGTTCCCACGGGTCTGCCCGCAGCGGCTTTTATGCCACCCAGGTCTTTGGAAGACATTTTGGTGTACGACCCTGAGGCGATCGCAGCCTTCTACAGGCGACGTCCGTTCCAGATTCTTTTCCGTCTAATCAGCATTTTTTGGACTGCCCTAGGCTACGTCACTGGTTTGCTGTGGGACAAGCTGACCGGGCGTCAAAAGATCAACGAGGCGAAGCGAGCCGTCGATCTGCGGGTCATGCTCACTAAGTTAGGGCCTGCCTACATTAAAGTGGGCCAAGCGCTTTCTACCCGTCCAGATCTGGTTTCACCCACCGCTATGGCCGAAATGGTGAAGCTACAAGATCAGCTCCCTGCTTTCTCCAATGAAATTGCCATGCGCTTCATTGCAGAGGAACTTGGCCAGCCGCCCGAGAATGTATACGAATATCTTTCACCTTCACCCATCGCAGCAGCTTCCTTGGGTCAGGTATACAAAGGTCGGCTCAAAACAGGTGAAGACGTTGCGGTAAAGGTACAGCGTCCCGGTTTGGCGGATCAGATTACCAAGGATATTTATATTATTCGTGTTTTGGCTAATTGGGCGCAGAACAATATTAAGCAAATTCGCAGTGACTTAGTGAGCATTGTCGATGAGTTCGGTACGCGCATCTTTGAAGAGATGGACTACAACCACGAGGGTGCCAATGCTGAGCGCTTTGCTAGTTTGTACGGCTACCTGCCTGAAATTTTTGTGCCCGGTATTTATGAGCAGTACACGGGTCGGCGCGTGCTGACGATGGAGTGGGTTGAAGGGATTAAGCTTACTGAGCTAGACGAACTGCGTCGCCGGGGTATTGACCCTACGCATGTGATTGAAATCGGCGTGCAGTGTTCGCTGCGTCAGCTTCTAGAGCACGGCTTTTTCCACGCGGATCCGCATCCTGGCAACCTCTTGGTAACGCCAGACGGCAAGCTAGCCTATCTAGACTTTGGCATGATGTGTGAGGTAGAGCCCTACCAGCGCTACGGCCTGATTGAGGCGATTGTGCACATGGTAAATCGAGACTTTGAAGGGCTCGCTCAGGACTATGTAAATCTAGAGTTTTTGACGCCGGATACCGATCTGCGTCCCATCATTCCGGCCTTGGCCAATGTGTTTAATAACGCCTTGGGTGCCAGCGTTGCTGAATTGAATCTAAAGAGCATTACCGATGAGTTTTCTGCGCTCATGTACGAATATCCGTTCCGGGTGCCTGCGTACTATGCGCTAATTATTCGCTCACTAGTAACCTTAGACGGCATTGCTATCACGGTTGATCCCGACTTCAAAGTGCTTAGTAAGGCCTATCCTTACGTATCGCGCCGGTTGCTGACCGATCCGGCTCCTCAGCTACGAGAGTCTTTGCAAGAGCTACTGTTTCAAAATGGTAGCTTCCGCTGGAATCGGCTGGAGAACCTGCTGAGGAACGCCAAGGATAGCGACGATTACGACTTGAATAAGGTGCTTGATCAGTCGCTAGAGTTCTTGTTCTCGAAGCGAGGTGAGTTCTTGCGGGTTCGAATTGCCGATGAGCTGGCTAAAGAGCTAGATAAGGCTGGCTACAGTTTGCTTCAGCAAATCTCAAGGGCGCTGCGTTTGCAAAGCCGAGAGCAGCAGCTTTCTACGGTTGGCTACGTGCAGCCGAGCGCCACTACTGGTAGCTGGGAGCAGGCCATCCGTATTCTGGGCATTTTGCGAAATACGCCTGGGCTGGATGCGTCAACGCTGGCCTCAGTGGTGCCTAAGCTGATTGCTAAGCCAGAGGCTCGTGATATTGGGCGTCGGGTGGTAAGTGGGATAGCCCAAAGAGCGATCGCCCGTATGATTCGAGAGTTTTTAGTTGCTGAGCCAGGGGTGGCTACGCCTGTACTACCGACTGCATTACCGCCTGCCCGCGCTGCTTAGCTGCTTTTTTAACACCCTAGCGCCTGTTTTAGCGTCACGCTCAGTCGCGGACGGGTGAAAGACGAATAGGCAAGTGCTCTTTCATGGTTTGAACCAGGCGAGCGGCTTGATAGTCGTACAGGCTCAAGTTCGTTGTCATAGGAAGCTGCTTGACGAAACGGTGGGCTGCTTTCAGGTCACAGTCAGCTAGCGTAGCCAGCAGCTCGGCAGTATCGGCAAGTGACTCTGGCGTGGGCTGGCTCAAGGGCGCGTCGGCAGATAGCTGCCAGCGACGAGGAGGCGTGCGCTCGCCGCGCTCTATACGACGAAGACCGTTGATAGAGGACAGTACGAATAAGCAATCGCCCGCCATCAAGTACTGATCGTCTGCGGGCATGAGCATCGTCGAGACATTGCCCTCAAGTCCGTAAGTCTCTCTTAAGATAGGAACAACGCCATAGCCATAGGCAACATGGCCCATCTGTTTGCCCTCCAAAGTATCGCCTCGGGCAATTCTATACTCAGCGATCAAAATATTTTGACCACTTAGCCGAAACAGACCCAAAATATTCTCACCAAAGGCAGCGCCAGCAAAGGCTTCTGCCGAAAGTGCGTAAGGGCAAAAAGTATGTGCCTGAGGCATCATGGCAGCCAAGTTATCGCTAAAAGTTTGGCTGCGGGTGCGGATAACGGCTGAAAAGTTCTGGCTAAGCGTTTGCTCTGAGGCTAGCAAAGCCACTTCCAGATTGAGCATCTGATCGTCTGTGACGGCAATGATGCTTTTGGCGGTAGCCAGATTAGCGGCTGGAAGTTCTTCTAAAATATTGCCGATGAGCAAAGGAATCTGAGCAAATAGCTCAGGTGAATGGGGTAGCGAATGGGGCTCCGAGGCGACTACCACCATCGACTGATCGAATTCTGTGAGCAGACTGGTGACCTTGCGCCCAATTCGACCGAGTCCGACGACCACTACGTGATTGCTGCGAGGAATGCGAGGGCGTCTTTGCAAAAAGTCGAAGCGTGAGCTGAGCAGGCGTTCGGCGACTAAGCCCAATATGCCTAACACAACCAGGATGCTAAATAGGGTAATAAGCAAACAAATTAGCTGCGCCCATCCGGGGACAACCGGTTTGTCAAAGCCGCCAAATACGTCGCCATAGCCACCCAATAGCAAAATTGCACCGAGGCTAATCGACTTTACCCAGCTGAGGTCACCTTTGCCGTAGTAGGTGAACTTAAGCAAAAGCGTACCGATAATCCAAAGGCCCATAGCAATGACAGAGACAATTGCCGCTACTCGACCCAATGACTCTTCTGACGAACGCCGTAAGTTACTCAGCTGTTTTCGCCAGTTGCTGTGGCGCAAGTCATCTATCCACTGCGCAATGGGCCACTGCGTAAAGGCCAGCAGCAGACTGCCGTTTTTGCTAGCCGGTTTAGAGTCTTTTTCGACCTCTATATAGGCCACGCGATCGCCCGCTTCAATCCGCACATGAGGCTGCCAGCGGTGAAAAATGGAAGAAGCCGTCGTTGCCCAGCCCATCGGCTGTTGAGGCATCTCAACCGGGTTGAGATCGAGCAGGCGAAAGGAGGCGCGATCGAGCAGATGCAGGGGCTGCTGGTCAAAATGCGGATCGCCAGCGGGCACAAATCGCTCGGTGACTCTAAATCGGTGGCGACCGATAGTGAATACGCTGACGATATCGTCTCCGAGTCCAGCCAGGGCAAACGTCATGGCGGGTAGCTCAGTAGCATCTAGGGCAATAAACTTGCCAAGCTGACGCTTTAGCAGGGTATTGAGGCCGTGTCGGGAGGAGCGCAGAATAATTTGAATGTCGGGGTTGAGACGGCGAGCGGCGATCGCGCATTCCACATTTGTACTCTCATTGCTCGTCACAATTAAAATTGCCCGGCTCCGCTCAATGCCCGCCGCCCGCAGCATATCTTCTCGACGGCAATCGCCAATAACAGGCGGCTCTGCTAGGTGACTGGGCAAATTATTCACCTCCCAGCTAGTGGCCTGGCGCTGATCGATAGCGGTAATGCTGACCTCAAACGGGTCATGGTCAAACTTTTTGAGATTGATCACACACTGCTGACCTAAGCTCCCCAGCCCGCAGATGATAAAGCGATCCTGATGAATCGTCGAAGATCGCGCTGCCAGGTTTGGCATTAAAGTATCCGGGCCAAGCGGAGATCGGTTAGCTGGCATAGCAGTTCCTCCTATTTATGAGAAGAATTGTGAGAGGAATGTATTCATGCAGTTCACTTTATCTACCCCACTTTGTGCCAGTATTACGAAAATCGCCGCAGTCTTTTTTTGCTTTATTTTATAGTGTGACGACTATGATTGCCTTTCGCAGCATTGAATGGAAAAACGACCGGCTCAGGCTGCTCGACCAGCGGCAGCTGCCCGCAACGGCTGCCTACTGTGAATACACCGACTACAAAGCCGTTGCTCAAGCTATTCAAGATATGGTCGTACGCGGGGCTCCGGCAATTGGCGTTACTGCCGCATTTGGACTAGTGCTGGCGGCTTTTCAGTCATCGGCAACGACGGTCAATACGCTGCTGGTACATTTGCAGATTGCGGGCGATCGCCTCATCCAGGCCCGCCCTACCGCTGTCAATTTATCTTGGGCGATCGCCCATCTGCTCAAGCTAGCAACCCATACCGCCGAAGTCTCAGAAGACTCTGAGGCGACCATAGCCTCCATCAAGCAAGGCTTACTTACTGAAGCCCAGGCGCTATACCAGGCCGATATTGACGCCTGCAAACAGCTAGGCACCTACGCTCAAGCACTCATTCCCGATTCGGCAACGGTGATTCATCACTGCAACACCGGCTCTTTAGCCGCTGTAGACTATGGCACGGCGCTCGGCATTGTTCGCGTTGCCCACGAGCAAGGTAAGCAAATCCATGTGTTCTTAGATGAAACTCGGCCTCGCTTGCAGGGGGCTAGCTTATCTGCCTACGAGATGAAGGCGTATGGCATTGGGCATACGGTGATTGTTGATGGAGCGTCGGGGTACGTGATGAGCACCCGGAAAATTGATGCTTGCTTGGTGGGGTGCGATCGCGTCGCCGCCAACGGAGATGTCGCCAACAAAATCGGCACCTATAATCTCGCCCTTGTCGCCCGCGCCCATAACGTTCCTTTTTACGTCGCCTGTCCCACCAGCACGCTAGACATGACGCTCGCAAGCGGCAAAGAAATTAATATTGAAGAGCGAGCGGATACTGAAATCACCGAAGTGAAAGGCCAGCAGATTACGCCAGACAATACGCCTGTGTTCAACCCCGCTTTTGACATTACCCCAGCCAAATACGTCACGGCGATCATTACCGAAAAAGGAATTGTTTATCCTCCCTACGAGCAGGGCTTAAAAGCGCTGATGCAGCCCAAACGATAGAGCGTAACTCGGACATAATGCTTAACATAATATGAAAGAGTAGCCCTATCGGAAAAATCAATGGTCAAAATTGTCGGCATCTGCGGCAGCCTGCGAGCAGATTCTTACAGTATGCAGGCGCTAGCGTTAGCCATGCAGAGAATCGAGGCACTAGGTGCTGAGGTGGAATTGTTAGATTTGCGAGAGTTGAGGCTGCCATTTTGTGACGGTGGCAAGGGATATCCCGACTACCCCGATGTAGAGAAATTGCAGAAGACCGTTGCTGGCGCTGACGGGCTGGTTTTAGCGACGCCGGAATATCACGGCAGCGTCAGCGGCGTGATTAAAAACGCGTTGGATTTAATGAGCTTTGAGGAGCTAAGCAACAAAGTCGTTGGTGCCATTAGCGTTTTAGGCGGTCAGTCCAACAGCAACGCCCTGAATGAGCTACGGCTGACTATGCGCTGGGTTCACGCCTGGGTCATCCCCGAGCAAATTGCCATCGGTCAGGCATGGCAGGCCTTTGCTCCCGACGGCACACTAAAGGATGAAAAGCTTTCCTCCCGGTTGGATGAATTTGCCAGTAGCCTGATTACTAGCACTCAAAAGCTCATGAGCTAGGTATTGAAGACGCCAGTTGTTGCCACTATCTTTTTCTTGATAGGATAAGCGTCTTATCTGATTGCCTGACAAAAGATTAGTCAATCAGCCGCCCTAGTCCTACAGCTACAGCTGAATTGAACTAGGCTGATGGCGCGGAAAGCTTCTCATGAGCTGACGTACCTGCTCAGCGTGGTAAGAGCTGCGAGTAAGCGGCGAAGAGACCACCTGCAAAAAGCCCATTTCTTCTCCAGCGATGCGCCATGCTTCGAATTGGCTAGGCGTTACGAAGGTATCTACGCCTAAGTGCTTTTGGGTGGGCTGCAAGTATTGGCCGATGGTAATAATGTCGCAGTCTATAGCGCGCAGGTCGCCGAGTACCTGACGGACTTCGGCGTCGGTTTCGCCCAGGCCCACCATAATGCCAGATTTGGTGTAAGTCCAGGGGGCTATTGCCCGCGCCTTTTCCAATAGTTTCAGGCTGCGCGAATACTCTCCTTGAGGCCTCGTCTTACGATATAGCCGAGGAACCGTTTCAGTATTGTGATTGAGTACTTCAGGCTGACCTTTCAGCAGTAAAGTCTCTAGCGCGTCCCAGTTTCCACACAAATCAGGAATTAGCACTTCAATCGTGGTCTCAGGCGAAACCTTGCGGGTCTCTTCAATACAGCGAATGAACTGACTAATTCCGCCATCGGGCAGGTCGTCGCGATTTACAGACGTGATCACGACATGCTTTAGCTTCATGCGCCGGACTGCTTCAGCTAAATGCACCGGCTCTAAAGGATCTAGCGCCTGCGGCTTTTTCTCAAAATTGATGTCACAGTAGGGGCAGGCGCGGGTGCAGGCAGGCCCCATAATCAAAAAAGTTGCCGTACCGACGCTAAAGCATTCGCCAATGTTGGGACATGAGGCCTCTTCACAAACGGTATTAAGGCCCAAGTCCTGCAAAATGCCTTTCACATTGCCGACCCGTTCCCACTGGGGCGCTTTTACCCGCAGCCAATCTGGCTTAACGACCATTCCAGTACCTCTCCATTGCCAGCTTTTTTGGCAGCTTTTTAGGGGCGATCGCTCAAAAAATTACACACTATCCAAGCACCGCCTAATTTTAGCAAGGACAGGGGTAAAAGGATGCACTACGATTGATCTAAGCTAAAAGGTCACCTTTGTGCGCAGGCAGTTCCCTATTGTCCGTTGTTTCGTCTCGCTATGCTTCGGCACAGCCGTTACCCTAACGGCTTTTGAGTGGCACAATCCTTTCCCCGCTCCCGTTATCACCCCAGCCACCGCTCCCCATCTTACTTCAGACACTGTCTTAAACTTCGATAACACTAGGCCGCGTGAACAGCCAGTGGCGCGGCTGGCTCGTTGGCTTCCCTTCGGACAAGTTCAGCCCTCCGAGGCACATACACAGGCGGCCAACGTTGAGCTTGTGCTATCGCTACAGTCGCGGCTATTAGAAGTTCGCGTGCCGGGTAAAGCACCTGTGCGGTACGAAGTTGCCGTAGGCCAGGATGATTGGCAAACCCCTGTTGGCAAATTTAAGGTCATTAACAAGCTGGAAAACCCAGCGTGGCAGCATCCTATTACCAAAGAAACGATCGCCCCCGGCCCCGATAACCCGCTAGGCACTCGCTGGATTGGCTTTTGGAGCGATGGCCAAGCGCAGATTGGCTTCCACGGCACCAACCAGGAAGACCTGATCGGCGAAGCCGTCTCCCATGGCTGTGTACGCATGAGAAACAAAGACATTCAGACGCTATATCAGCAGGTAGATATAGGCACCACCGTGAAAATAATGCCGTAACGCGGATATCCCTTTGTAGATATTCTCCCGTTGAAAAAAATCAATCGATCGGGGTTTATCCAAACGCCAAAAAGCGACCGTCAGAATTTAGCCCGACGGTCGCCTCTTTGAAATCTTTTAACCATTACGAACAAAAAACTAGGCGGCTTGTGGCTTTTGCTCGAAGTCGTGGGCGTAGTCTTTGAGGAGCTTATTCACCTGACTTAGCAAACCAGTTTCCTCGCTGCGCTGAATCTCTTTACGCTCAGGGAAGAACTCGGGCTTGTCGAGACTGCGGCCTACTGACTCTGAAACCTGTTGAGAAATGAGTTCAGCAAGTTCGGTGTGGGCCTTGTCGCGCTGGTAGCTAGCACCCTCTTCAGTGGTGGCATAGAGGGGCGGAAGGCGGTTGAGCGCGTAGGCTGCAACGTCTCCCAGGTCAAGCGTTTTTTCGCTGCTGGCTTCTACTGCAGCAACCTGAGAAATAGCTTCTGTGAGCACAAGCTCTTCCATGATGTTAATAAACTGCTTGCGTGGAACGGCAACCACCTCACCTGTCAGCAAAGACCCCATTAGACGATCCAAAGACATATATTCTTCGATGGACAGCTCAGAGGCAGTATCACAAATGCGGCCAACATCTGCTTCCATTGCAGGGGTTAGGTAGCCATCCTGTAACGCCTGCTCAACAATTTTTTCGATGCTACTCATGCTGGCACACAACTCCGGTTTGATAATTCCACTAAATAAGATTTAGGAAACTGATTTAATCTGGGAGACTCACTGGCGATGCCTAGATACAGTGCTGAAGACAGTGCTGAAGTGAACCTTTCAATCAAGCATTCCCGCTGCCAGCAAATGAAAAACACCAGAAAGGCAGGTTCATACCATGCCGTCGTACCGCCAGGGTACGGGGTCAACCGCAACGCCGTTAACAAAAAGTCCCCAGTGGAGGTTGGGCCCGGTTGCAAAGCCGGTAGAGCCCATGTAGCCAATGAGCTGTCCTTTTTTAACCATGTTGCCTTCACTCACTGCAAAGCCAGACAGGTGAATCATGACGCTGCTCACACCTTGGCCGTGGTCGATGCCGATGGTATTGCCGTTGAGTACAAACCCATCTGAGACTTTGCCGACAAGCGCAATGCGGCCAGCGGCAGGGGCATAGATGGGGGCACCTTTACCCGCTGTATAATCAACTCCGCGATGGTAGTAGTCTTGGGCGAAAACGCCGTTGTAATAGCGGCGATTGCCATAGGCAGAGCTGACGTCGCCATTGCTAGGTCTGGACATGGGGCCGTCCCAATATTTCTCGGGCGTACGCAGGGCGCGAAGCTCATCTAGCCGGTTGAATTCGTGGTCGGTGCCTTCAAGATCGGCGCGGTCAGACGAAAGGGTGATGTATTGAGTGTTGAAGCTGCGATCGCCCACATTAACAGCGACATTGTTAGTCCCATCGGGGCCGTTGACTGCAAGCGTCATGCGGCCCGGTTTGGTATTGGGGCTCGTTGGTATCAGGGCGCGGTAACGTCCAGATGAGAGCATAAAAGCCTGATAGATAGTGCCATCGACTGTGACCGTTGGCGTGACGCCATTATCTTCGCCCTCAATGACAACGGAGATGGTATCTCCGAGGACGGGACGAGCCGGGTTGACCTGAACTTGATAGGCCTGGGCAGGGGTCGCGATCGCGCTCCACATCACCACCGCAGCTGCTACCGCAGGTAGCCATAGCCAGGGTGTTATCTTGGCGAACTGACTACGCAGCGCGGAGAATTTAGGGTTAGAAGAGAAATCCATAAAGAAATCAGAGATGAAGATCAGGTGACGGGATATCGGGCTAAACGTGGGTATAAAACAGCACTTAAAAGACTGGTAGAAAAAAATATAAAGGTTCAAGCAGGGTTGTTTTATCCGCCTAGACCATAGCATTCTCAGCTCCTATTTGAAGGGTGTCAGTGTGAGGACTGAGAAATAGAAAATGGCGGCCTTCTTTCCAGAAAGCCGCCGAGCGGGGAAGTAGAAGAGCCGGGGTTTAGCTGCCTGCTTTGACGTAGGCGATCGCGCCTCGCATCAGTATTGTATTTTGGCCGTCAGAGCCCTTTACACAAACAGCGTTGGCATCTTGCCAGGTCAAAGAGCCCACGAGCGTATCGCCTGTAGTGACCTTGACTTCTACAGACTGCTGGTCGCGGATGAGGGCTTGGACGTGGCGGATGCTGGGCAGGCCGGTGTCGAATGCGTTGGAAGCCATGAGTTTGATCAGAGTTTTAAGGGATAAAAAGGAGCCGGTATAGTATTTAGGTTGCCCTAAGAGGCTGGCGAGAAATCGATGCCAGTGAGATGGCTAGTGAGATGGCTGTTATCGAAAGCTGCTATCGAGGGCAGCGATAGGCATAGGCCCAAAGCAAGCGGTAAGATGCTGAGAACTTTCTTAAAAGCGCTGCTTTCCTCATGACAACTCTCCCTTTTAGCAAGTATCACGGCCTCGGCAATGACTTTATTTTGATTGACAATCGGGCGATCGCGCAGCCAATGGTGACGCCAAAGCAGGCGGTGGCGCTGTGCGAGCGCAACTTTGGTATCGGCGCAGATGGCGTTATCTTTGTGCTGCCAGCGACTGATGATACAGACTATGCCATGCGCATTTATAACTCTGACGGCTCTGAGCCGGAGATGTGCGGCAACGGTATTCGATGTCTGGCTAAGTTCATCGCTGAGCTGGAGGAAAAAGACGGCAAGGCTAGAGAGCTGCCGCATACGTACAGCATTCATACGCTGGCAGGCACCATTCGCCCTGAACTGAAGCCAAACGGTCAGGTCACCGTAGATATGGGCGCGCCGGGCCTGCTAGCCAAGGAAATTCCAACGACCTTAGCAGCTGATAGTGAAAAGGCCATTGATAAAACGCTTCAGGTTGCGGGGCGCTCGTGGCAGGTAACCTGCGTGAGCATGGGCAATCCGCACTGCATTACCTTCGTTGATGATGTGGAAGCCGTTCCGCTCGCTGAAATTGGCCCTAAGTTTGAAAATCACGCGGCTTTTCCTGCTCGAATCAACACCGAATTTGTGGAGATTGTGAGGCCCGACTACTTAAAAATGAAGGTGTGGGAGCGCGGTGCAGGCTCAACCTTGGCCTGTGGTACGGGCGCTTGTGCGCTGGTAGTCGCGGCTGTGTTGAACGATCGGTGCGATCACAAAGTCACCGTAGAGCTACCGGGCGGCAACTTAGAAATTGAGTGGGCCGACAGCAATCGAGTATTTATGACCGGGTCTGCGACGCTAGTATTTAGCGGCAACGTATTAATAGAGGCGGCGGGACGCTAGCGCTTATGACCTTAATGGTATTGACGAATGACGACGGCATCGGCGCACCTGGAATCGTCGCCTTGCAGAAGGCGCTAGCGGATGAGGCGCTCTCTGAGCTGACCATCCTAGAGAGCGTCATTGTGGCACCGGATGCGCCGCTTTCGGGATGCAGCCATCAGATGAATCGAGGCGGCGTGATTCCGATTGATCGGCGAGGCGAGGGCGAATATGCGATTGGCGGTACGCCTGCTGACTGTAGCCGAGTTGCCCTAAGTCACCTGTATCCCGAGGCAGATTGGGTGCTCTCTGGCATCAATGCGGGCGGTAATATGGGCTCGGACATATACCTTTCGGGGACGGTTGCCGCCGCTAGAGAGGCGACTTTGCTGAGAAAAAACGCGATCGCCCTTTCCCAATACCGCTATCGCAATCAGCCTTTCGACTGGCCTAGAGCTAGCCGACTGACGGCCAAAGTGCTAAGCCAGCTTATGACTGAAACCCTAAAGCTTGGGCAGTTTTGGAATGTAAATTTTCCCGCGCCTCCGCTCAATGGCTCAGCCGATGAGCCTGATATTGTCTTTTGCAAAAGCTGCACTCAACCACTGCCCACAGATTTTAAAATAGACGAAGCAGGCTTTCGCTATGTAGGCGCGTACGAAGACCGGCTAAGAGACCCTGATGGAGATGTGGAGGTCTGTTTGAGGGGACATATTAGCGTCGTCAAGGTTCAACTGTGGTGAAGGCTTTACATTAGAAATATATGAGCCCGTAATCATATGGATTCTCTGGCCTGCCCGTGAGTGTCTGTGGCACACCGTAGTAAGATATCAGCGCACTACCTCTGGTACTTAACCTTTTTTAAAGAATGGTTCAGCTCAATACTGGATTCACGCTATTTCTCAGCCTGCTAGTAGAAGCGATTCCTTTTTTATTGATTGGGGTGGCGTTTTCTAGCGTGCTGATGTTTTTTGTTGATGAGCGATCGCTCATTGGCGTACTCCCCAAAAATGCGTTCTTAGGCGCGTTAGCCGGTAGCCTGATCGGGCTGGCCTTTCCGGTATGCGAGTGTGGCAACGTGCCAGTGGCTCGTCGCTTGCTGATACAGGGCGCACCCACTGCGGTTTCGATTGGTTTTTTGCTGGCGGCTCCGACGGTTAACCCGATTGTATTTTGGGCGACCTGGGTAGCTTTTCGCGGTCAGCCAGAGGTCGTGTTTTTGCGAGTGGGCTGCACGCTAGTGATAGCCACGCTGATTGGCTGGGTGTTTAGCCGTCAGTCTGACATTGGCCCTTTTTTGCAAACCGCCGTGGCGCGTAGCCGATTTCGCGATCAGGCCGGGCTAGAGGCTAATGGGGCAAATGCCAGGGAGTTCTCGCTGCTGCAAGGCGGTACGTTTATTCAGGGCGCGGGTGATATGGGCGCTGCGCTACGGATAGACACCCCCCTGGCTCAGCGACTAGCCGCTAACCCGGTAATGGAACAAAACTTGAGCACTAAGCTACTGCTGGCTGCTGAAAATATGGTCAGAGAGCTGCGAGAGCTGGGCGCGGTGTTGATTTTAGGCAGTGCGGTCGCTGCCACCGTACAAGTCGCGGTTCCCCGAGAACTCATCCTCGGCTTGGGCCAGGGTATGGTGTCCTCGATTATTGCGATGATGATACTAGCGGCGGTCGTTTCTATCTGCTCCACAGTAGACTCGTTTTTTGCGCTGTCTTTTGCCGCTACTTTCACAACGGGCTCACTGCTGGCTTTCTTAATTTTTGGGCCGATGATCGACCTCAAGAATATTGGTCTGCTGCTCACCGTATTTAAGACGCGGGCCGTATTTTACCTGTTTGCCTTAGCCACGATGATGAGCTTTGCCTTTGCACTGGCCATTAATTTATACATCGGTTGACTGTTTTTTTGACTTAATTGAGCTGACGTTTGGATAATTTGCTATGCGATCACCTCGTCCTCAACCTACTAAAACCCGGCTGCTGGCGCGTATCCCCTGGCGTGACGTAATAGATGCCCTAGCCTTCGGTACCTGGAGCGCTATGCTGTTTCGCTACTGGCTAGGCGGGAAGCTGCTGCTGCTGCTGCATCCTAACTATGCATGGCTCTCTAATCTGGCGGCGGTTGTACTGTTGCTGCTAGTGGCCTTGATCCTTTTTAGAATTGTCAAGAAAATGTTTAGCAGCCCTCAAAAACCCGGCAGCGCTAGTGGGATGGATATGGATGCGGCTCATGTGACTTTGATGCCGCCTAGCATTAGCAGTGCGCTGCTGTTAGGCGTAGCTGTTTTTGGCCTAATCTATACGCCTCAAGCTTTTGGAAGTGAAACGGCGATACAGCGAGGAATTTCTGACACGCTCACCCTTACAAGGGCGCAGCCTCAACGCTTTGTGCGAGCTGCACCGGCTGAAGAGCGCACTATTATTGACTGGATTCGGCTCGTAAACGTTTATCCAGAGCCCGATGCCTACGTAGGAGAGGCTGTGAATGTGGAGGGCTTTGTGATTCATCCTGAAGGCTGGCCGCAAGGCTATATCATGGTGTCGCGGTTTGTACTGACCTGCTGCGCGGCTGATGCTTATCCGGTAGGGCTGCCTGTAAAGCTTACAGAGAGTAGTCGGAACGCTTATCCGGTAGATAGCTGGCTTAGGGTTGGGGGTGAAATGATGAGCGAAACCCTTGAAGGACGCCGACAACTTGTGATTGGCCCAACCAATATTAAAAAGATCGCCACACCTGATAATCCTTACGAGTATTAGCTTTAAAGGGTATCAACTTCTCTGAATGAATTATCGCATCAAGAAAATGTATGGCTACCAAACGTCAAACGCAGCCGTTGGATCGAATAGCACCCAGGGTCATGTTAGTGTTAGCCGTTGTGATTGCGGCGATGCTGCTGCTAGGTTCGCAGGCTTTGCCAGAAGTGCGAACGTTTTCGTGGCAGTATAAGGCTGTTACCGCAGACGACGCGGCCTTTATGCTGACCTTTACGCAGCCGATGAGTCCTCAGAGCGTAGAGGAAAACCTTAAGATTGAGCCTGATCTGCCGGGTAAGTTTAGCTGGGCTGGACGGCGGATGGCCTATACGCTAGCGGTGCCTGCTCCTTATGGCGAAACCTATAGGGTTTCACTGCCTGAGGCAAAGTCACTGAGCGAGCGAGCAGAAGGAAAAAGTGGGTTTGAGCCTTTTAACAGTGAGTTTCGGACGCGCGATCGCGTATTTGCCTATGTGGGCGCACAAGCTGAGGAGCAGGGGCAGTTGGTGCTGTTTAACATTACGAGCAAAGAGAAAAGGCTGCTGACCCCTGAAGATAAGCAGGTAATGGACTTTCGGCCTTATCCAGAGCGCGATCGCATCCTGTTCTCAGCCGTAGACAAACCAGCCAACAAAAACGACCCTAACCAGCCCTTGTCTTCCCCCCAGCTATACACGGTTTCTACTGGCCTAAAGCCAGAGGTATCCCTGCCGCGCTGGCAAATCTGGCGACACCCAAAGAAGGCAGCAGCAGGCGAGCTTACCCTGGTGCTTGACAACAAGGAATACCAAAACCTCAAGTTTGACCTTTCGCCAAACGGCAAGGTGATTGTTGTTCAGCGCGTCAGTCAGCTCAATTCGTCAGACTTTGGCCCCTGGGTGCTGATGAATGACGAGCCACCCCGTAAGCTAAAAACCGCGCCCGGTGGCGACTTTATGATCGCACCCGACAGCGTTTCTCTGCTGTTACAGCAGGGCCAGGGGACGGCGGTCGTCTCTCTAGAGAAAGAGCCAACGGCAGCAGCAACCGATAAGCTGCTGGACTTTTTGCCTCAGTATGGTCTGACGCTAGATATCGCCAACGATGGCAGCGCAGCGGCTTTAGTAAACTTTAACCAGGACGATCCTAAAAAGCAGTTCACTCAATCACTGTTTTGGGTGTCTAATCAGGGTAAGGAAAAACCTTTGCTCCAAACGAACGGCTCTATCCTGAGCGCCCAGTTCAATCAGGACAATAGCATTCTTTACTGCCTGGTCACTCGGCTGGCAGAAAGTACGGCAGCTTTGGAAAAAGAAAGCAGTCTTTTGGAAGCAGGCGAAGGCGAATATTCAGTAATTCCTTATTTAACGGCGGTGAATGTAAAAACAGGACGCGAGCAGAAGCTGCTAGAAATGCCGCCTCAGCCCGAAATTACGGTGAGCCTATCGCCTGACGATTTGGCGGTTTTATTCGACGAAGCCTTGGGCAGCGATCAGCAAAGGGCGACTACCCAAAACTCAGGCGCAGCCTCTTTAGAGGCAACTCATCGGCTTTGGCTGCTGCCACTGTTCGGCACGGAGGAAGAGCGACTCCGTGAGGAGCCGATTCCCCTGCCACTGACAGAGCTTGAAATAGCAGGCCGTCAGCCAATGTGGTTGCCTTAGCGATGAATAGGCGATCGCCTCACATTTCTCTGCGAGTGCCATTTCGTTGAATATATAGCTGAAGAAAAATCTGCGCAGCAGAAGGTTCTAGCTCGTCCAAGGCGTTAATAATTTCGGGAATAGAGTCTGCCAGTGGGTCGCTGACTTCATTGACCCACTGATTGACCGTAGATCGCGCAACGCCCATCGTCACCGCCAGCTTATTCTGGCTGATGCCGTACTGCTGGAGAACGTACTTCAATGCCTTGCCTGCCCTTCCCATTTTTTTCATATCTCGATAAATGACGATTTAATTAGTTGAACTAAACTAGCGGTACAGCACCCATCAAACAGCAGTTCCAAATTCCAAGATACAGACATTCTGGGATGGCGCGAGCCGTCTTTCAGTCATGAGTCAGTGGCGAGTCAAGAAGTATTGCTACAAATAGGTTTGGTCGGTTTGGACTGATCCAGCATGAAATCTAGCAAGG
>JBGTGK010000163.1:0-4596 GCA_041746795.1 Phormidesmis sp.
AAGTCAGCAAAAGTCGCTGCCTCGAAGCAGCCTAGCCGAAGTATTACTGCATCATGGCTTGCCTGCTGTGGTAGCCATGCGTGATTCGATTGCCGATGAAGAGGCAATTAGCTTTATTCAGGTGTTTGCCCAGACTTTGGCAGAGCGTAAGCCGGTAGATGAGGCGGTGGCGATCGCCCGCCAGCACCTCCTTACCCTGTATCACTTCAATCAGCCCGCCTGGACGCTGCCCGTGCTGTACATGCACCCTAACTACAACGGCGAGCTGCTGCTGAGCGAAGAAACGACTCAGATAAATGTGCATAGCGACTTTCGGCCTCAGCGATCGCAAGCCCTCCTCCGCGACTCAGACAACCCGCAAGAAGTTTGGCCGATTTACAGCGACATCATGCGCATTGGCCGCAAGCCAGACGCCAATGACCTGGTGATTTCTGACCCGTGGGTTTCCAGCAGTCATGCTGAGATCTTCAATCGGCGAATCACCTCTGAGCGGGCAGGCGATGGGCTAGAAACCGCCTATTTTTTGCGAGATAACTCCCGCTACGGGACGTTTTACTATCGCGATGGAGACTGGCGAGAAGTTCACCGGCAGGAGATTACGCTACAGTCAGGCACTCAAATTCGCTTCGGCAGTAAGTCCGAAGGCAGGCTGCTGGAGTTTGTTGTGGAATCTTAAGCGCTTCAAAAGAAAGCTGCCCTAAAAAAGATTGTGCCGTGCGGAACATTCCGTCAGGCCTTTGTATTCCATTCCTGTCACACTTTATAATTCTGCTAGTTCAGATAAACGTACAGCTATGGTTAATCCATCAACTCCCACCGGAGATCAAGACAAAGCTGCTCTCAAACCGGCACTGTGCGCTGCTCAAGCAGAGCTGCTGCAAGCTGTGTTGGAGACGGAAGCTTACCCCTGGCTAGCAAATGAAACAGATAAGAACTACGGCGATGAGGCGGAAGCCGCCGGGCAGACGTTAGAAATTTCTGATGACGAGGTTGCAAAAGGCTGGCAAGCTCTCTCTACGCGGCTCAACGGGATGTGGGGCGATACGGGCATAGTGGCGCAGCTGAAGCAAAAGTTTGCCAACCGGCTGCCCGCAGAAATGATGGCCCAGATAGGAGAACGGGCTCAGCAGATAGTGAGTAGCGGTGAGGCTGCTGGACAGACGGTGCTGGAGCAAATGCTGGCTTGCGTGCAGGACGTATTGAGCTACGTTGCCGAGGATGACTTGCGGGTGATTGGTCGGCCCATGGCGACAGCGATGCGCGGCAGCAGTGCGGATGAGCTTTTGGAAGTAACGATTAAGTCAGTAAGAGCGGCTGAGTGGGAGGAACTATCGCCGATAGAGCAGGCCCGCTTGGGTTTGGCGGCGGCTCGCTATGCGATTGCTCAGGCTGAAAGTCAAGAATGAGCCGTCTAAATGTTCTGACCTTTTATAATGCCAATTAATCCCTGTCAGAGCCAGCGTTTAGACAGCTCACTGTTCTTTGAAGAAAATTATTGTTCATTGTTCTCTCAATAGCTAGGTGACAGATTTTATTTGTGTCCTAAAGTAGTCTTCAGGTAGGCCGAGTTGATTAGCTAAAGCTAACCCCTGCTCAAAGGCTTTTAGCGCCTCTAGTGAATTGCCCAAGCTGCGCTGAACTTGACCTATGCTGTCGTAGGCTTGCATGATGCCATAAGTGTTGTAGGCCTGCTGCTCTACGGGTACCAATAAGCTATAAGCGTCGAGTGCTTGACTGTTGAGATTAAGCGATTGATACAGCGAACCAAGTCCCTTGAGCACGCGGGCAGAGACGCTAAACTGCTCGAATCTTTGCGCTGCGCTGTAGGCCGATCGGTAGTATGCGATCGCGTTGTTTGACTGGTTGAGGGTGCGATAGTTTTGGGCAGTTGCTAGCAGCAATTCTGGTAGTTCTTTTTCTTCTCCTCGCGCCTGGTAAAGGGAGATTAAATTGCTTTGGGCAATCACGGCGTTGGTCAGTGAGGAAGCCTGCTGATAGCTGTAGGCTAATCTCTCTAAGTACGCTACTTCTGCGTTTTGGTCACCGCTGGCTCGGGCTGTTTTGAGTAGTTCTAGGTAGATATTGGCGGCATCGGAAAATTGAAACCACTGCAAGTGAAGTTCGGCTAGCGATCGCCGCTGCACAGTCGAGTCGATGCCCTGGCGATCGCTCATCGCAATCAGCGTGTCATATACCTGTACTGCCGAGTCAACATCTCGCAGCGTCGTAAAAGTTTGGGCCAGCGCATTCAAGATCGTAATGTCTGATGCGCTTTGGCCGCTGACGAGCATTCTGGCAGGGTCAGAAGCGGATGGCTCTGATCTTGATCCAAAAGGTTTGTCTTTGGGTGCAACCCCCAGCTCGGCCTGTACCGCTTCCCAGATTTCTCGGGTGCGCAGCGTCAGTAGCTGCACGTCAGCCGGGCGCTGCGCATCCCAAGCCAGCTGAGCAACTTTTGCAATGGTGTTGAACTCTTCTACCGGGCCTAGCACCCGCCGCAGGCGAATTACCCGGCGCCACAGCAAAAAAGCACTATCGGCTTGACCTGCGGCAAAAAACTGCTGAGCCTCTGAGTCTAACGCATCAATTCTTCCTGTTAAGGCGCTCAGCTCCAGCGGGCTCAGCGGCCTGTCTACCTTCAGGGTTGGCAAAAAAGGATCGCGAGGCTGCGTTTTTAGCGGGTCTGACAAAAAGTACTGCCGAATCTGCGGGCTGACTTGTTGAGCCGCTGCGGGTGCGCCTGCCAAAAGACCAGCTAAAGCGTCGGCAAAGGGGCCAGCCAAAGGATCAGCCAGTTGGTTCGTAAAGGAGCCACCTGCAAGCAAAATGCCAGCCGTTATCCCGGACATAGCGCCTAAGCGAAATGCCTTACGTAACGAAGAATGAACAGGGGTTTGCAGAACTTTATGTTTTGTCATGTCATAGCTAGCGCTGTTTTTCACACCAGTCAGGTTCAGCCCAGGGTTTAGCGAGTTTCCAAACGCTCTTTAACTGCGGTAGGCTGGTGATCTTGTAGTCAATCACCATAGCAAACGCCCGTCATCGTATGTCTTCTAACGTTGCCACTCGTACCGTTCGGATCGGTACTCGTAAAAGCCAGCTCGCCCTGGTTCAAACTCACTGGGTTCAAGCTGAACTAAGCAAAGCCTTTCCCGACATTACATTTGAAGTCAGCACAATGGAAACCAAGGGTGACAAAATCCTGGATGTGGCGCTCTCAAAAATTGGGGATAAGGGCCTTTTTACCCAAGAGCTAGAAGACGACATGCTCAGCGGCGATATTGACTTTGCCGTGCATTCGCTCAAGGACTTGCCGACGAATTTGCCTGAAGGTCTGCGTTTGGGCTGTGTGACCCAAAGAGAAGATCCGGCTGATGCGATGGTGGTACATGCCAAGCACAAGGATAAGCAGCTCGATACGCTGCCTGAAGGTGCGGTGATTGGGACGTCTTCCCTGCGACGCTTGGCTCAGTTGCGTCATCATTTCCCACACTTTAAGTTCAAGGATATTCGAGGCAATGTGAACACTCGCCTGCGTAAGTTAGATGAAGGCGAGTACGATGCGATCATTCTCGCGGCGGCGGGTTTGAATCGGCTGGGGATGAGCGATCGCATTCACCAAATTATCCCCCCCAGTATCTCCTTACACGCCGTAGGCCAGGGCGCACTGGGAATTGAATGCCGATCCGGCGACGACGATATTCTTTCCCTGCTAAAAGTGCTAGAGCACGAGCCTACCGCTCAACGCTGCTATGCCGAAAGAGCCTTTTTACGGGAGCTAGAAGGCGGCTGTCAGGTGCCGATTGGTGTGAACACTACGATTGAGGGCGATACGCTGACGCTGACGGGTATTGTGGCAAGCCTAGATGGTCAGCAGCTGATTGAAGATACGGTGACAGGTTCGCCAGCTGACGCCGAGAGGATGGGAAGTAATTTGGCGAAGCGTTTGCGCGATCAGGGGGCTCAGGAAATTCTGGATGTGATCAATGCTGAGAATCGGTCGTAGGAAAGCAGCCACATCGATTTTGGGGGGTGGCAGCGTTTAGGATTTCTTAGGGTAGATGTCTTTTGAGCGATCGCTTGCTAAAGATAAAGAGATATCAACTTAACAATGACACTACACTCATGAGAATTTCTCCTACCGTTACCTATCGGGGCGTCAACAAAACAGACGCTTTAGAGAGCCTAATCGCCGAGAAGATAGAAAAGCTAGAACATGCCTACGATCAAATCAGCAGCTGCCGAATCGCGATAGAGAAGGTAAACGATCATCCTGATAGTGGCTCTCCCTATCGGGTTCGGTTAGATATTACGGTGCCTGAAAATCGTGAGGTCGTTGTTGACAAGCATCCACACCAGGGCAAGCAGTACCCGCCGTTAGAAGCCGTCATCCGAGATGCTTTTGACGCCGCTTTCAGACAGCTCAGAGAGCTGAATGACCAGCAGCACAACCATATGAAAACGCACATTCCTGGCAATCGCGAGATCGTCCTTGATGATTTGCCAGCCGGTGAAATCCCAGTGCCCTCTGCCGATGTAACGACTGACTAAATGTCGCGCTGAACAATCGCTCGCCTGCGGCCAACGCGATCCCAA
>JBGTGK010000164.1:0-22187 GCA_041746795.1 Phormidesmis sp.
ACTGCCTGGCGTGAGGATTAAAACGTATTATCCTTTAGACTATCTGGCTACGAGGTATCACATGAATTCGCCGGTTTGGCCTGGTTCTGCTGCTAGTTTCGCCGCTTCTAAAACTGACGCTTCTCAGGCAGATGCTTCCCATGCCTTAGAGCGACTGCTAACAAAGGAAGAATATGCGTTGCTGAAGAATCTGCGTAAGCTAAGCCCTGCGCAAAATCCGCCAAGCCCGAAGCTATCTTTTGGTGCCAGAGTCGCTGATAAGGTAGCCGCAACCATGGGGTCGTGGATCGCGCTGAATGTGGTGGGCTTCGTGAAGCACTGGGATCCCTACCCGTTCATTTTGCTCAATCTAGCGCTCTCGTTTCAGGCGGCCTATGCTGCGCCTTTTATCATGATGAGTCAGAACCGTCAGGCCATAGTCGATCGGCAGGAGGCTCACCATGACTACACGGTGAATACAAAGGCTGAGCTAGAAGTTGAGCTATTGCAGGAGAAAATAAGCGCTTTGCAGAGCGGAGAGATTGCGCAAGTGCTTCGGCTTTTGCAGGCGCAGCAAGGACAGCTCGATCGGCTACGAGCGCTGATTGAGTCTCAACAGGTGAAGGGCTAGGGGATGTCGAAGGCTCGCTTAAAACGATGGATTGGCCCAGTAGTTAGCTTGGCCTTGCTGGTACTCTCGGGCTTCGTGCTGTATGGCCAGCTCAAAAATTTAGATATAAACGCGGTGTCGCAGAGTATTCGGACTCTGCCCCGGCGGGCGCTTTGGCAGTCGATGGGGCTTGTCTGCTTGGGCTACTGGGCGATGACTGGCTACGATGCGCTGGCGATGAGGCATTTAAAGGAGCCCTTGGCCTATCGTCGGATTGCGCTGACGGCTTTTATTAGCTGCGCGTTTAGCAATACGATTGGGCTGGCGCTGCTGACGGGCAGCGCGATTCGCTATCGGTTCTATCGAAGCTGGGGCGTAGCGGTGGGAACGATCGCGCAGGTGATCGCGTTCACCAATATCAACTTTTGGCTAGGGCTACTGGCCTTGAGCAGCGCGGCGTTTTTAATTGCGCCGCTGCCGCTGCCGTCTCAGCTGTCGATGCCGTTCGCAACTGCACGGCCCTTGGGCTGGGTAATGCTAGCGGTGCTGCTGGTGTATCTAGTAGGCAGCTACAGCTTGCGGCGGCCTTTAGAATTTCGCGGGCAGTCATTTGCGTTTCCGAGCATTCGGATGGCGATCGCTCAAGTCACCGTGTCTGCTTTTGACTGGGGGTTTGCGGCTGCTGTGCTCTACAGTTTGCTGCCGCCAGGGAGCATACCGTTGTCTTATGGCGAACTGTTGAATGTGTATCTGCTCGCGATGGCGGCAGGCGTGTTAAGTAATGTACCAGGCGGTCTGGGCGTGTTTGAAACGGTCGTCATTTTGCTGCTGTCCGATCATTTTCATGCAGATGCTTTAGTGGCGTCGCTGCTGCTGTATCGGCTTATATACTATCTAGTTCCTTTTATAGTGGCGATTGTGCTTTTGGGTGTCAAAGAAGGGCTACCGGGTTCATCACCTTTACCCCGTTCTTAACTTGACCATAAGGCTAGCCAGCAACCCTTTATATAGCGTCCATCTTTTTACTTTTATGTCTTCTACTCTCTTTGCTGTTCGTAACCGCCAAAAAGCCATTGGTCTTTGGAGCGTGTCGCTGCTGACAGCCTTGATGGGCCTGATCAATCTGCTGTCGGCGGCAACTCCTTCTCTGCCTGATCGAGTCGTCTGGCTGCGAGACGTGCTGCCTTTAGAAGTGCGCATTAGCGGGCGGTTGTTTGCGGCGGTGAGTGGCTTCTTTTTGCTCATGCTGGCAGCCAATTTACTGCGCCGCAAGCGTCTAGCTTGGGGCCTAACGGTTGGGCTACTGATTGTTTCTATTGTCAGCCACTTGGTGAAGGGCCTTGACTTTGAAGAAAGTGGGGTAGCAATTGTGCTGCTGGTGCAGCTCGTGCTGATGCGAGGCTGGTTTACAGCGCAGAGCGATCGCCCTTCTATTGCCCAGGGGGTGCGATCGCTAGTGGGGGCGCTGCTGTTCACGTTGGCCTATGGCACGGTGGGCTTTTGGGCACACGATCGTCAGTACACAGAAACCTTTAACTTGGGCGAAGCGCTGATTCAAACGCTGGCTATGTTTTTTACGGCGGACGATGCCGGGCTAAGGCCGACCACTCACGCGGGCAAGTTCTTTGCCGATTCGATTTACTGGGTGGGGGCGATTACGCTGCTCTCTAGCGCCTGGATGCTGTTTCGCCCGGTGCTGTTTCGGCGGACGGCTTTGGAATCGGAGCGATCGCAAGCAAAGACAATCGTGACGCGCTACGGGGCATCCTCCCTGGCTCAGTTCGCACTGCTGCCTGATAAGTCTTACTACTTCAGCCCTTCGCGGCAAAGCGTGGTGGCTTTTGTACCCAAGGGAAGAGGGGCGATCGCGCTGGGCGATCCCATGGGGCCACCAGCGGATAGAAAAGAGGCAATTGCGGGGTTTGAGGTGTTTTGCGATCGCAACGACTGGCATCCTGCCTTTTACCAAACCTTGCCAGATGATCTAGAGCTTTATCAAAAGCAGGGTTTTCAGACTGTCAAAATTGGCGAAGAAGCAATTGTCGATCTCAACAAGTTCACACTTAAAGGCAAGCCGGGCAGACACCTGCGGGCGGCTGTGAACAAGTTTAACAAGCAGGGCACCGAGGTTGTTTTTTATCCACCGCCCATTGCCGATGACCTGCTCAAAGAACTCAGGCAAATTAGCGATGAATGGCTTCAGCATGTGAGCGGCTCAGAGAAGCGGTTCTCTTTGGGCTGGTTTGATGATGACTACCTGCGAGAGTGCGAAATCGCGGTGGTAGAAACGGATCAGGGCAAGCGAATTGCCTTTGCTAATATTGTGCCTGAGTATCAGCTCAACGATATTACGATTGACCTGATGCGTCACCGAGCCGACATAGAAGGGGGTGCTATGGACTTTCTGTTTATCTCTATGTTTCAACACTTCAAAGAGAGAAATTTCGACGGTTTTAACCTGGGGCTATCCGTGCTTTCAGGCGTCGGCGATGCGCCCAACGACAACAGATTAGAGAAAGGTTTGCACTATTTGTCCGAGCATATGGAACGCTTTTATGGCTTCCAAGGACTGCACGCCTACAAAGACAAGTTTCATCCCCGCTGGGAGCCTCGCTACTTAGTTTATCCTCGGCTGAGCGCTCTGCCAGACGTGGTAGTAGCCTTAGTGCGAGCCGATTCAGGCGATCGGCTGTTGGACTACTGTAAGCCGGGCGCTTATATTCGAGCAAAGAGCATACTTGCAATATCTGGAATTTACAGAGCAGCCGCTGAAGCCTGGTTTGAGTCGATGATCTCATTCCTCCTGCGGGGTGAAATCCTGATGGACTGATGTTTTGAAGGATAGTTCATTAGTACTTAAAGAGATGATAAATTATTGAGATGCTGAAAGAAATTGCGGCTGAGGGCAAAGTTTTAGGCATCGTCGTCCTCTGTTCACTGACTGGACTGTGCCGCCAGCGGCAAGGCATCGCCACCACAGACACCAGGTGTCTTTTAAAGGGGGCGATCATTCCCTCTGTTCCCTGCTTCGGCCTCCCAATCTCATCATCCCCAAGATCATGTATGGAGGTGTCTGAATGAGGATTGTTGCTCATTTTGTTTAAATCACCCTATTAAGGCGCTCTAAACGCATCCTGTTGCGCAGCCGTTTTCTCTAGCTGCTTACTCGCGATCATATTCTTGGTCGCATTGATCGATCTTTTCGTCGCAACAGATAGCTCATCGAACTTCCAGCTCATGTTACTCCCCGGCGCGTGGACGCCGAACTTATAAAATCCATCTGCCTTGCCGCTCAGCTCTGCGATCGCCTTGTCAATCTCATCAGTATCACCCGACTTATACCGACTGGTTTCCTTGCTGGGCTTTATAGCGCCACTTCCCTTATTGTCAAACGTCCATACGTCGCCCTCTACAACCCAAAAGTGAGAGAACGCGCCTTTCTCCTTTTTGGGTTGTGCCTTTCCAAAGCCTTTACTTTCAGCCATAATTTATGCGATGTCCATAATGAGTTCCGACTGATTATAGCGGTATGAGACAGCCGTAGCGAGGACAACTCAGCTAACGAAGCTCAGATAGAACTAGCTTACCTTGAGCGAGAGGAAATTTTCGGTTAGCTTATATGCATTTGGTTGGTAGAGTGTCTCCAATGAACTACCACAATACTAATCAAGTCAGTATCGCACCACCCATAAGCTTCTGATAGCGCCGCTCTAGCTCTTTCTCCATCAGCGGCCACATCGTCAAACCGTCTTCACCAGATGGGGCTTTAGCCTCTAATACCTTCGTTGCAGCTGTCCTCGCTAGCTCCAACACCTCCTGATCTTCCACTAAACTAGCCAAAGCAAAGTCAGGTAAGCCCGACTGACGGGTTCCTAATACCTGCCCAGGGCCACGAAAGCGCATGTCCATTTCGGAGATAAAAAAGCCGTCTTGTGATTGCTCCATTACCCGCAGCCTTTGCATTGCCACTTCGCTTTTACTGCTGGTCATCAGCAGGCAAAAAGACTGATCGCCGCCTCGGCCCACCCGACCTCGAAGCTGGTGTAGCTGAGAAAGACCAAACCGCTCAGCGTGTTCAATCAGCATGACTGTGGCGTTAGGCACGTCTACGCCTACTTCTACTACCGTAGTTGAAACAACAATCTGCGTTTCTTGCTGGCGAAAGGCCGTAATCGCAGCATCCTTATCGGCTGAACTCATCCGCCCGTGTAAAAGGCCCACCTGTAATTCAGGAAAGATAGTCTCTTGCAGGCGAGCGTGTTCTTCAATTGCGGAGCGCAAGTCTAGCTTTTCTGATTCTTCTACCAGCGGTAGAACAATATAAACCTGTCTGCCTTGGGCGATTTCCCTACGCATCAGGTCGTAGGCATCTGCTCGCTCTCGTCCGCCCAGTACCGTTGTCTTAATGGCTTTTCGTCCTGGGGGCAGCTCGTCAATTTGGCTCACGTCTAAGTCACCGTGAATGGTGAGCGCCAGGGTGCGCGGAATCGGGGTAGCGGTCAGGGTTAGCACATGAGGGTTGTTGCCTTTCTGTTGCAGTTTGGCCCGCTGTGCTACGCCAAAACGGTGCTGTTCATCAATGGCTACTAGGCCCAAATTCGAGAATTTCACCGGGTCTTCAATCAGGGCATGAGTGCCCACTAATACAGGCAATTCGCCAGTCATCAGCTCTTTATGAATTTTCTTACGCTTGGCAGTTTTAGTTGAACCGGTCAGTAGCTCTACAGGAAGATGCAGCAGATTGAACCATTCAACCAGCTTGCGATAGTGCTGCTCGGCGAGGACTTCGGTAGGAGCCATCAGTGCGGCCTGGTAGCCTGCTTGAATCGCGGCGAGTATGCCGACGACAGCAACGACTGTTTTACCTGAGCCGACATCGCCTTGTACCAGGCGATTCATCGGTGCTGATGATTGCAGGTCGCTTAAGATCTCTTGAACAACGCGCTGCTGCGCACCAGTAAACTTAAAAGGGAGAACTTTATAAAAGGCGTCGATGAGTTCGCCGGTGGGGGCCATCTGTACGGTGGTCTGTTGCTGCTGCTGTTCTTTGCGGCGGCGCAAAAGGCCGAGCTGTAGATAGAAAAATTCATCGAAGACGAGGCGGCGGCGGGCGATCGCTAAGTCTTCTGTGCTGGGAGGGAAGTGGATGTGGGCGATCGCAACCGCCAAATCCACCAGCCCATACTTCTCTCTCAACCCACGCGGCAAAGGATCTTGCAGCGCCGCTGCTGACGGCAGCGAAGCCACTACCGTTTTGCGCACCAGGTCTGCACCTACGCCTTCGGTTAGCGGATACACCGGCACTACTCGCCCTACCGTCAGCGAGTCAATCGAATCGCCTTCGCCGCCCAGCACTTCAATCTCGGGATTGTCGATATTAATGCCGTACTTTGTCTGCTTCACCAGCCCCGAAACGGCCACAATCGAGCCGGGCGGATACAGCCGCTTTTGCCTTTCCTGCCATCCTCGCGAGCGAAAGTGCGCCCCCGCAAAAAAACGGCTGACCTTCAGCCGCGAGCTGCTGTCGTACACCGTCAGATCGAACATTGTTAGCTTAGGATTGCGCGGAGAGCTAAAGCAATTGCAGGACTTTACTGTCGCCACAATGGTCACGGTTTCTCCCGGCACTAAGTCTTTTATTTTGACCTGACGGGCGTAGTCAATGTAGTCACGTGGATAGTAAAATAGCGCATCGCGAACGCTCAACAGTCCGAGCTTAGCCAGCTTTTCTGCCTTGTAGGCTCCCACGCCCTTAAGGTAGGTCAGCGGTCTGTCGAGCGGATGATTAGAATCGCTACGATTGAGCAATCCTGTGACATCTGTTGTTTTAGGTGCCTTTTTCTTACGCTTAGCGGCCTTGGTTTTATCAGCGCTGTTTGTAGGCTGAGAAGACTTCACACCAGGGGCTTTTCCTTCAGCAGAACCAGCGCTAGAAGAACTGTTCTTTTTATCACTATTGCCTTGATAAGAGCCGCCATTCTCTGCTAGCAGCGGCAGTGAGTCAGCCGCTTGTCTGGCCCGGTGTAAAAACCGTCGAGTATCTGCTACTAAATGCTGACGCTGTGAAAAAGAAAGCTCGCTGTAGTGGTCGAACCGTTCGGCTAAGGTTTTCCACTTGTCGCCATCTCTTAGCTGACTCCGCAGGTTTGCGCTCAGAGCCTTCAATCCGCTGTGCAAACTGCTGGAGATAAATTCACTAAAGAGCTGCTGATGGCCTTCAATGTTGTTAAAGCCGCGCTCGGATTCAACACCTAGCGCTTTTTGCAACCGCACCCAATCGGGTAGCACAGACGGCACCGATTGCGCTATAGACGACTTGCTAGCGCTCGAATCAACCGCAGCTTTATCGTCTGCGGCTAGCTGATCGAGAGCCAATTGCTGGGAGGTCGCTGAATCCATCTATCGCTTTGGCCACTTAGCTCACTACACTAGTGACCACTAGAAACGTCAATTGCTGCGGGCTAAGTGGCGCGTCTGCTTTTTGCAGCGCTGCATTTGCCTATTTTATCTATTCACTGGCGTCATCTTGCCGAACTGTCCAGCTAGAGCGCCAGGCGTCTTCGGCTTGAGCGGTTTCTAGCGATCGCTGAGTCTTTTTGTAGCGCATTCCCAACTTTTTCAGCTCACCGAGCTTTTGCCGCAAACGCCCCCGCCACGCCGATACCGTTGGATCGGTAAACTCTACTTCGCTCAGCCGCAGGCTAATTGCCGCTAGCTCAGGCAGCGCATCTATCTGCATCACGTCTTGAGGCATCATGCGACGCATCCGGTGAGCCGAGGAGCTGGGTGAATCCGATCGGCCTCTCATCTCCGGTCTTTGGCCAGATCCTTGATCAGATCCTTGGCCAGGTCTTTGTCCAGCGTTTGGGCCAGACCTGCGGTCAAAATTTTGCTCAGGCTTTGGATCTCGCCTTCTAGACAGGCGATCGCGCATAGATCGTCTCCGGCTACTTTCTCCGCCGGGCTCCTCACTAAGCAGCTCATCATCCTCATCTTCAGAGTCTTCCATCATGGTTTCGCCATGCATCACTCGCACCGAGACCCTCACGACGTTGGGCACCGTATTCATAGGCTCGCCCATACCCCGCGAATCCGAGGCCGCCGCCAGCAGCGCTCGCGGAAAGTTAGGCATCACATCGGCCTTCTGGAGCAGCTCATTCGCCTCTTCTGAGACAGTTTTGAACACCTCTCGAATCGACTTTTCTAACAGCATTTGCTGCTTCGCCAGGTGAATAGGGGCCAAAGGCTGTGCTGCTCCACCTTCAGCGCGATCGCCTGAGGCAAGCCCTGGGCCATTAATTTGGATCGATCGGCGAGCTAAGCCTTCTAAGGCAGAGAGCAAGTCCTCTTCCTCGTTCAGCGTCAGGCGCTGGTCGGCAGCTGGCACTTCCATCTCAAAGTCAAAATCATCGTCATCCAAATCATCGCGACGGCGTAGCCTCCCCTGCGGAGAATCGCCCAAGCCATCATCCTCGAAGCCAATAACGTCACCCATAACGTCATCGCCCATAGCGTCATCATCAGCTTCAAAGTCGTCTTCAAAGCTACCTTCATCCTCGACTTCAAATGAATTGCTAAAGTCAATCGGGTAGCTGTCCTCTCCCGCATGGCCTTCTTCAGCTAACGAATCTTCTTCGGCTAGCAGCTCATCGCCCTCTTGCCCATTTGACGGCCCATTTGACGGCCCATTTGACGACGGGCTAAATTTAGACTGACCAGCGGCTCTGGCCTCTAGCAGACGCTGTAAAAAAGCTAGGCCATCGTGGTTTTGCGATCGCCGACTGGTGATTTTTGCACTCTCTCGCTGCTCAGCTAGCTGCTCCTGAATTTTGGCAGCAACCTTCTGCAACGCATTCTGAAGCTGATTGCGTTTATCCCACGAGAGCGCCAAGAACTTGTCCGGATAAGCCTTGGTACACAAATGGTAAGCTGCCAGCACTAGCTGCCGCTTGCTAGCCTCTCCTAACGCCTCCAGGTAACCCTCATAAAGAGGCTCCAAGGCTTCGGCCATTTGCTCAGTCTTTTGCTGAAGCAACGCTAGTTCTTGCTCAATTTGGCCGCTTGCTTTAACCATATACCCTACACGATAACGAAAATCGGGCTCTTCACGTTATGGAAGAACCCGACTTTCAAATCCCATGCTCAATTTATAAACATGCACAATTTACTAAACTGCAAAAAATCAAGGGTTTCCTTACTGCTTCTGGCCGGTCTGAGCAGCCACTTCAGCGGCAAAGTCAACCGTTTCTTTCTCGATGCCCTCACCCAAAATAAAGCGGGCAAAGCGACGAATTTGAATATTTTCGCCTAGCTTAGCAACTGCCTGCTTCACCAGCTCTTCCACTGTGATGTTCTGATCTTTAATGAAAGGCTGATCGACGAGCGACAGCTCTTTCAGCCGCTTATCAATCCGACCTTGGACAATCTTTTCCTTGATGTTGTCAGGCTTATTACCCAAGTCATCACGGCCCATTTCAATGGCTTTCTCGCTCTCGGCTATCTCTGAAGGAATGTCACTAACCCTGACATACTCCACGTTGGGAGAGGCCGCAACTTGCATCGCGATATTTTGAGCGAGCGACTTAAACTCTTCGCGGCGAGCCACAAAGTCAGTCTCACAGTTAATTTCGACAAGTACACCCACGCGTCCACCCGTGTGAATGTAGCTGTGTACTAAGCCTTCAGAAGCCACTCGGCTCTCTTTTTTAGCCGCTGAGGTAATTCCCTTCTGACGAAGCCATTCGCTGGCTTTCTCCATGTCACCATCAGTTTCTTTCAGCGCTTTCTTACAGTTCATCATGCCTGCGCCGGTTTTATCGCGCAGTTCTTTTACCTGCTTCGCAGAAATGTCCGCCATTATCACTCAGTCCTAAGTAGTTGGGTAGGTTTTGCGGGCGTAGGGCGTCTATGCCCCAAAAAAATAAAAAGCAGGGCTGCGTTGCAGTCAACAGCCCGCCATCTGTTTGGCAAAAAGTTGCTCTTCTAAGGCCGAAACACTAGAGCCGAAAAACTTTTTGCGCTTAGGGAGTCGCTCATAAATAAAGTACCGAATATGCAAAGCTGAAACCGAGGCCTGAGCGTAGTCGAAGGCTGGATGGACTGGTACTTTATTAAAACGCACGTCCCTTAGTTAGCCGCTTTCGCTTTAAGCCTTTGCTTCAGCTGAATCGTCGGATGTGGTATCTATATCAGCGCCCTCATCGTCATAGTCTGCACCATCGTAGCCATCGTAGATGTCTTCTGCGTGAGCAGCTGCTTTGCTGTTGCCGCTATCTGTGCCGCCGCCTCTAGATCCTTCATAAATCGCGTCGGCAAGGCGACCGATGACTAGCTTAATAGCACGAATGGCGTCGTCATTGGCAGGAATAGGCACGTCTACAACATCTGGGTCGCAGTTCGTATCTAGCAGGGAGATGATCGGCAAGCCCAACTTTTGGCATTCTTGCACTGCGTTGTACTCACGACGCACGTCTACGATGATGACGGCATCGGGAATGCGGCGCATGCTTTTGATGCCGCCTAGATACTTTTGCAGCTTTTCTAGCTCGCGGCGTAGCTGTGCGCCTTCCTTTTTAGGACGCATGGCTAGCGCTCCCGACGACTCCATCCGCTCAAGCTCTTTCAACCTTTCAACGCGGGTTTTAATCGTTGTCCAGTTGGTGAGCATGCCGCCCAACCAGCGCTGGTTAACGTAGTAAGAACCACAGCGATCGGCTTCGTCGGCTACGATTCCCGCCGCCTGACGCTTAGTACCTACAAACAAAAAGCTCTTGCCGCTTTCTGCGGCTTTAAGCACATATTGATAGGCCTCTTCTAGCAGGGTAGCGGTTTGAACAAGGTCGATGATATGAACGCCGTTGCGGGAAGTGAAGATGTATTCGTCCATCTTCGGATTCCAGCGGCGTGTTTGGTGACCAAAATGCACGCCCGACTCTAAAAGGTCTGACAGGGTTACTGCTGGCATATGAAATTTTCTCCTTCCGGGTTAAACCTCCATCTGGCTGCATCGAGAGCGGCATTATTAGGCCACCCTAAACACCCGAAAATCCAGATGTGTGAATTTATAGAACTCTATAAAGGTAGCACAAAGGCGTGAAGAGTTGACACGGGGCACTTGTAGGGAAACCTTCATGCAGGTGACCGCTGCTTCGTATGAGTGTGGGAAACCACCCATAAGCTGCCAAGAACCGAACACTCAACGCTATTTTTCCCGAGGGGGCTCTTCCCCACCTCAAGAAACAGTCAGAACAACCTGAGCAACCAAAAGCAATATGAGCAATATGCAATCGCCACCAGCACCGCCCCCTAGACCTGCGATGCCGCCGCCGCCACCGCCGCCGAGAGTCGGCAGCCCTCCTCAGGCTTCTGCTAGAGGTGCTGCGCCTGCGCCCGCCACCCAAATGGTACAGCAGCCACCTGCTCAGGTTCAGGCCACTCGCGCTGCTGGCCATCGCGCCGCCGCGCCGCCGCCAATGCCTGGCGGTGCCATTGCTGGTGGCCCCACGCTAGAAAAAATCATTCGAGAAGCTTTTGACAAGGGCTATTCTGATATTCATGTGGGCGTGGGTGAAATTCCTCGCTATCGCAACCGGGGCGAAATTGCCCCCACAGATTACCCGGTGACCACAGCCGAAGTGTTTGATAGCTGGCTGACGGAAATTCTGACGCCAGAGCAAATCATGGAATTTAAGGAGACGCTTGATTTTGACGGCGCGGCTCAGTACGACTTTTCCCGAGTGCGGATTAATATTTTTGATAGCCTTAACGGGCCTGCCCTCGTGATGCGACTGATCCCGGTGGAAATTTTGACGATGAAGCAGCTCAACCTGCCGCCAGTGATTAAGGACATGTGCCACTATCACAAGGGCTTGATTTTGGTGACGGGGCCAACGGGCTCGGGTAAGTCAACCACGATGGCTGCGATGATTGACTATATCAATAAGGAGATGGCTAAGCACATTATCACCATTGAAGATCCGGTGGAATTTGTGCATAAGAGCCGGATGTCGCTGATTAAGCAGCGGGAGGTGGGCGTTCACACGCACAAGTTTAGCAATGCGCTGAAGGCTTCTTTGCGCGAAGATCCTGACATCATTTTGGTGGGGGAGATGCGGGATAAAGAAACGATCGAAACGGCGCTTAAAGCCGCCCAGACGGGTCACCTCGTATTTGGCACGCTGCACACTAACAGCGCTGTGAAGACGGTGGAGCGTATTTTGGGGATGTATGAGCCTGAGCAGCAAGCGCCGGTGCGAGTAGCGATCGCCGAATCTCTAATCGGCGTCGTCGCCCAGGGTCTATGCCGTACTACCGACGGCAAACGCGCTGCTTACCACGAAATCTTGATCAATACAGATGCGATTAAGGACTACATTTTGCGCGGTCAGCTCGACGAAGTGGAGGCAATTTTGCCCAACTGTACGTTCGACGGCATGTGTACGATGAACCAGTCGATTTACGCGCTGTACGAAGCAGGTCGAATTACCGAGGAGACAGCCTTAGAGCAGTCGCCGAAGCAAAACGAAATGGCCCAAATGTTACGCGGTCGCGTTTAAACCCCTGCGGGATTTGTTGACCGCCGTTTGTAACGGGTTGGGTAACCAATCATCATACTTTTCATATACCGGCAATCGCCGCCTGAGAATCCAACCTTGAGCCTGTAACAGCTCTTCGGTGACCCTCAGGCGGCGATGATCGTAACTGGGATTCACCTCGTCAATCGGGCCGATACCGCCAAGGTCACGAGCGCCTGCGGCGATGCAATCGATTAGAGCGGTGTCTAAGCAAATGAGATTGGGCGGAATTTGGAGGGTGATGTCAATAGGAAGGATTTCGCGGGCGATTTGAACGGCTTTGAGTAGCGTGTCGCCATGGCAAGACGGGCGGGCTTCGGTCTGAGTGTCGCCGGGTTGATGGGGCTGTAAAATAACTTCTTGAATGTGGTGATATTGGTGATGGACTTGGGCGATCGCCCTTAAACTCTCTCCCCAATCGTCAACCGTTTCACCCAGCCCCAGCAGTAGCCCGGTCGTAAACGGAATCCTTAGTTTCCCAGCAAATTCTAGCTGCTGCGATCGCACCTCAGGCTGTTTACTCGGGGCGTAAGCATGTACCGTTTTGAGCAAAGCAGGCGTCACCTGCTCCACCATCAGCCCCATAGAAACATTCACCTCACGCAGCTGCGCCATCTCTTCATAGCTCAGCGGGCCAACATTCGCATGGGGTAAAAATCCTTGCGCTAAAGCCAGCTCACACAGCTGATAAATCCGCTGAAACCAGGCGGTGCGGCGCTTGCTCTGCGGATGCACTTCACCGCTGAGAATTAAAATTTCGATCACCTCTTCAGCGGGCAAGCTAGCCAAAATGTCCCTTGCTGCTGGCAGCGTCATCCACTCATCCGCACCGGGATTGCGGCGGAAGTTGCAGTAGGTGCAGCGGTTGAAACACTCGTAAGTAGGGACTAGCGTGTAGGCAGGGCTGTAGGTGACAATTCTCTCCATCTTCGTATTCTAAGGCGGTCGGTGTAAGATGGCTCTGGCGCACTCATTGGCGAGGTTAGATCCGTTGAAAACTACCGTTATTATTGTTCGTCACGGCGAAAGCACCTCTAACGCACAGCGCATTATTCAAGGCCATCACGACACCGCCGTACTGACCGAGCTAGGCGAACAGCAGGCCCGCAAAGTAGGTGAAATGCTAGCGGGGTTAAAGCTGGATGCGGTGTACACCAGCCCCCTAAAACGCGCCGCTAGAACCTGTGAGCTAATTGTGGAGACTATGGGATCTAGGGGATCTAGCGGCGCGACTATTCCCCCTATTCAAACGACTGATTGGATTAAAGAGATTAACCTACCGCTGTGGGAGTCCAAATCTTTTGCCGACGCTGAGGCCAATTACCCTAACGAGTTCAAAGCGTGGCGGCAAGATGCTAACAACTTCAAAATGGCGGTACCTGGCCCAGACGGCAAGACGAGTGACTTCTATCCGGTGCGCGATATTTGGGAGCGAGCCACCCAGTTTTTACAAACCGTCCTGCAAGATCATGCGGGCCAAACGGTTCTTTTGGTCGGCCATAGTGCGATTAATCGCGCCCTGATTGGATCATCTATTGGGGTCGGCCCTGAAAGCCTCAATCGCATGGGCCAAGAAAACTGTGCGATTAATGTACTGAACTTTTTAGGTGGCTGGGCAGCGGGCGCACAGCTAGAGTCCTTGAACTTAACCAGCCATCTGGGCAAGGCGCTGCCCAAGCGTCGGTCACGGTTCAAAGGCCCACGTCTGCTGCTGGTGCGTCACGGTGAGACGGATTGGAACCGCGATGGCCGTTTTCAGGGACAAATTGACATTCCGCTCAATGAAAATGGTCATCGACAGGCGGCGCAGGCCGGTGATTTTTTACAGAACATCCGAATTGATGCGGCGGTGACTTCTTCTATGCTGCGGCCCAAAGAGACAGCGGCAGGCATTTTGAGGCACCATCCCAATGTGACGCTAGAGACCACCGAGCACCTGTGGGAAATTAGCCACGGTGAGTGGGAGGGCAAGCTGGAGTCTGAGATTGAGGCGGGCTATCCGGGGCTGCTGGGTAAGTGGCAAAGCCAGCCGGAGACGGTGCAGATGCCAGCGGGTGAAAACTTAGCCGATGTGTGGAGGCGAGCGAAAAAAGGATGGGGCAGCATTGTCGGAGCCTACAGTGAGGTTGAAATGGGTGATGGCCGATCGCCGACGGTGATGGTAGTGGCTCACGATGCGATTAATAAGGCGATTTTATGTCAGGTGATGGGGCTAGGGCCTAAGAGCTTCTGGCAGTTCAAACAGGGCAACGGGGCGGTGAGCGTGATTGACTATCACGGCGGGCCGGACAGTGTGCCGGTGCTGAGCGCGGCAAATATTACCACTCATTTGTCGGGCAGCATTTTCGATAAAACGGCGGCTGGAGCGCTTTAAGCTCATGGCCTCTATTGCTGGGCAGGTGGTTAGGCAGGTCATTGAGCAGGCCCATATAGTTGGCCTGACGGTGCCTGAAGGGACTGATTGGGTAGGCGCTGATGTTGTGGGTGATGTGCTGATTGAAGATGGCGTGATTGTAGCGATCGCGCCAAGCACCGACTCTGCCCTTACCCTCACTAACCTCCCTGCCAATACCGAGATTATCGACGGACGCGGTAAGTTTTTAGGCCCAGGCTTAGTTGACTTATATAGCCAAAGCGGCCAGCCGGGGCACGAATCGAGAGAAACCTACGAGTCGCTGAGCCAGGCGGCGGCAGCGGGCGGCTTTACTCGCGTGGGGCTGCTGCCCAATACGCAGCCAGCGGTAGATAACGTAGGGGCAATTACTGCCGTTCAAAAGGCCAATCAGTCGGCTAGAGAATCTGTCAGAGAGTCGGCCAGTCAGGCGAAGCTGATGCCCTGGGCAACGATTACGCTTGAGGGCGCAGGCCAGCAGCTCACGGAGCTAGGTGAACTTGCCGAAGCGGGTGCGCTAGGATTCACAGATGGTTCGCCGATTGCTAATTCAGCGCTGGTGAGGCGATTGCTGGAGTATGCGCAGCCTTTGAAAAAGCCGATTGCGCTGTGGCCCTGTGACCGCAAAATAGTGGGAGCGGGCGTAGCCAGAGAAGGCCCTCAGGCGCTGCGGCTGGGACTGGCGGGGGTGAGTGCGATCGCGGAAACCACAGCCCTTGCCACGTTGCTAGAATGCGTCACTGAAATACCGACTCCCGTACACATCATGCGGGTCTCCACCGCTCGCAGCGTCGCCCTGCTTCGTCAGGCCAAAGCCCAGGGATTGCCCATCAGCGTCAGCGTGCCCTGGCATCACCTTATTTTTGATACGCAAGATCTGAATGGGTATGATCCTAGTTTGCGGCACGATCCGCCTTTGGGAAATTCAGCCGATCGGCAAGCTTTAATTGCAGGCGTGGTGGAGGGGGTGATTGATGCGATCGCCATCGATCACGCGCCTTACACCTACGAAGAGAAAACGGTCGCCTTTGAGGATGCACCACCGGGCGCTATCGGCTTAGAACTGGCGCTGCCGATGCTGTGGCAAACCTTTGTGGCTGAAGGCGCAGGTTCTATCAAGCCCAACCATGGACATCAGTGGAGTCCGACTCAGCTGTGGTACGCCCTGAGCGCAGGCCCAGCAAAGTGTCTGGGCATTAAGCCTGCTGCAATTGAAGTAGGCAAGCCTGCCGAACTGACGCTATTTGACCCGTGCATTAGCTGGCAGGTGACGACTAAGAACCTGAACTCTTTAGCGATTAATACGCCTTGGGCGAACCAGATGATTCAGGGAAAGGTGATAGCGAGCTGGATTCCAAGCTAGTTTAGTTACTGGGCCTCTACTCCAATCCACCGACCCGATTAGGCGGCCAAAATCGACCGGCAGCTTTACCAATAATGGCTTCCTGCGGCAAAAATCCCCATATGTGGCCATCTAAGCTGCCGTTGCGATTATCGCCCAGCACCAAATACTGACCTTCAGGCGCCACTTTAGGCCCCCAGGCATAGTTTGCCGGTGCTTTGATATAGCCTTCTGCCAGCGCTTTACCGTTAATAAATACCTTGCCATCTGCGACTTCAACGGTTTCACCCGGCAGGCCGATCACTCGCTTAAGATAAGCATCTTTAGTGACAGAGCCAGACATTACCAGCGCCTTCTCGGGCGCTTGAAAAACAATAATATCGTCGCGCTCGGGGGGGTGAAATCGGTAGCTAATTTTCTCAACCACAAGGCGATCGTTAATTTGTACCGTTGGCTCCATAGATCCGGTTGGGACAACTCTAGCCTCCGCCACAAACTGACGCATCCCAAAGGCGATCACCAGGCTCAGACCTACGGTTTGTAGTGCCTCGGCCCAAAGGCTTGGCTGTTTTTTACTCATATCAGCTCTGAATAAAATGGATGAAATTTTTGCAAGGCCTGAAGCCTATTTCTATGGACACAAGCTTATCTTTTTGCCGTAGCAGCTTATCGTTGCACTGTGACAATTAAGGAGTACAAACGGGCGGCAACGCGATCGGGCCAGATGGGAGAATACATCGATCAATAATTTCGGAACCGGGGCGATAAGATACTGTAAGGTTTTGGACTCAATCATAATAGGTTGAGGTTCCTCTACACCCCCACCAGCGCCCACCCCGTGACGGCTATGACACATACTCCTCTGATTATTCAAAATGCACAGGTGCTGCTGCCCTCTGGTGAGATAGAGCCGAGAGAAGTGGCGATCGCCGATGGCAAAATTACCGCTGTCGGCACGGGTTTGGCAGTCACCGCGAATACCCGCACGATTGATGGCGAAGGGCTAACCCTACTGCCCGGTGTGATCGATCCGCAGGTGCATTTTCGCGATCCTGGACTAGAGCATAAGGAAGACCTGTTTACGGCTAGCTGTGCCTGCGCCAGAGGGGGCGTGACGTCTTTTTTAGAAATGCCCAATACGCTGCCGCTGACAACCACTCAGGCTGTTTTGACAGATAAGTTAGCGATCGCTGCCTCAAAAAGCCTAGTGAACTATGGCTTCTTCATCGGCGCGACTCAAGAAAACCTGCCCGACCTGCGCGAGGCTAACCCCACCTGCGGCATCAAAATATTTATGGGCTCAGCTCATGGCCCGCTATCGGTAGATACCGCTGAGACCATTGAGCCCATTTTTGCAGTAGGAACCCGCCTGATTGCCGTTCACGCCGAAGACCAAGCCAGAATTATGGCCCGCCGCAAGCTGTTTGAAGGCGAAACCGCCCCGGCGACCCACACCAAAATTCAGGACAACGAAACCGCGCTGAATGCCACTAAGCTCGCCCTTGCCCTTTCTAAAAAGTATCAAAGGCGGCTGCACATTTTGCACCTGTCTACCGGTGAGGAGGCCGAACTGCTCAGGCGCGATAAGCCCAGCTGGGTGACTGCCGAAGTGACGCCTCAGCACCTGCTGCTAGACGTCAGTGCTTATGAAAAAATCGGCACGTTAGCGCAAATGAATCCGCCGCTGAAGTACGAACGCGACAGAGAGATTCTTTGGCAGGCTTTGCTAGACGGCGTTATCGACTTTATCGCCACAGATCACGCCCCTCATACCTTAGAAGAAAAAGCCAGAGGCTATCCTAACAGCCCTTCTGGAATGCCTGGCGTAGAAACTTCCTTGCCCCTAATGCTCACCCAGGCCAAAGCAGATCGCTGCACGGTTGCCCAGGTTTCTCACTGGATGTCTACGGCTGTAGCCAGAGCTTACAACATTCCTAACAAGGGACTCATTGAGCCCGGCTACGATGCCGATGTCGTCCTAGTTGACCTATCCACTTACCGCCCTGTCTTGCGTGAGGAGCTTAAAACTAAGTGCGGCTGGAGCCCTTTTGAGGGATGGATTCTCACTGGCTGGCCAGTGATTACGATGGTCGGCGGGCAGGTAGTGTACGACCGTGGTGACATTGACACCAGCGTGCGCGGTCAGGCGCTACGATTTGATGGTTAAATGTTTCTCATGCCCAATCCCTTTCGGTCTTTTCAACATTTGCCGTGGTCGGCCTTGCTGCTGAGCGCGGGGCTTACCGTGTTAGTGGCAACGGCTATAGATATTTTGTTTGGGATGGCGATCGCCTTCATCCCGACTTTCGGCAGGCTAATAATCAGTCTCCCCCTATTAAGTCAGGTGCTAGCGATCGCAGCTCCCTTCGGCGTAGGCGCACTGGCCATCTATTTAACCCTTCAGTTCTTCAGCCAAATTCTCCTCAGAACAGACACCATCTGGTCGCTCATTGGCTGCGTCTTACTTATTTTACTGATCAAAAACTGGCTACCCATCCCATCCATATTTTTAAGAGGGTTCAACATTGTTACGGTGATGATGGTCACAGTCGGCAGCTTTACAGCAGGTCGCCGCTACTGGCGTTAGATTGCGGCTATTAATTGCTGAAGTGCTGAGCTAGTAAATACTGGCTCAGCACTTGAACGGATGATAAATAGTAGTGATTGGGCTCAAAAGCTGACTGACTTTTGACGTTAGGGCCATTAGCGGACGATAGACTTTGAGCGGGCGTCTAATCCATCTAGCCGAGTGGACTGAACTTTACCACTAGCTTTAGACTGCGTATCTAGCTGCTCCAGACGGGTCTCTTGAATGTTCTCGATCGCTTTGCTCTGATTGTTAAGAAAATCGAGGCGGGTCGCTTGAATATCCTTGACTGACTTACTTTGATTGTTTAGAAATTCAAGGCGAGTAGACTGAATGTTTTGGGTGGCTTTTGAGCTGGCAGCGTGAGCAGTAGGAGCCAAAGAAACAACAGGTACGATAGTAGCGACAGTTAAAAGGAGAGCGGCAAATAAGTTATTTTTCATGAATTGTTCCTGTGTTGATTTTTTGAAGAAGTAATTGTCTGTTTCGGTGCGTTTGCTTCATTGACCTAAGAATGACATCTGCCCCAGCTATCTTCTGAGGACTGATTAAGGGCTTGCTGAGACTAGCTGAGTAGTTGCCGTGAATTGCTCACAGCCTATGCTCAGTTAATTCTCATTAAGTCTGAGAAGAGACAAAAAGCCCCTTGATCAATGATCGAGGGGCTTTTCATAGCTTATTACAGGTGCATTACAACAGAAAGTGTAAGAGAGCCCGGCAGTCAATCTTCAATCAATGTCGTTACGGGGGCTTCCCCTTCGCTATCCAAAGGTAATTGCCTCATACAGATCCACCAGCGAAATTTCCACTCCCACCGACGACAGCATAAAGCTAGCTTCCAGCCCGATATATTCTGTAAATAACCATTTGTTTTCTGCCTGCTTCACGTAATGCTCCACCCGAGGCTGATACTGATGAATCAGCACGTACTCCTGAAACGTCTCAATCGTGCGGTAGTGAGTAAACTTATCGCCCCGGTCGTAGCCCGCCGTTGAGTCAGAAAGCGTCTCAACAATCAATATCGGATTCATCACCGTATCCTCGCGTCCAGGGTACAGCTCTGGTGGTCGCGGTGTGATCATCAAGTCTGGATATGTGTAGAGATTGCTATTCGGAATCTGAAGCCTTTGATCTGTCATGAAAATGCTGTACGGCTGCTTTCTCAGCGCAGCCTTGAGCAAAAACAGCAACATGCCCGTAATTTCGTTATGCTCTGGCGTTCCTCCAGTCATTGGCACAATCTCCCCATTGCGAAATTCACTGCGAGTATCGGACTCTACCTCTAGAGCTAGATATTCCTCAGCAATGTAAAACTTTGAGCGACTTGGTACGGTCTCAGGCGATAGGGATACAGTCATGGCGCGGCGTGCCTCACAGTCTATGCAGCTCAATTATAGAGAGAATTTTGGTAAACTTAGAAAAGGAACTCGCCCTTTCAAATTTCTAAAGACATCCATTTCGCCTGCGACTGATAGCCCAGCTTTGCGTACAGCTTCATCGCCGCCTCGTTATCTTCAAACACCTGCAAGCTCATCTGTCGGTAGCCTTGTTCTTTAGCCCAGCTTTGAGCCTGGTGCATGAGCGCCGTCCCCAGCCCCTGGTGGCGATGCTGAGGCGCAACATATAGCAAAAAAACATAGGCCTGTTTATTCCCGGTGCGCTGGTCAATCGCTTCTCCCATCCACAGGCAGCCGACCGGCTCTAGCGTATGAATGCCCGGTAGCCCGATGGATTGCGCTGCGGTCTGCCCATCAATGAGCCACCACAGCTTGGACTTAGGTGAAAGGTGGCGCTGTACGGTGTCGGCTAAGTGCGTGCCCGTATCGGCTGCATGTGGTGCGTGGCCCATTTCGCGATAGGCCCGCTGCATAAACTTAACCAGGCGAGCCCGCTGCAAAGAAGAGCCCGCCTCTAAGCGGTAGCTGGCGATTGGGAAAGGAATGGACACCGGGCAGTTAGGCGTTAAGCGATCGCATTAATAAAATCAAAGACAAAGGAAACAGGGTCATCAATCGGAGCCGGAGCCATCATGTCGCTAGGCAAAAAGATGCGAGCGCTAACGGCAATTAGGGCCACAGCGAAGAGCAGGGTGACAATGAGCGGGGCAACGTACTGACGAAAAAACGACATGGTAATAGTGAGTTAAGAATATCTTCCATCTTACAGCCTTCAATTCATTGCTCGCTCTATCACCCCTATTAACCATCTTCCGTACCAGGGCGACCGATAGGAAAAGTCGGCCTTTTGTTGAGCTGACTCAGCCAAAACCCGCCGCCGACCGCCGCGACCAGAGAAATCCAGCCGGTGAGCGATTGGAAAAGTAAGAAGCCGCCAAGGGTGAACATAGCGCCAAATAGCAGTAAAAGCGATGCGCAAACGCGCTGAATATCTAGCCCTAAGTTTTGCTGAGGACTGAGGCCAGTGCGTGATCGCATCTTCCCCCACCCAGGCCCACCCGGTCGCACCTTGGCATAAAAAGCATCCAAAGTTTGATCGCTTTCGGGCGGCGTAAGTAGCATAGCCGTCACCCAGCAGACTGTGGTAACAACAGAGATAATCAGCAATCGTGTGCCAAAAGCTTGGGTATTGAGGCCAAAAACTGCAAAGAACGCTTGCCCAGCGGGTAGGCTCACAAAAAAGCCGATCACAAAGCCAGTCACCATCGCGGTAAGCTCAGCGGCGGCGTTGATGCGCCACCAGAACCAGCGCAAAATTAACACTAAGCCAGGGCCAGTGCCGATTGCGATCGCCAGCTGAAACATGGTGGCAATATCAGTGGCAATAAATGCCGCGATCGCCCCTAAAAAGGTCACCACGATTGCCGCTATCCGTCCCATAAAAGCCAGCTCCGCATCCGTGACCGCAGGTGCAGCAACAAATCGCTTGTACAGGTCATTAGTCAGATACGATGTGCCCCAGTTCACCAACGTAGAAACCGTGCTTAAGTAAGCTGCAATCAGTGAGGCGACTACCAGGCCAAGCAGAATAGGCGGCAGATAGTCGAGCATGAGCAGCGGATAGCCGAGTTCGCGATCGCCCAAGTCGGGATACAGCACAACCGCCGCCAGCGCTACAATAATCCACGGCCAAGTGCGAACAACATAGTGCAAAATATTGAACAGCCAGGCCGCTTTTTCAGCCTCAGCCTCGGTTTTCGCAGCGGCCAAGCGCTGAACAAATTCGCCACCGCCATCGCTGCGACGGAACGACCACCACTGCAACATTACATAGGCCAAAAAAGTGCCCGATGGAATGCCCGCAAGCGTGCTCCAGCCGATGCCGCCGCTAACGTTTAAAGGAACAAAGCTGAGGGCGTTGAGGTTGGTTGCAGCCGTGAACTGTTCTACTAACTCTCTCATGCCGCCGACTGCGTTTATGGAAGCGATCGCTACGATGATTGAACCGACGAGGGCGATCGCAAACTGAAACAAGTCAGTAGAAACCACGCCCCAAAGCCCCGAAAACCCCACGAACAGGATGACGAATATGCTAAGGCCCATCACGCTCCACAGTTTGGTATTCGATCCGGGCTCAATGCCCCAGCTTTGCCATAGCTGCAACGCATCAATTACCTTCGTCATCGCCAGCGTGGCATAGCCAATACCAATACAGTTCACCGGCACCGCGTACAAAAAAGCCTTTACCCCCCGCAGAATGGCTGCCATATCACCGCCGTATCGCAGCTCGCTCAGCTCAGCATCGGT
>JBGTGK010000165.1:0-2197 GCA_041746795.1 Phormidesmis sp.
GATCTGGCTTCCTTAATCAGTCTTACAAACTCTTTGCAATCTACACAGGTATGCGGGCCAGAGTAAGGACAGCTCCGCTCGTAGGTGCGGTAGATGCGAGGAAATCCTGCCCAAATAAGGTTGCTATCGAAGCCCGTAAAAATGGGCATTGGGCCATACTGCTTGAAAATCCAAGACTTTAGATTGAGCCGCTGACGCCAGTTTAGCTGGTTTAGATAGGTGAATGGATCGTAGAAAAGCTTGTACAGATGGCTTTCTCCATACAGCTTAACAATGTCTGAATGTTGAGAGATCATCTCTGACGTCCAGCTAGTGCCAGAGCGTGGACATCCCACAACAAAAATTTTTTTATAAGCGGGTTGGGATTCGCCTTTGACAATCTGTGACATTTATCCTCACATTTTTTCATATAGTACAGTTCATGCGAGCCGTGGCCGTTCGCATGGGTGGTAGTTAGCAAAAAACATACGTATAAGTGTGCTGAGCGTAAATGTCTTAGGCCATATCACCGTTTAGTATGAAAAGGTACTGACTAGAAGCCTATCTATGGCTAGAATGCCTACCCTGAAGTTTGATCGCGGCACCCTGGTTTTGCATCCACCGCCGAAGGGCAAGTCTTGGGTAGACTATGCCATTTGGGATGATCGCATTGAGCGGTTTCGAGTGCCAGCGGACAAGTATCGCCCGCTGGTAGAAGCGCTGCGGGCAGAGGGCGTGCGCTTTGAAGATAAGGTGCAAACGTTTGAAGCGTTAGATTTTAAGGCGAATTTGGAGCTAACGCCTTACGCTCATCAGCAAGAGGCCTTGCAGGCCTGGAAGGAAAATTCCCGGCAAGGGGTAGTAGTGCTGCCGACCGCAGCGGGAAAAACTTACCTGGCCCAAATGGTGATGCACTCTACGCCAAGGCGGACGCTGATTACGGTGCCCACGCTGGATTTGATGCATCAGTGGTATGCGAATTTGGAGGCGGCTTTTCCAGGAGTAGAGGTGGGATTGTTAGGCGGTGGATCGCGCGATCGCACCCCCATCCTAGTAGCCACTTACGACAGCGCCGCCATCTACGCCGAAGACCTCGGCAACCAGTACGCCCTGCTGATTTGCGACGAGTGCCACCATTTGCCGAGCGACTTTCACCGCAGCATTGCCGAGTATGCAATCGCGCCCTATCGGCTCGGGCTGACGGCTACCCCTGAAAGGTCGGACGGTCGGCATGAGGATTTGGAAGCACTGCTCGGCAAGGTCGTATACCGGAGAACGTCGGAGGAGCTGGCGGGGACGGCCCTAGCGCCTTATCAGGTGGTTCAGCTAAAGGTAAAGCTAAGTGAATGGGAGCGCGATCGCTACCAAGCTCTTCAGCAGCAGCGCAACGACTTCTTACAGGCAGCCAAAATTTGGCTCAGCAGTCCTGAAGGCTGGCAGCGCTTTGTGCAGGCCAGCGCAAAGTCTCCTGAGGGCCGCAGGGCAATGCTGGCTCATCGTGAGGCTAAAAACATTGCGCTAGGAACACAGGGCAAGCTCACGCTGTTGGAAAAACTATTAGAACAACACTACCCTGATCGCACTTTAATTTTCACTAACGACAATGCAACCGTTTACAAAATCTCTCAAGACTTTCTGATTCCGGCAATCACCCACCAAACCCCTGTAAAAGAGCGGCACAGCATCTTGCAAAAGTTCCGCAGCGGCGACTACAGCGTCATCGTAGTCTCACACGTATTAAACGAAGGAGTAGACGTGCCGGACGCACGAGTGGCTATATTACTCTCGGGCAGCGGCTCACCCAGAGAATATATTCAGCGGCTAGGGCGGGTGCTGCGCAAGGGCAGCAGTGGAAAAATGGCGCTGCTGTATGAGGTGATAGCAGAGCAGACAAGTGAGGAAGGCGTTTCTCGGCGCAGGCGGCAGCAGCCTACATCGCAGCCAGAACCTGTCTCAAAATCTGGCATGGAGCAGCTTTCCCTGGTTCCTGATTCACCCGCTGCACCGCAAAAGGCTCCCTACAAGGTTATCGAGTTTCCAGATATCAGCCGCCGCGCAGCAGAAGCGTCAGCCGAGTGGCCAGAAAATGCACCAGAGGACGACTGAGAAAGTCTTTGAAAGTAGAGTTTTCTGGTACGTCATTTAGAGCTGACAAGAAGCGCTGAATTTTCGAGGATCGCAATTCCAATTTTCTGACGCGCGCTCATCTCTGCTATAT
>JBGTGK010000166.1:0-9114 GCA_041746795.1 Phormidesmis sp.
CAAAAGTAGGGCTAGTCTCAGCCTCTACATAATCGCCATTCTGCAAGCAATAAATTCGCCAAACCTCAGCGTCGTAGCGCCAGAACTCCGGAACTCCCATAGCCGCATAAAGCCTGAGCTTATCAATATCAGTGTGAGTAATATCTACTTCTACAACCAAATCGGGTGGTGGATCTTTGGCTAAGTCAACGTCGCGCCCACTCACTAAAGGTTGGTTCTGAATGTAGTAAGCGTCATCTGGCTCAGCCGAACGATCTAAGGTTTCTTGATCTAACGTTGTAGACCCCATTGTTTTCATATCCATGCCCAATTCCTCTGCCAAGATGAAAACGAATCGCTCAATTAACCGAGCTGAAAATTCGTGAATTTCAAGTGGCATTGTAATTTCTAAGGTTCCTTCAGCATAAGTGAGCCGAGCGCTACGCTCAGGCCCAAGCAGTTGCTTAATGGCTTGATATCGTTTCCAGTCAAGCGATCGCAGCACAACTCGCTTCTCGCCTACGGGCTGAGGGATAGGATGTGTAATCAAAGGAGCTGTGCTAACCATGATGGGTACTAGCAAAAATAGAGAAGAGTAGTCGCTAATAGTCTAGTTGAGGAAGCCTTTCACTGGCACAGCAATGCCGCAAAGCTTCGAGCTACTGTCCGAATACTTGCTTAAGGACATCTAGGCGCGATCGCTCCCAATAGTCCACATGAGCACAAATCAGCCCTTCCTCATTCACCTTCAGCTCGGTATGCCCTGGAATCGCCAGACGAGCTGACCACGGCACCGGCGGAGTCAGGCTTAGAGTCCACTGCATCGTAATCAGCGTTGGATCGACCTGCTGAATCTCGTGCAAATCCATTTGCACATCACCAAAAAACCAGCCGATAAAGCCAATCATTTTGCGGTAGCGACTAGCCCCGTCAAACTCATTCAGCGGATCTTTGAAATGCACGTCTTTTGCATAGAGGCTGTAGGTTTGATCTTTAGGAAACCGCGCGTAATCTTGCTTAAGCTGCTCAACCAAACTCATTGTCTAGCGCTCCTCCAATCTCTATGTCCTCAACATTTATGGTAGGCCAAAGGCGCTCTAGCTGACGACGCCAGGATGCCAGCGCGTTGCTTTGATAGCTCGCGTCGCCCATATCGCCCATCATGCCTTCTGAGTAAAAGCGATCCAGCGTTTTCAACGTGCCTTCTAAAGACTGACCCTGCTTTTTTGAAGCCACAATAATTTGAGTCACCTGCGCTTCTACCTTGCTAGAAAACAGATCGCTAACACCACTTGCCTTAAGCGCTAACAGCCGATCGATTGCGCTTTCCAATTGATGCAGCGTGAGCGCCGCCATATCACACTGAAAAATGCCCCACACTACATTTTGATGAAAGGCGTAGCGGGTCTCTTGAGTTTTATCGAAGTTCGCTTCCATCATTTGAGCGATCAAAGGCTGTGCCTCAACGATGGGCACAACGGGAATCATCAGCTTTATCCACCTGCCAGGGCAAACAGCCAGCAGCCTCATTTCCCCAGTTTCTACTCGCCAAGCATCGTCAGAAACTCTCTTACAGGCCTCCTCCCCAAATCGGTCGGTCAAAGCCTGGGTGATTTCATCAGGAGTCATAAGCTTAGCCCGTCAGAACATTAAGAAGCATCGCCTTAAAAAACTAACATCTGACATGTAAAAAGCGGCCTATCCAAAGATAGACCGCTTTATTTCTAGGGATTCGAAAAACAGTAAAGGGACGATTTGACCCTTCTACTGTTTAGTAGTCGAAGTTTAGTAGTCGAAGTCACCCATGCCGCCACCTGAGCTGCCTTTGCTGTCTTCAGCTTTATCAACCACAATGCACTCGGTAGTGAGCACCATTGCCGCAATCGAAGCCGCATTCTGCAAAGCAGAGCGAGTCACCTTAGCAGGGTCAACGATGCCAGCTTCCAACATGTTTACGAACTCGTTAGTCGCTGCGTTGTAGCCGATGCTCATGTCCTTTTCTTTCACGCGCTCAGCAATCACCGCGCCGTTTTGACCGGCGTTTTGAGCAATCCGCTTTAGCGGCGCAGTCAGCGCACGAGTCACAATCATCGCACCTACCAGCTCTTCACCTTCCAGGTTGGACTGTGCCCAATCAACCAAGCCAGGAGAAAGGTGAGCCAGTATGGTTCCGCCGCCAGGAACGATGCCTTCTTCAACAGCAGCCTTAGTCGCATTGATAGCATCTTCTAGGCGCAGCTTGCGATCCTTCATTTCGGTCTCAGTGGCAGCGCCGACTTTAATCACAGCAACACCACCCGAGAGCTTAGCTAGGCGTTCCTGTAGCTTCTCTTTGTCGTAGCTAGAGTCAGACTCTTCAATCTGACGGCGAATTTGGTCGCAGCGAGATTTCACTGTGCCTTCGTTGCCTTCAGCGACGATGGTTGTGCTGTCTTTGGTGATAGTGACGCGACGTGCAGAGCCGAGTTGCTCAAGCGTGACGGTGTCAAGTTTGAGGCCAGCGTCTTCGGTAATGACAGTAGCGCCTGTGAGTACGGCGATGTCTTCGAGCATGGCTTTACGGCGATCGCCAAACCCAGGAGCCTTAATAGCCGCTACGTTCAGCACGCCGCGCAGGCGGTTCACCACCAGAGTTGCCAGCGCTTCTTTCTCAATATCTTCAGAGATAATCAGCAGCGGGCGACCACCGCGAGCGACCTGCTCAAGCACAGGTACCAAGTCCTGCACGAGGCCAATCTTTTTATCAGTGATCAGGATTTGAGGCTCGTCAAAGACGGCTTCCATCCGCTCAGCGTCGGTGACGAAGTAAGGAGAGATATAGCCTTTGTCGAAGCGCATGCCTTCGGTGATTTCTAGCTCAGTCGTCATCGACTTGCCTTCTTCCAAGGAGATGACGCCTTCGCGGCCTACTTTCTCCATGGCGCGAGCAATCATTTCGCCCACTTCAGGATCGTTACCGGCTGAGATAGAACCGACCTGGGCGATCGCATTAGAATCTCCCACTGGCACAGCCTGCTCAGCAATTTTATCGACTAAGTAAGCCGTCGCTTTGTCGATGCCACGCTTGAGTGCGATCGCATTCGCGCCAGCCGCAACGTTGCGCAGACCTTCTTTAACAATTGCGTGAGCTAGCACGGTCGCAGTTGTTGTCCCGTCACCTGCCGCGTCATTGGTTTTAGAAGCCGCCTGCCGAATCAGGGCAACACCTGTGTTTTCAACATTGTCTTCTAGCTCGATTTCTTTGGCAATTGTCACACCGTCGTTGACGATTTGAGGTGAGCCAAATTTCTTTTCAAGTACGACGTTGCGTCCTTTGGGGCCAAGGGTGACGGCCACCGCTTCAGCCAAAATGTCCATCCCACGCTCTAGCGCACGGCGGGCATTTTCGTTGTAGATAATGCGTTTTGCCATAGTTGTAAGTCAGGTGTGTGTTGAGTTTTTAAGAGGCTATAAGTTTCAGATTTGAATAGAGGCTGTTACGCAACGGTAGCCAAAATATCCTTCTCAGAAAGCAAGATGTACTCGTCGTCGCCTAGCTTGATTTCAGTGCCCGCGTACTTGGAGTAAAGCACCTTGTCGCCGACGCTCACGTCCATGCTCTGACGGCTGCCGTTATCGTCAAATTTGCCGGGGCCTACGGCTGTAATTTCGCCAACTTGAGGCTTTTCTTTAGCCGCGTCAGGCAGAATGATGCCGCCAGCCGTTTGCGCTTCGGATGCACTGACCTTAATAAAGACGCGATCGCCCAAAGGCTTGAGCGTTGAATTACCTAAAGAGATAGCTGCCATAGTTACTTACGTTCTCCACGATGAATCAAAAAAATACTGAAGGCTCTGCCTGGCCCTGATAGACAGAAGACCCGATAGACATAAGAGAAGCCACATCTAATGCCGTTGTCGCAGGCGAGATGCAGCCTTATCAAGGCTTATGAACAGGGCTCAGACGGAACTTAAAAATGAACCTAGAAGCATAGAGATTAGCACTCTCTGCTGTTGAGTGCTAACTTACCGAATTGAGACTGACCTTAGCAACAGGTGTCCGAGTACGGGTTCCCGAACTTAACGCCCGATTTGAGCTCAAGCTGAGTAATACTTCAGCCCTCGTAATTTTTTAAGGCGCTGCATCTAGTGATAATCTTAATGATGGCACTTGAAGGTCAGCTCACTAAAATCGGTCTCTTTAAGTCGCCACATCAGCTAAAACTTAGGACAGGCGCAGGAATGGTCTCCACCGCAGAGAAAACAAACATCGGCTATATCACTCAGATTATTGGCCCAGTTTTAGACGTAAAATTTCCGGGCAAAAGTTTGCCCAATATCTACAACGCACTCAAAATCACCGGCACTAACCCCGCTGGCACAGAAATTTCCGTAACCTGCGAAGTACAGCAGCTATTAGGCGATTCTCAAGTACGCGCCGTCTCTATGAGCACTACAGATGGGCTCGTGCGCGGCATGGAAGTAGAAGACCTAGGCGCGCCTATTAGTGTCCCCGTTGGCAAAGCCACCCTGGGTCGCATTTTTAACGTGCTCGGCGAGCCCGTAGACGAAAGAGGCCCCGTGGATGCAGAAAGCTCTTTGCCGATTCACCGCCCCGCCCCTAAGTTCACCGATCTTGAAACCAAGCCCGCCGTATTTGAAACCGGCATTAAGGTTGTAGACCTGCTCGCCCCCTACCGACGCGGCGGAAAGGTCGGCCTGTTTGGCGGCGCGGGTGTTGGCAAAACCGTGCTGATTCAAGAGCTGATTAACAACATTGCTAAGGAGCACAGCGGCGTATCTGTATTCGGCGGCGTCGGCGAGCGCACCCGTGAAGGCAATGACCTCTACAACGAATTTATTGAATCTGGCGTGATTAACGCTGATGACCTGAGCCAGTCCAAAGTGGCCCTGGTATATGGCCAAATGAACGAGCCACCTGGAGCCCGGATGCGCGTTGCCCTCTCGGCGCTGACCATGGCAGAGTACTTCCGTGACGTCAACAAGCAAGACGTTCTGCTCTTTATCGACAATATTTTCCGCTTTGTACAGGCCGGTTCTGAAGTATCCGCGCTGTTAGGCCGGATGCCTTCTGCGGTAGGCTACCAGCCCACGCTAGGTACCGACATGGGTGACCTGCAAGAGCGGATTGCCTCCACCACTGAGGGCTCTATTACCTCTATTCAGGCCGTCTACGTCCCTGCCGACGACCTCACCGACCCTGCACCTGCCACTACGTTTGCTCACCTTGATGCCACCACGACACTTTCTCGTGCCCTGGCTTCCAAAGGTATTTACCCTGCGGTAGACCCGTTGGATTCCACCTCCACGATGCTTCAGCCGGACATCGTTGGTGATGAGCACTACGATACGGCGCGTGCCGTTCAGTCCACGCTTCAGCGCTATAAAGAGTTGCAGGACATCATCGCAATTTTGGGCCTTGATGAGCTTTCTGAAGAAGATCGTCAGGTCGTTGCCCGTGCTCGCAAAATTGAAAAGTTCCTCTCTCAGCCTTTCTTCGTGGCAGAAGTCTTTACGGGTAGCCCCGGTAAGTACGTCACCCTTGAAGAAACCATCAAAGGTTTCAATATGATTCTAGACGGCAAGCTAGATGACGTTCCTGAGCAAGCCTTCTATTTGAAAGGTGGCATTGATGAAGTGATAGAAACTGCTGAGAAGATGAAAGCAGACGCGGCTTAATCTTATTCCGACACCTTGTAGAGATAAAGCTGGGGATGTATTGTTTTATCTCTACTCAGATAAACGGTCTGAGGACAAAGCGAATTAATTCTTAGACCTGACAACTTACGTTCATTTGCCCATATTCATTTAAGAGAGCTATGTCTTTAGTCGTGCGCGTGGTTGCGCCTGATAAAACAGTTTGGGATGACGAAGCCGAAGAAGTCATTTTGCCCAGCACCACCGGCCAGCTTGGCATTTTAGGTGGCCACGCACCGCTGTTGACCGCTCTAGATACGGGCGTATTGCGCGTTCGGGCGACGAGTGGCAGCAAAGAGTGGACTTCTATTGCGCTGATGGGCGGCTTCGCTGAAGTAGAAGACGACGAAGTGACTATTTTGGTTAATGGTGCAGAGCTAGGGGCCAGTATTGACCTGTCGGCAGCGGAGAAGGCTTACGAAGAAGCGCAGGCCAAGGCGGATGGTGCTGCGAGTGGCGATCGCAAAGCTGTCATGCAGGCCAGCAGCGCTTTGAAGAAAGCTCGCGCTCGCTTGCAGGCTGCCGGTGGTAGCGTCTAGTTTCGTGAGTAATGTCTGAATCTAAGCTTTTTTTTTTGGCGATCGCAACAATTGCCGTAGTTTCAGTGCGTAGCGCCAAAGGAACTGCGGCAGTTTTTATATGCGCTTCGTAGCCTGGGATTTTTCCAGACCACATCAGTCCTGCTGATTGGAGAATAGGTACGCGCCGAAGCACGATAGTAGGATAGCGAAGGCGAGCAGAATGGGAAGGGTGTACCAGGGAAATTCTGCGATGGGTTTGTAGGCGACAGCCCGCAGTCCAATGGTTGTATACGTCAACGGCAGCGCGTACACAATCGGCTTCAGCGCCACAGGGAGCGTGGTTGGATCAAAGAAAGTACCGCCTAAAAATGACATCGGCACAATTAAAAAGTTATTAAACAAGCCGACGCTCTCTAGCGATTTTACTTTCAGGCCAACAATGACGCCGAGCCCAGCAAACACCGCACAGTTCAAAATTACCAGCAGGAAAAACAGCGGATTTATAAAGCTCCAAACCTTGCCGGTAAACAGCACGGCTACCAAAATTACCGTCGAAGCCGTCATCAGCCCTCGCACGATGCCCGCTAGCATTTTGCCTAGATGCAGCGCCAGCGGGTGAATAGGATATAGCAGCATTTCCTCAAACGTTTTGGAGAAAAGCCGCTCGCCGCAGATAGAAAAAGTAGTGCCGCCAAAGCTAATCACCATTGAGGAAAGGGCGACCATTCCCGGCAAAATAAACTCTAGGTAGCTGTCTCCAGCGGTAGGCGTGCTGACCCGATCTAAAGAGCTGCCAAGCCCCAAACCAAACGCCAGAATGTAAATTAGGGGTGAAACCAGGCCTGAAGCAGCGATTTGGGGAATACGTACTCGCAGATCTAACCAGTCTCCCCAGAAAACGGTTAATGTGTCCGATAGAAGCGTCTTAAGCGACGTTTTGGGAGCCTTAAAGGCAGGATCAGAAAATGTTTTCACGAAAAGCACTGTGAGTCGATAGAACCTGAACTCTAAAGTGTTCAGCTTGCCATCTTATATTGTGCCGCTACTTGTGCATATGGCCTATAGCTATGGCAGGGGTTGACCGAACGGAATAGGCTCAGGCCAGCGGTTTGTTGATGGCGTATGGGCGTTTTCAACGGGAATGTCAATCTCTGGAGTGGCAACCTCGGGGGAGGCAGCATTGGCTAGCTTCGGATTAGAGCCATCGGCAGTGATGGCTGCGCTTTCGGCTGCACTTGCAGGCTCGCTGGCGGTATCGATGACGGTATCGCTGGCAGTAGAAGGCCTGTCAGTAGAAGATGAAGGTGCTGACGTAGGCGGACTAGCAGCAACAGCAGGCTCACTCGGAGCAAGCTCATCTACGACTGGGTTGTTCACTTCTCCTTGTAGTTCTCCAATAAAAGGAGGTTCTAATGGCACCTCCAAATCTGAGGAGTTGACAGTAGGCTGTTCAGCGCTAACGGATTCTGGGGGTTCTGGTATTGCAACAGAGGGAACGGATGCTTGAACGGGGGGTGCGACCTGGATGGGTGGCGCAGCAGCCTGAACGGGCACCAATTGAGCCGGTTGAGCGGGCACCGGGCGCGCATCAATGGGAGGAACGCTGACGGGTGCATTAATTGGCATAGCGGGCTCCAGAACAGGTAGCTCTGGAAACATAGGCGTCTGAGCGATCGCATCGCCTCTTTCTGAGAGATTTGCAGCGCCGCCCTCTGGAAGACTGGCAGCCTCGGACGATAGCGCTGAAGGGGCCGTTACTGTCGCCGTATCGCTTTCTGCCGTATTACCTTCTACAGAGGCACTTACCAAGCTGTTGTCCGGACGGCCTGCAACCAAAGCTGGACGAACCTGCCACTGCTGGAGGCTGGCATCAGCCGCTAACGGATCGCTTGCAGTTGAGCCAGTAGAGCCTTCGGGTGTAGTAGCAGAGCCTCCTAGCGGAACCGCATTTTGCTGTGTGGCCAAAGCGGTACCGGGGACGAAGTTTACAACCATCCAAACCTTGTCGGACGTGGTTTGCTTTAGCGTGATGCTTTCGACTAATCCATCGCCTACGTTCTGGCCTGCTACGTCGCCTATTTGGGTATCTGGCAGCTCTACTAGCATTTGATTGGGCGCAATGACTGAGACGCTAGGGGTGACGTTGGCAGGAAGGGTAAGGGTGAGCGATCGCGTCTGCTCGTCATAGTTCCAGGCGGTCAGCTTGCTGGCGATCGCAGGCAGCATACCCCAGCCCATCGTCATCCCCAGCGTCACCAAAAAAGCAGCTCTAGACATCATTTTAGCGATCGCTCGTCCTGACTTTCTGCGCCTGATCTTCGTGCTTTTCCTGCTCATGAGAATGCTCCCAATCCATCAAATTTAAGTGTTAAGGATACGCCAAATCCCTAAGTCCAGCTATGTAAATTTTCAGGAAATCGTTAGCTTTCACCCAGAAAAATAGTTATATTTTCGCTGGCTATTCGTCATCATAGAAGCGGTACTTCATTTAGCCCTTTTCATCTAGCCCTTTATTGAGAACTGCGATCATATGGAACTCCACGATTTTTTCTTACTGGTTCTGCTCCTCAGCCCTGGCCTGCTGCTGTCAATAGTGGTCATGGCTGGCATGAGCGCAGGAGGCTAGCCCTATCATGGTAAGAACCAAATCGACAATGCTACCCTTGGGCACCCCTGCCCCCAAATTTTCACTAGAAGACGTTGTCTCGGGCAAAACCATTTCCTTAGACACTTTCAAAGACAAAAAAGGTTTGCTGGTCATGGTGATCTGTCAGCACTGCAGCAATTCCAAATTCCAACTTACAGACGTACATTTTGCCTCAACGAGGAACGAAGTTACTGGGTTGCAGCCGTTCAGACCTGCTAGTCGAGTTTGACCATGATCAGAAGCGAACGGTAGATCAAGGGTTTTGAGTGTC
>JBGTGK010000167.1:0-16667 GCA_041746795.1 Phormidesmis sp.
CAGGCACTAGAGGACATTTCAGAATACGTACTACGGAGACTAAAATAGGGTAGTCATAGGCCAACCAACAGGAGGCCAACCAACAGGCTGAACTTAGGGCTGTAAGCTGTGCCTCGTGCTGTTTGTCTGGGAGAAATATTAATAGACTGCTTCGCTGAGCAGCCAGGGGTGCCCCGTAGCGAGGTCACTAGCTGGACACCGCTGCCGGGAGGTGCGCCTGCAAATGTAGCTTGCGCATTGGTGAAGCTGGGCAGTCAAGCAGATTTTATCGGCGCGGTGGGTACCGACCACTGGGGCGATGCGCTGATCAAGCTGTTGGCAGATATGGGTGTGGGTCATCGGGGCGTGCAAAGGCGCAGGAAAGCGCCTACTCGGCAGGTTTACGTCACTAGCGACGGTGGTGATTCTCCAGAAGAGAGGCTTTGCCATCGCACCTTTGCAGGCTTCAGTGAGAGCGACCCGACGGTTTTTGCCGATGCTCATCTCTTTGCCGACGCGCTGGACTTAGATCTGCTGCTTAAGACTAACTTTTTGGTATTAGGGACGCTGTCTCTAGCTTATGACGATACTCGCCAGTCAGTGGAGCGAGCCGTCAGCGTAGCGACAGCCCAAGGCATTCCCATTTTGGTAGATGTCAACTGGCGGCCTATGTTTTGGCCGCAGTCGACCGCAGCGCCTGGGCGGGTGTATGACCTCATTAACAAAGTGCAGTTTTTAAGAGTTTCTGATGACGAAGCTGAATGGCTGTTTGGCACAAAGTCTCCAACGGCCATAGCTCGCCAGCTGCCGCATCTTAAGGGGGTGTTGGTCACGGCTGGGGCAAGGGGCTGCGAGTATTGGCTGATGGGCAACGCTGGCGCACTTCCCAGCTTTAAAGTAGATGTAGAAGAGACGACGGGTGCTGGCGATGCTTTTACCGCTGGGTTTGTTCATCAGCTGCTGCGAAGGGGAGTGACCTGCATTAGAGAGGCTAAGATTGCCCGAGAGGTGGTGACTTACGCTAGCGCGGTTGGAGCGCTAACGACAACTAGACCGGGCGCGATCGCAGCCCTTCCCTCCCCCAACGAAGTAGACGTATTCCTTTATCTCAACGCTAAAGACCAGGCGTAAATACTGACCGCTGGTATATATAAGGATCTAAAACGATGCCACAGGAAATTGAACGTAAGTTTTTAGTCATAAACGACAGCTGGCGATCGCAAGCAATCGCAAAACTGTACCGACAGGGCTACATTGCCACAGCCAGGGTCGGCCAAAGCGTTCGAGTCCGCATTGCCGGAGAGTCAGGCTACTTGACCGTGAAAGGCCCTGCCCAAGGGCTCACGCGCGCCGAGTTTGAATACGCTATCCCAGTGGACGATGCGGCAGAAATGCTAGAGACACTGTGCATTAGCCCCCTGATTGAAAAAATCCGCTACCGCCTACCCATCGGCAGTCTCGTCTGGGAAATTGACGAATTCAGCGGAGAAAACGCAGGCCTAATCGTCGCCGAAGTAGAGCTAGCCAGTGAAAATCAGCTCTTTGAGAAACCCGCCTGGCTCGGCAGAGAAGTCTCGGGAGAGTCGCAGTACTACAATGCCAGCCTGGTGAAAAATCCCTATTCACATTGGCCCCGCCCATAGCTCCTGACGCCTCACTCCCCTTCTCACTCACTCCCCCGCTGCCCCTCTTCTACCTAACCGCCCAGCCCACATACGGCAACCGCCCCGCCGTCTGCGCGATCGCCTCCGCCTGCGCCACCAGCTGACCACACGCATCCCAGGTACCGCTCAAAAACATTTGCCTGGGCCCGTCGCCCATCGCCACTGGCAAAACAAAGTCACCTGCGCTTACCGTCATCGCATCCAAGTCCACCGTTATCTCAAGGGTTGGAGCTTCAGCAATCATCTTTTGTAGAGCGCTCACGCCTTGGGTACCGGCGGTTAGGCAAGGTACGCCCATCGCCACGCAGTTGCCAAAAAAGATTTCGGCAAAGCTTTCACCCACTAAAACCTTGATGCCCCAGCGAGCGATCGCCTGGGGCGCGTGCTCCCGAGAAGATCCGCAGCCAAAGTTGCGATTAACCACTAGCACTTCAGCATCCTGATATTGAGCTTGATTAAAAGGATGATCGGCCAGTTGTTTGCGGTCGTCAGCGAAAACCTGCTCGCCTAAGCCGTCAAAGGTGACTGCACGCAGAAACCGGGCTGGAATAATTCGGTCAGTATCAATATCGTTGCCTACCAAAGGCAATCCGCGACCCGAGACAGCGTGAACTTGAGAAGAATCACTCATGAGACTATTACAGCAGCTAAAACAGCTAGGTCAAACATTTTTGAACACTCTATATATTACGCCCTAAAACGCCAGACTCAATTCTCTAATCACCCGGTTAAACAATCTATTCATGGCCTGCTGTCAAGCTACAGAGCAGCAGGGCTTCTGTCCATTCCACAACAGCCCCGTATGTATCGCCCGTATGTCCGCCAAGCTGCTGGTAAAAATAGGCGCTAGTCATTAGCGCTAGCGCAAACCCGCCGATCGCCGATCGCCAGACGACAGGCCATGGCACTAAACCTAACCATCCTAAACCCGCACTTAGCCACACAATTCCTACCAAGCCTGGCAGCGTGTATGGAATAGAAGGCAGCGCCGCCTTATGAAAAGCACCTTTACCCTCTTTTTTGAGGTAGGGATAGCGAGCGATCGCCCATTGCTGCCCCCATCGTCCCCACGCTGCCACTGCTAGCAATATAAAAGCGCGACTATCTACCAGAGCAGCCAGCGCCAGCACCTTTAGCAGCACTAAAACAATCGCCGCCATTCCTCCAAAAGCACCCATCCGGCTATCGGCCATCACTGCTAACCGGCGATTCGCATCAGGCACAGCCAGCCCATCTGCCGCATCCATCACCCCATCCAAATGCAGCCCGCCCGTCAGCGCTATGCCGACCGCCACCACCAGCGCACTGCTCAGCGTATCTGGCAGCTGCAAAGCCGATAAAACCCTATCTACAACAGCTAGCAAACCACCGACAACAGCGCCTACCAGTGGCACCCATCGGGCAATCCACCGAAACTCCAGCGGCCAGCTTTGCGGAATTGGCAAGCAGGTATAGAACATCAGCGCACCGTTCCAACTGGCCCAAGCTTTTATAGCTGCTTTCATTCCTTTCCTGCTGCCCCATGCACCACTGATATCTGATTGACACTCAACGCTGATTACATTCATCGTTAAATGAAGATTTGCCAAACTGACTACGTACTTACATCTACACTACGTACTTACATCTACATAGACGCTTCTCCACAACGCACACTCTCGCCCTAAACCGCAGGCAAACTTAGGTTGAACTTGCCAGTTCTAGGCGTTTCAACCAACTCTTCAGTCATAATGGACGTCAGTTTCTACCGCTTGAGCGGTTATATACTGAAGCTAACTAAGTATAAGAACTATCGCTTTACAAACACAAAACAGCCCTTGTGAAGTATTGCAAGATCTTGCTTATCTGATATTGCAAACTATTAAAAGTCGTATATCGTAGGGGTATATTTGCGGACTCGCTAAGCTCTACTGTAATAGAACCTAGCTGCCGAATTGTTGACAGGCCTACGCTTAATGGGCCTCTATTTATTGGCGGAGTGCCGCCCTTCAAAATGAACCCCAAAAACTCTAGCAATCTGCCCGTATCGCTGCCTGCACCCTGCATTGTAGATAGTGGCATCGTTTTTCACAAAGCTGACATGCTCAGGCTCCTGAAAGGGCTAAGACGGGTTAGCTACATCCACAGGCAGGACAAAACCATCACCAACACTGGCGAGGGCTGTATTGCAGAGGTTTTTTGTGATCCGATCCAGGCCACCATCGTTGCTAACCGCAGCCTGTATCTGAACGTTCATAGCTTCGACTACTTAGAGCTAATTGCTAACAACGAAGAAACCAGCTTTGCCTTGGTTCAAGACGATCGCTGCTTGTGCCTGACACCACTGCCCAACGCAGACGATCTCCCGGCTATCACACAGCTAGATGCCGCTACGCTAGAAGCTATTGTGACTGAAGCACTCTCAGCGAGTTGGGATGCTTCCCTTGATGATGATCGCAACCTGCCGTAACGGGTTTGCTTTAATGGCTTGCCCTTCTAGCAGCTTGCTTTTTGGGCTTGCTTTTTCACAGTGCTATGACTGGTATAGTGCTATGACTGTGACCACTCTGTGACGCTTGAGCGCGATAATTCTGTGACAACGGCTTTTTCTTATCAGCTTCAGGCTCAGTGTAGCTGTACCAAAGCTCGCGTCGGCATATTTCACACGCCTCACGGCCCAGTGCATACTCCCCGGTTTATGCCTGTGGGCACGCTGGCTAATGTTAAAACAGTCACCCCTGCTCAGCTCAAGAGCTGCAATGCCGAAATGGTGCTGGCTAATACCTACCATTTGCACTTGCAGCCCGGCGAAGACCTGATTGCAGCGGCAGGCGGCCTGCATAAATTTATGGGCTGGAATGGCCCCATCCTCACCGATTCCGGTGGATTCCAAGTTTTTAGCCTGAGCGAAATGCGAACGGTGACGGACGAGGGGGCTACCTTTCGCTCGCCTCACGACGGTCGCATTATCGAGATGCCGCCTGAGCGCTCTATCGAAATTCAAAATCAGCTTGGGGCCGATGTGATTATGGCCTTTGATGAGTGTCCGCCCTATCCGGCCTCGCGTGAAGCGGTTATGGCCGCAACCGAGCGCACTTACCGCTGGCTAAAGCGCTGTATTAACGCGCATAGTCGCACTGACCAAGCGCTGTTTCCAATTGTGCAGGGTGGTACCTATTTAGACTTGCGGGCTGAGGCTGCTAGGGAGCTGGCGCAGCTAGACATGCCGGGCTACGCCATTGGTGGGGTCAGCGTGGGAGAACCGCCCGCGCTGATAGAGAAAATCGTGCAGGCGACAACGCCGCTGCTGCCGCCTGAGAAGCCTCGCTATTTGATGGGAGTGGGCACCTATCGGGAAATGGCACAGGCGATCGCAGCCGGTATCGACCTGTTTGACTGTGTAATTCCTACCCGACTCGCCCGCCATGGGGCAGCGCTAGTGGGTGGGACAACCGGAAAAGGCAGCCGCTGGAACCTCAAAAACGCTCGCTTTCGCCGAGACCTCACCCCTCTAGACGAGAACTGTCCGTGTTACACCTGCCAAACCTTCACTAGAGCTTATCTGTGCCACCTTGTTCATGCCAAAGAAATGCTGGCCTACACCCTACTGTCTATTCACAATATTACTGAGCTAATTGGCTTTACGACAGCCATACGTCAGGCCATTTTGGCAGATCGTTTTACGGTAGAATTTGCCGATTGGTTAACCTGAACGGCTGGCTTGGGCTATTACAGGCAGGCAGTTGGGCCGATGTTAAGACTCATTCACAACGAGCTGGCAGGTGATAGCGGCTTCCCCGATCGTGATAAAATGCCATCACGTATTATAGAGAGCATTGGAGAACTGGATTTATGGAAGTAGCACTGCTGGTAGCGACTCTACCCGAGGCATATCGCGCATTTGGCCCCCTGATTGACGTTTTACCAATTCTTCCTATCTTCTTTTTGCTGTTGGCTTTTGTATGGCAGGCTTCTGTCGGCTTTAAGTAGCCTAAGTAAAAACGTCGTTAAAAATCTAAAAAGAGCGAACGTTAGCTAAACGTTCGCTCTTTTTTTTGTCTTCAGCAATTTCAACCAAAATTCAGCCAGCCCGGTTCAAAAAGTGGAAGGAATACACAAGCATGGGTGCTTGTTTTCCAGTATCTATACTTACATATCAACTTTTCTTTAAGGGTAAAGAGAAATTCCTCCGTTCTTCTTCGGTTTAGTTTGACTTTACCCTCGTGGGAAGATTTCATCAACAACATTACATACAAGTAATTTTGTTTTATTCATTCGGATATTAATAAATGGTTCCTTAACTGCTCGTCGCCCCGCTTAAAACAGGCTCACTTAAAACAAGCTCACTTAAAACAAGCCCGCTTAAAACAAGCCCGCTTAAAACAGGTAGATCCGAACGGTTTATGACCTAACTACCTGCCTTGTGCGTTCTATTAGGACAAATCAGCATCTCCGTAAGTACCTTTAGGATATCTACACGTCATGCGCACGCTTAAAACAATTAGCTTTAGCTCTACGGTTAGCAGGCTACCTGCTCACGCATCGTCGGATAATATGGCGCTGCTATCGGCCTATCGGCCTGCCCGTAAGCCCATCAACATTTACGGGGTTCAGCCCGACAGCTGGTCTGCTTTATCAGATACTAGCCTGCTGTTACGCAAGCAAATCAGCTCAGCCGTTCGGCAGAGGGAATACGCCCAGGCCGTAGTACTGCTCGACCGGCTGATTACCTTTGAACCCAAAAGTGCAGAGCACTATGCCAATCGTGGGCTGATGCACTATTCTCTGCAAAAGCTAGAGCAGGCGCTGGCGGATTATAACCAGGCGCTGATCATTGACCCAGATTTGGACAAAGCTTACAGCAATCGCGCTAACCTCTACGCGGCTCAGCACAACTGGACGGCAGCGATCGCAGACTACGACCGCGCCATCGACATCAATCCGCTCAATACCCGTGCCCGGATTAATCAGGCCGTTACCTTTAGGGAAATTGGCGAGTACGAAGAAGCCCTAATTTGCCTAGACATTGCGATGTTCTTTGAGCCCACTAGCGCGTTTTTAAGAGCTGAGCGGGGCCGGACTTATCATTTGCAAGGGGATTGGAACTGTGCGATCGCCGAATACACCAAAGCGCTTTCACTCGTTGAACCCTCCAACTTGGGCATCGCCCTGAAGTGCCGAATTCTTAAGTGGATGCATAGCTTCCAGTAAGCCTTCAAATAAACATAAGAGTAAACGTGAAGAGACCAAGCACATTTTTGTACTCAGCCTCTTAGCTCGCTAGCGTGACTAGGTTATTAGTCAATATCAATAGATTGTGGGCCTTTGGAATTAGTTGTAGAAGATCCTACGCCATTAGTAAAGCCTCCCACAGTGGGGTCTGCATCCTGCTTATTCAGCCAGCTTCTAACCGGATCTTCGGTTAAGTCCAGGTTGAACAGGCCCGAAAAAAAACCGCCGCAAAACGCTACCGGCTGGCGGGCTAGCTCCCGCATAAAAGGGGTTAACTCATCGACAAACATATTGCTTATTCCTCGCTCAAAGACTGCTAATAGTTTAGCGACTCATAGGAACATCCGCTTGCCGTTAGGATGAATCGTTGACCAGTTAGTTCGGGCCATGGCGATTTGCTCATCGCTGATCGTCGCACTTGTTAAGTCAGCGCCGCCCAGATTTGCGTCCTTTAGACTAGCCGACTCCAAACTTGCTTTAGAAAGGTTGGCACCGCGCAGGTCTGCACCTTCTAAGTTTGCACCGCGCAGGTAGGCACTGACAAGCCTGGCATTTTTAACTGACAAGCCTGGCATTTTTAAGGGTGGCCTGACTTAGGTTTGCACCGCTCAAGTTGGTATTGGAAAGGTCTGCGCCCGTTAAGTTAGCTTTTACAAACGCTGCCTGGATGAATCTAGCGCCTGAGAGCGCCTGCTTATGTAAATCTAGCTGGCTAAACGTTTGCTTTGAAAAGTCGCGATAGCCTTTTTCGTAAGATTCCTTCAAAGAGTGTGCGGTAGGCTTTTGCGATCGCCTGCGCTCTACCCCTGTGTAGCTAGACTCAGCTTTGCTCATGCGACGCTCCCGGCGGGCTCGAATCGCCTCAGCCATACGCGCTGAAGGCGAAACGCGATCTTTTTCTTCGGTCTCGACCGCTTTCGGCAGGCTACCAGCGGCGGCAAAGGCCATATTTTGCGACAGGCTCTTTAAGTAAGGCTCCATCTCCAAATCGCGCAGCACATCTGTCGCCATTTGGTAGCGATTATGCACAGAGATATCCAGCATTTTTCGCAGCACTTTGGTAAAGTGGTCGCTCACGGTTGTGTAGTCTTGCCAGCGCAGTTCGCCCGTTCGCGCGTCGTAGGGAAGGTCTTTGGGCGATCGCCCGGTCAGCAAATAAACGCAGGTCACCCCAATCGCGTATAGGTCACTGGCGTACACAGGCCGCATTGCCATTTGCTCCGGTGGCGCATAGCCGGGCGTGCCAATGGCATAAGCCGTCAGTGCTGTTTCATCCGACGGATCAATCTCTGCGGGTCTCACTTTGTCTTTGACTGCGCCAAAGTCAATAATAACCAGCTGCTTATCCTGCTCACGGCGAATCAGGTTAGCAGGCTTAATGTCGCGATGGATAATGTGGTGGCCGTGGACGTATTGAATAACCGGCAGAATTTCGCTTAAAAACTGTTTTACGCTAGCCTCCGAGAAGGGGCCACCGTGCTTGACCTCTTTTTGCAGGGTGGAGCCGCTGACGTATTCCTGTACCAGATAAAATTCCTGAGACATCTCGAAATAGTCGAGCAGACGGGGAAGCTGTGGGTGGTTGCCGATTTTACCGAGAATGCTGGCCTCTCTTTGAAAGAGATCTCTCGCCATTTCTAGCAGGTTGGGCACGGATGTGGTGGGCCTGAGCTGCTTGATGACGCACGAAGGGTAGCCTGGCAAGGACTGATCACGGGCTAAAAAAGTCGCCCCAAAACCACCGCGACCCAGTGCGCCGAGGACTCGATAGCGATCGCGCAGCCAAAGCTTGCTCCCGCAGGTCTTGCAAAGCCGAGCATTTAGTGCGTTTTTGGGCTGAGGACAGCCGGTAGCTATGCAATAAGTCATTAAGTGGGAAAAAATTGCCCTATTTAGCGGCGATGTCTTAGCCGCTAAATAAGCTTGCCTTTATCAGAGGTGGCCCGCAAAATAGCCTCCCCTTCAGTGTTCCCGCATGTTGAGAGGTGATGGAAGGTGGGTGATAAAGTTGATATGTAAGGCGCGAACGAATGGGGGAAGAGGGCCATGCGCTCTCTGCGCTATAGTACGATAACCCTTGGGCCAATTGGCCTTGCCCACTGTCCACTACTCATGACAAGCGTTAAGGCGCTGCTCATCTCATGCGTGTTTCTGTTAACTGGCTTAAAGAACTTGTCAAATTCGACCTTTCCCCAGAAGCGCTTGCTGATGCGCTGACAATGGCAGGCTTTGAGGTAGAAGAGATTGAAGATCGGCAAAGCTGGGCTGATGGCGTCGTGGTAGGCAGAGTGCTAGAGCGTCAGCCTCACCCCAATGCCGAAAAGCTAAGCGTATGCACCGTTGATATTGGTGCGGCAGAAAATTCCACAATTGTGTGTGGCGCGGCGAACGTAGGGGCTGATATGTGTGTGCCGGTAGCCACAGTGGGCAGCTACCTACCCAAAGTAGATCTAAATATTAAGCCGCGTGAGCTGCGCGGTGTGCCTTCGGCGGGCATGATTTGTTCTTTGTCAGAGCTGGGGCTTGCTAAAGACTCTGAAGGCATCTATGTATTTGATGAGGCTAGCTTTGAGCGGGGAGAGATTACGCTTGGGCAAGACGTGCGCCCGTTGTTGGGGCTAAACGATTTTGTGCTGGACGTTACCTCTACTGCAAACCGCGCCGATGCGCTGAGCATGGTCGGCATTGCCCGAGAGATTGCGGCCATTACAGGCAATGAACTCAAGCTGCCAGTGTCTGAGGCAGTTGCTAGCGAGCAAGCGCAAACTCAAGCAGGCGATATCACCATCGCGCTTAGCGATCCAAAGGCTTGTCCTATTTATATTGGCAGCGTTTTAGCAGACATTAAGATCGCACCGTCGCCAGCCTGGTTGCAGCAGCGGCTGGTCGCAGCGGGTACAAGGGCGATTAACAACGTAGTCGACGTGACTAACTACGTTTTGCTGGAATGGGGACAGCCGCTACACGCATTTGATTTGGATCGGCTGGCCACTCTTGCCACTGTGGGGAAGGTGCAGACAACAACAATCGGTGTTCGCTACGCAAAAAAGGGAGAGATGCTGGTTACCTTAGACGATCAAGCGCGCAGGCTAACAGAGCTAACGCTGTTGATTACAGCTAGTGACGTGCCAGTTGCCTTAGCGGGCGTGATGGGCGGGGCTGAGACAGAGGTAAGTGAGCGCACTCAAAAAGTTTTTTTGGAGGCAGCTTACTTTGATCCAGCAGCAATTCGGAAGTCAGCTAGGTCGCAGGGCTTGCGAACTGAGGCTTCGGCTCGATATGAGAGAGGCGTGAACCCGGCTGAGCTGAGTTTGGCGAGCGATCGCGCCCTTCAGCTCCTGCAAGAAATTGCTGGTGCTACCCTAATCGCTCAGGCCGAAGACCGCACCGCAACTGGTCGAATTACGCCTACTCGCGAAGTCTCTTTGCGCTTGAGCCGAATCAACCAAATCCTTGGCCCCATAAAGGCCGCAGCCGGACAGCCTATCGCCCTCGACAAATCTACTGTAGAAACGCTGCTGACAAAGCTGGGCTGTCAGATTCAATCTGACGAAGCAGACGCTTGGAGGGTAACCGTCCCCCCCTATCGCTATCAAGATTTAGAAAGAGAGATCGATCTGATTGAAGAAGTTGCTCGGCTGTACGGCTACGACCGCTTTGACAATACGCTACCCACTCAGACATCGCGCGGCTATCTCTCTGAGGAAGCGGCTCTCTCTCGACAGCTGCGAGCCGCTTTTCGAGCCGCAGGGCTGACTGAAACCATTCATTACTCGCTCACGGGAACTGACCCTAAAAAGCAACAGGTTGTTTTAGCGAACCCTCTCTTTAAAGAGTATTCAGCGCTAAGAATTGACCTAATAGACGGTCTTATTGACGCCTTCAAGCTCAATCTTGACAATGGCAATGGCCCGATTAACGCCTTCGAGATTGGGAATGTGTTCAACCAGCCCGCTGACAATCCACAAGGAGATCCGATTGAGGCTAGAAAAGTGTCCGGCATTATGGGCGGAGATGCTAGGCGTGGACGCTGGGTGAACAGCAATCGAGAGTCTCCGATGAGCTGGTTTGAAGCCAAAGGCATTTTGCAGCGTGTGTTTGACAGCGTTGGGCTCAGCGTAGACTACCGAGCTGATGCCCGAGTTGATGATAGCGATCAAAGGCTGCATCCCGGACGCACTGCCTCTCTGTGGGTTCGAGGTCGTACTCACCTTGGCACGTTCGGCCAGCTTCATCCGCAGCTTCGTCAGGAACGCGACTTGCCAGAAGCTGTCTATGCGTTTGAGCTGAACTGGGAGGTATTAAACACATGCCTGACTGGCAAAAGCAGTCAGGCTGTGAAGTTTGCGGCCTACTCTACCTATCCCGCTTCTGATCGCGATTTAGCCTTCTTTGCACCTGTCACAGTTTCTGTTGCTGATTTGGAGCGTTCCATCAGTAAGACTGGCGGTAAGCTGTTGGATTCTGTGGTGCTGTTTGATGAGTATCGGGGGGAGAATGTGCCGGAGGGGCAGCGATCTTTGGCTTTTAGGCTGGTGTATCGGGCGGGCGATCGCACCCTCACCGATCAAGACATCGACCCTGTGCATCAAAAAGTTCGCGCTGCACTGGAGAAAACCTACAAAGTCAGCTTGCGCAGCTAAAAGAAAGAGCGATCCTAAAAGGGAACGTCTGGCCCAGGGTCAGAAGACTTTTTCTTCTTTTTCTTCTGTTCATCTGACGGATCAGAAAAGTCGTCAATGTCATCTAAATCTACAATCTGTCCGTTAAAGAATTGAGCAAAACGCTTGATATTGTCCTGATCTTGATTGACGGCCCACTGGTCGGGACGCTGGTCGGTAGGGAGTCCCGCAGAGGGTAGGGTTGAATTCTGCGGCGGTGAGGATGGCGGAGGCGTCTGCGATGGCGATGCTTCAAAAGGAGTGTTCGGAGCGCGGCTACTAGCGAAACCGTTCTCGGAAGGATTTTCAGAAGGTAGTTCTTTGGAAGGCTGCTCGTTAGAAGACTGTCCTTTGGAAGGCTGTCCATTAGAAGACTGTCCTTTGGGAGGCTGTCCATTAGAAGACTGTTCTTCGGGAAACTGTTCAGCCGGTGGACTAGGAGGCGTCAAAGGATCTAGAAGCTGCCTGGGCGCAGCGCTGGGCTTGGAATCTTTAACAGGGGGGGCAGGTCGAGACGGGTTAGACGGTAGAGCCTGCGCCTGATCAGACTTTTTTTCGTCGGAATCTTCTGCGTTTAACACCTCCAAAGAGACTTTTATCGGTCGCTGAAAAACTGCTTCGAAAGCAGCTTCTAAGTTAGGAACTCTCTCTCGGGCCATTTTATGCAGCTTGGGTGAGCGAAATCCGACTGTCGCCCCTACCCCATCGAAGCTGATCAGCAGCCCTTGCTGGGACATCAGCATCTGAGTGCCTCGCGGAGCTAGAGCCGCTAAAATTTTTGTCCACAGCTCAGCTAAAGTGCCAAACGAAACTTCAGCCGGTTCGGTAGGAACAGAGCTAGCGTCAGGAGGCTCCGGAGGGAGATCATTAAAACCAGAGAGCTGCGCATTCTTAGAAGATGACTTCTGTTCATTCGGCTGAGCAATTGGTGAAGGAGTTGGCGTATTAGCTGGCAGATCGACGGGCTGTTGAGCAGTCTGCTCGGGCAGTATCGTAGGGGGATTAGCAACCGATAGAACAGATCGAACCGCGCGATCGCTGCCTGCATTCTGTGTTGCTAGCTGCGCCGCTGCGCCTAACGCACTAGGCAACAGCCCCGTCAGCGTAATTTCTAGCCATAGGCGGGGTTGAGTGGTGTTTTTGACTTGAACTTCGGCAGTTTGCAGCTTACGCTGACTTTCTAGTAGCTGCGCCGCCGATAGCTTTTGGGCAAATTCTGTCATTTCAGCCCAGGTGGGTGGGGTAATAGCCACTAGGTCTATGCGAGCGGGCGCACTTTTCGCAATCAGCAAATCGCGATAAAAGCCGACTAAGCTTTGTAGCACAATCAACGGCTCGCGGCCTTTGTCCATTAAATTACGGGTGCGCTCCAATAGGGCGGTGCTGTCATCGGCTGCGATCGCCCGCACCAAATTCAGCAAATCTCGCTCGGGTACCGCCCCCACCAAATCCCAAACCGCCTCTACCGTAATCTCATCCGCCTGTAAGCTCAGCTGATCGAGCAAACTCTCGGCATCGCGCAGGCCACCCTGAGAAATTTGAGCGACTAGCTGAACAGCTGATTCTGCAATTTCGATAGATTCTTGCTTGGCAATATAGCCCAGGTGCTTAATCATCGCAGGCAGCGGAATTCGGCGAAAGTCAAACCGCTGACAGCGAGAGATAATGGTGGGCAGCACTCGCTGGGGATCGGTCGTTGCTAGCACAAAGACTACTCGATCTGGCGGCTCTTCTAGAGTCTTGAGCAAGGCGTTGAATGCCGCCGTACTTAACATGTGGCATTCGTCGATGACGTAGACTTTGTACCGACACTGGACGGGGGCGAACTGCGATCGCTCAATCAGCTCACGAATATTATCGACGCCGGTGTTGCTGGCCGCGTCAATTTCAACGACATCCAACGCGCTGCCGCGAGTGACCGAGCGGCACACATCGCAGACCCCGCACGGCGCAGGCGTAGGAGAATCCGACTGAAGGCAGTTGAGCGACTTGGCTAAAATGCGGGCGCTGGAGGTTTTGCCGGTGCCGCGCGGGCCGCAAAACAAATAAGCGGGGGCAATCCGATTTTGCTGTAGGGCGTTGGTGAGCGTGGCGGCGATCGCGCCCTGACCTACCAGCTGCGCAAACGTTTGCGGTCGATACTTATGGTGAAGAGGTTCGTACAAACGAGCTGACCTAGAGCAAACAGCGAGCAGCGAAAGATAAGCCCTAGCCTATACGCTGCCTCTACTAAGATATCGTCTCCCCTAAGCGATTGAGCATGTATTTCAAGGCTGATCAGCTTGAACGCGCCCTTGGACGCTCCTCTGGGACGCTCTGGGACGCTCTGGGACGCATAGACAATATAAGGATTAAGCAGAGGTAGATCCAAAAGCGCGCATAGATAGCTCAGCCGGATTGCGAACAATGTAAGTTGCTGCTTCACTTGTCTCAGTCGGCTGCATCTTACGGCGCTGATGCCGCTGAGTAGCCGCTAGCATAGCGGGAGAAATCGCAGCGCAGTGAGTCTGCTGAGCTGCTGATGCAGCATCTTGAGCGCTATCGTCTAGCCAATAGCCATTCAAATAAGCACTCACCAGCCGATCAAAAGCGTCCCTTAGGGCAACGGGTAGTTCCTGCCTAATTTCATCCGGAGTCGCGTAATTGTCGATCTGGCGGCCCATCGCCTGTACTAGCCTTTGGCCATCGCTAGAATTAATCCTATCACTGCTTTTGAGCGACTGCCAGCGAGCGTCAAAGGCCTTGATTCCGGTGAGCATAGTCATAGTTTTACAGTCTGTAGAAAAAATATGGTAGCGAAGCGTCCTCGCTATTGATGTATTCCATAACAGACATTCCAGTCCGGAAAAACCTTCTCCGTAGAAGCACTACACTGCACTCCTACAGGGTACTAGAATCATTTTCACAGAGCTGTTCCTACTCACACGTCATCCAAGTTTTCTAAGGCCGCTGCTGGGCTGCGATGACAGCAATTCCAAATTCCAACTTACAGACGTACATTTTGCCTCAACGAGGAACGAAGTTACTGGGTTGCAGCCGTTCAAACCTGCTAGTCGAGTTTGACCATGATCAGAAGCGAACGGTAGATCAAGGGTTTTGAGTGTCCGTAGTCTGGAATTTGGAATTGCTGCTGCGATGATGACAGGAAATCTATACTCAGTCACGATTTCCTATCGGCGCTGAGAACGTTCTGCTATAGAATTTACTGTATATTTCTATACGGAATTGGCAATACTTATGCAGCAACAGCTAAGAAAACGCGGTGGAACGGCGTGTGTTAAATCGCACGTAGCTACTTTCGGCAGAATTGAGGCGATCGCGCCATTTACCACCGTAATACAGACATCTTTATAGCCAAAATTGCTGAGCAGTGTAATCATTCTTGTGCTCCCAATATTTCTTTTCAAAGGGCAGAAGTATGATTTGATACCTAAACCCTGTGATTAAGATCATTGATTGTACGTAAATACTTGTTTTTAATATGTACTTAGTGTGTCTGATATGTCATTACATCCGTCTGAGGAAACTGCCGAAACCCTCGATCAGAGCGTCAAAGCGCTTTCTCTAGACAAGATTCAAAGGCATATATTCTTATGTGCCGATCAAACCGTTCCGAAATGCTGTGACAAAGCAGAAAGCCTAGTTGCCTGGAACTATCTCAAAAAGCGACTTAAGGCGCTGAAGTTGGATGTTCCTGTAAACGATTACGCTACCTTTGTTTTTAGAAGCAAAGCTAACTGCTTACGGGTGTGTCATAGGGGGCCAATTCTATTGGTTTATCCGGACGGTGTTTGGTATCACAGCGCCACCCCAGATGTCATCGAGCGCATTATTCAAGAACACTTAATCGAGGGAAAACTAGTTTCAGAGCATTTGTTTTTGCAGCATCCCCTGGAGGCGATCGCTCAATAGCCAGCGCTTAAAAATCATTAGCCTGTGCCCATTGTGTGAGTGCAAAACACCTGAGCTGAGTGATGTTATTGATATTTTGGGAATACTTGATATGTCAAAAGTCAGTGTTCACCCCCTCATATAAATTTCATTAAGTGCTCCCTCACTAATGCCTAGCTCATTGATTAGGGAATGCTTCAGAACAATTTCTATCTATTTAATATCCATTATTCTCTTTTGAGAGACGAACACGAGTGAGTATACGGCATGAAAGAAGGTAATACAGGAGACCAAAAGAAGCTTTTACTGATTGATGATGATCCCAATCTCATCCTGTTAGTAAAAGACTATTTAGAGTTCCGAGGCTATCAGGTAGTGACGGCGGGTAACGGACGAGAGGCACTCTCTGCGCTTTCAGATTTATCCCCTGATATGATCATTTGCGACGTAATGATGCCAGAGATGGACGGTTACGCTTTCGTCGAGCAGGTTCGTCAGGATCCCGGTAAGAGCTGGATTCCTATCCTGTTTCTATCAGCCAAAGGGCAAAGCCAGGATCGGGTGAAGGGCCTAACCACGGGCGCTGACGTATACATGGTGAAGCCTTTCGAACCAGAGGAACTCGTTGCCCAGGTAGAGTCTTCCTTGAAACAAGCCACTCGTCTGATTCATCATCAAAACAAAGGGCCAAACTCTATTCCTACCATTCAGGTGCCTTTTGACGTGGAGCTAACGCCCACTGAGCTTAAGGTAGTGCAGTTTGTGGCGCGCGGCATGGCTAACCGCCAAATTGCTGAAGAGCTAAACGTCAGCCAGCGCACGATTGAAAGCCATGTGAGTAACATGCTGGGTAAGACAGGGCTGCATAACCGAACGGAGCTGGCGCGTTGGGCAGTGGAGAATAATAAGGCTTAAAAGTTAGGGTTAGGTCTCTTGGTGGCTTGAAGGGAGGTTCAGCAACCTCCCTAGAGCAGCTAATTTGTAATCGGGCGATCGCGAGTTCGAGTTTTGTCAGCCGACCCTGTACATTCTAAATTCTTTGCCGAATTGTCCACAACCTTTGATATAATCAAATTCCTTGCAAAGCAGCAGATAGCCAATCGCTCAGCTTGCAAGCTTCGCTGGTGTAGCTCAGTTGGTAGAGCAGCTGATTTGTAATCAGCCGGTCGCAAGTTCGAGTCTTGTCACCAGCTTCCTAAGTAAATCAATGACTTCACAATCCCCGTAAGGTTCTCAGCCCTTGCGGGGATTGCTTTTTAAG
>JBGTGK010000168.1:0-10065 GCA_041746795.1 Phormidesmis sp.
GGTAGTCCCATTTAGGTAAGGATGGACACAACTCCTTTCATGTAAAGCTTTCAGAGATTAGAGTCAACCTTGTAGACCCGAAGTATCTTGGCTTTTTTCATACATTTGCAGCTACAAAGCCAAGGTATTAATGAAATGATCGGCATTCTGGGCTATCTCACAGGCAAATACTTGCATCTTTTCGCATAGCAGTAAATCGATAAAATTGACGCCAACCGGGAGTTTCAGCCATCCTTACCTTTAGGGCACTACCTTAGGAGGAAAGTTCGTAGGATACTCGTTTTGAACCGTCAGCGAAGGAACCCTAGCAGCCCTAATTCAGCGCCTCTAGGTAGTCACGAACCCGATTGCGGCGCTTGGGCTGACGCAGCTTTTGCAGTGCCTTGGACTCAATTTGACGCACCCGCTCACGAGAAAGCTCTAGCGTGCGGCCAATTTCAGCGAGTGAGTAAGGCACACCGTCATCTAGGCCAAAGCGTAGCGTGATCACTTCCTGCTCACGCGTCGTCAGGTCGGTCAGCAGCTGCCGCAAGTCCCGCTTTAGCGACTCGCGCATGAGCAGTTCTTCGGGCGAAATATCGTCGGTCTCTAGCAGGTCACCTAGCTCCGTATCGCGGTCTTTGCCTACCTTGGTATCTAGCGAGACCGAGCGAGGCACCTTTTGTAGCACTTCGCGTACCTGAGCGGGGGTCATATCTAGCTCTTTGGCAATGTCTTCTAGCTTGGCCGTATGGCCGTGAGTCTGGGAGATTTTGCGCTGAGCTTTTTTAATTTTGTTCAGCTTTTCAGTGATATGTACGGGCAGGCGAATGGTGCGGCTTTGAGTGGCGATCGCCCGCGTAATCCCCTGGCGAATCCACCAGTAGGCATAAGTACTAAAGCGATAGCCCTTAGTCGGATCAAACTTTTCAACCGCCCGCTCAAGCCCTAATGTCCCTTCTTGAATTAAGTCCAGCAGATCTAAACCCCGGTTTTGATATTTCTTCGCTACCGACACAACCAGACGCAAGTTAGCCTTAATCATGTGCTCTTTAGCCCGTATGCCTTCAGCCTGCGCAGCCATCAGCTGATCTACGCTAAGGCTTGCTTGCTTTGCCCACAGGCACTTTCCTTCTGCCAGCGTAGGCTTCAGCTCACTTACTGGAATGCCCGCAGTCTTCGCCCAGCGCTCTAAAGAAGGCTTATGGCTGAGCTGAGCGGTGAGCCGATCGCGGGTGTTGAGCAGGTTTACATAAACTTCTAAGGTGCCACCAGTTTCCTCAGCAGCTTTGTTTCGTAAGCTCAAAAGCTCCATATGCCGCTGCACGCGCTGAGCCTCAGAAACTTCTTCATCACGTTCTAGCAGGCTGACGCGGCCAATTTCTTGCAGGTATAGCCGCACCAGGTCAGTCGAGCGAGTCGCGTAGGGTTTTGCATGGGATTCAGAGTTTAATCCTTCGATGTGCACATCGCCACTCTCATCCGCTTCGGCCTGCGAAAGGTCGATCACAGAAGGCTCACGAAGCTCATCTTCACTGTCATCGATCAACATATTTGCAGTGCTTCTGTCAAGATATTCGGACGTAGCTTTCATGATGGTGTGCAGGTGCAGGACAGGTGGAGGCTCGGTGAAGCTCACCCCCTTTACAGGTAGTGTTCCCCGCCGATAGGGGCATAGAGCAAAAGGGAATTTGATTGGGATGTGTATCTAGATGTGCGTTTACAGAGTTGTCAGATCAAAGAACAAACTTTCTGCAAGAGGTTTCTGTGAGGTTTCTATGTGGCTTATGTATTCACGCTTTTTAACGACTATTCCTGATGCTTTGTCTGGATGTATAAGAATCGAAATAATGGACGCAAATGCTCCTCAGCTAAGGAGAGCATTTGTGTAAGAAACTGATGAAGAGCGCAGTAAAGGATTTGTATAAAAGCAACCCCCGATAAACTGCTCTATTAAAGAAATATCAGGTTAACCGGCTTTAGTTTGATCGGGCTATTCCAGGTTTGTCAGTGGCACAGAGGCAGTAACCCATAGCAGTAGACGATTGGCAGGGTAAAAGCACGGAACTATTAGAAGGATTCCCCAATTGATATGAAATGCTCTGTTAGCTTATGAACAGGGCGCAGCAGACTTATCTGGGCCTAGCTAAGGCTGTGTTTATTTGGGCTGCTGCTGGGGAATTTGAATAGTGAAAGTGGTGCCTGAGCCCGCTGAAGGATCACAGGTAAGCGAACCACCGTGGCGCTCTGTCACAATCTGATAGCTAATAGAAAGTCCCATGCCCGTTCCTTTGCCGATGGGTTTGGTGGTGAAAAATGGGTTGAAAATTTGCGATCGCACATTCTCAGGCATTCCCGACCCGTTATCACTAATTTTGATCATCACCTGATCGTCTACAAACTCAGTCGAAATCGTCACCTGAGGATGGCTCAGCCCTGTGAGGGCATCAATCGCATTGTCTAGAATGTTCATGAACACCTGATTGAGCTGTCCGGCGTAGCAGGTTACGGGCAGCGGGGGGCCGTAGTGCTTCACGACTTTAATCGCGCCCCTGCTTGGTTGAGCCTTCAAATGGTGGCCCAAAATTAACAGCGTGCTGTCGAGCCCTTCATGAATATCTACCGATTTTTTGTCAGCTTCATCCTTACGAGAAAATGTTCGCAAAGAAGACACAATCTGCCGAATCCGCTCGGCTCCCAGCTTCATAGAGGCGAGTAAATTCAGCAGGTCATCGGTGATAAAGTCGAAATCGAGTTCTTCTAGCGCCTCGGCAATGTCTGCTGGTGGATTGGGATAGTGAGTTTGATACTGCCTCAATAGGCCCACCAGACTATTGGCATAACGAGTCGCTGGTTTTACATTGCCGTAAATAAAGCTGACGGGATTGTTAATTTCATGGGCAACGCCAGCGACAAGCTGACCGAGGCTAGACATTTTTTCAGTTTGTACTAGGCGGGTTTGGGCCTGCTGCAAGTCACAAAACGCCTGTTCTAAATCTTTGGCTTGCTGCATCAGGCACAGCTCAGCGCGTTTTCTCTCGGTAATGTCGTTGTGAATAGCGACGTACTGATAGGGGCAGCCTGCTTCATCTAAAAACGGCACAATCGTTGTGTACACCCAGTAAAAACTACCGTCTTTAGCGCAGTTTTTGATCTCGCCTAGCCAAACGTGACCGTTGCTGACGGTGTGCCACATTTCCTCAAAAAATTCACGCGGATGATGACCAGAATTAATCAGGCGATGGGTCTGGCCGATCAGCTCAGCTCTACTGTACTTAGAGATATCGCGGAATTTATCATTTACATAGGTGATGTGGCCTCGGTGATCGGTAATAGCCACATTTGAAGAGCAGTCCAGGGCGAATTTGACATCAGCTAGCTCCTTCAGCGACTGGCTGAGCCTAGCTTCGATTTGCTTGCGATCGCTAACATCATTTAAGCAGCCATACCAAATAATTGAGCCGTCCGTTTGGGCCTGCGGCTTAGCCAGCGTCTGCACCCATCGCAGCTTGCCAGAAGGTAAAACTACCCGGCATTCGTACCGATACATCTTCATCGTCAGCGCAGACTCTCTAACGGCCTCTTTAAAGCCTTGCTGCTCGTCAGCGTGAACCATGTTGAGCATATCAGCACCCTGCTGCCGAAATTGGTCTGGCGAAAGGCCCAGCAGCCCATAGCTACCGGCAGAGACATAGGGAAAAGAAACTTGAGAATCGCTGTCTAGGCGCATCTCGTAGAGTAGATCTGGCACGTTGTCGGCTAGCTTCTGTAGTCGAGTTTCGCTCACTGCTAGCTCGGCGGTTCGCGCCTCTAAGCAGTTAGAGAGAACCTGATTGAGATGTTTGGTGGCTAGCTCACTCTCTTTTCTTGATGTGATATCTTGGGCGATCGCATTCCATAAAATCGTGGTTGGATCAGGCTGCACCAGCGCGGGCTGAACGGCTAGCGCAATCCATTTGACTTTGCCGCTAGCTAGCACGATGCGGCCTTCCCACTCCCAAAAACGAGGTGATTTGGCAGCGCGGGCGATCGCGAGCTGAAAAGGGTCGCGATCCTCCAGACGAATAGCGTCAAACAGGCAGTGGGCAGGTTTTTGTGGGTTGTTTAAACCACTCGCAATAGGAACATCCAGCAGCTTATAGCAGCCTGCGCTGATGTAGGGGTATGCGATCGCCAGCCCTTCAAGGGTTGTTATTAGCTGAGAAACCGCCCCTGGAATACCATCTATCCAACGTTGAAAATCATCGCTTCGCCAGTTATCAACCTGCTCGCGATCGCACTGATGATCGTCAGGTCGCTCAACTTTATTAGCTTTCTGAGATGGTAAGAAGGGAGCTTTCATCGCAAGCTTATCTAGGGAGAAACCACTTTCAGTTAGCATTCCCGAGACGCAAAGCCAGCCAAGACGGTATTCCTACGGAAGTACACGAGTACAAACAGCGACGTAAAACAAAGCGATCTCCAGCACTTCTTCAGCAGAGCGGTACTTACCGGCTTGAATCTTAGCTTGAATGAAACGTTCTTGGCTGTCAGTGGGACTAATACCCATAAGAAACCCGTACTACGGCGTGTCATTAATTAAGCAGAATAACGACAGATGCGAGATGATAGGATAGATGGAATCTGTAGTCGAATCTACATTCATCGGTTATTTTTCCCATAGTTTTGTTCATTGCCCGACCAGCTCTTTGAACCAGTCGTCGCTCCAGATGTCTTCAAAGATTTCGTCGGCGAGGGCTTCTTGTTTGTAGCTGGGCTCTAGGCGAACGGCCTGCTGAAGATTCTCAAGGGCCAGATCGTTGTCGCGCTGGAGGGCGTAGCAGAGCGCGCGGTTATAGTAGGCTTTGGCGTAGTTGGGGTTAGCAGCGATCGCCTTGTCAAAGCTCTTCAACGCATCGCGATCGCGCCCTAGTTTCAGCAGCACATACCCCCGATTATCCCAGGCCTTAGCCAAATTCGGCTTAAAGCGAACGGCCTTATCAAAAGAAGCCACCGCCTCCTCAAAGCGATCTAGCTCAGTCAGGGCAAGGCCTCGGTTTAGCCAGGCAACCGCATCATTAGCCTGAAGGGCAACAGCCTGATCAAACGATTCAAAGGCTTCTTCGTGAGCCTGCAAAATACCAAAGGCGACGCCCCGGTTAACCCAGGCTTCGTGGTATTCGGGGTTGATATCAATGGCCCGGTCGAAGGCGGCGATCGCTTCTTCCCTTTTTCGCAGTCGGCTCAGCACCATCCCCCGATTCAACCAGCTCTTGGCATCGGTCGGATCGGCTTCTATCACCGTGTCAAAAGCACTGAGCGCCTCCTCATAGCGGCGCTGTTCTCGCAGCAGCAGTCCGGTTTGATACCACGCTTCGTTGTTATCTGACGATAAGCGAGTAACCTCATTCAGCGCAGCCAGAGCCTCGTCCTTTTTGTTGAGTTCGGTGAGGGCACGGCTACGGTTGAACCACAGATCTGCATTGCCAGGCTGCACTTCAAGCGCCCGCTCGTAGGCGGCTAACGCGGCTTCATACTGCTGGCTTTCTAGCTTTTGGTTGCCGTCTGCGATAAATTCATCAGCGGTTAAAAACAGCTCAGGCCGATTTTCTTGCAGGCGACTAATCTGCTCAGAAATCTCAGAGAGTTGAGTTTGGGCCGTGCTCATAAAGGAGTCGGCTACGTACTCGGGCGTGACGCGGCCTAGCTGCTCCATAATCTGTTGCTTTTCGGCTTCGGCTTCGGCGTTAAGCGCGTTGAGCTTGGCTTGGATTTGCTCTTTTACCTGAGTGACTTCGGCGAGGGCGGCTTCCTGGCGATCGCCCATGCTAGCCTGCAATGCCTCTAGCGTTTGAGCAAACTTTTCTTCGATTTGCCCTAACCTTTCCTGCGCCGCCTGCTCACGCTGCCCGGCAGATTTTGCCAGCTCTCCAATTTGCTCGCCGAGCCTAGCGTCAAAGCTGTTGAGCTTTTCAATGATAACGTCACGCCTGCCAAATACGGTATTGCGTACGCCCGTGAGTTCACCTGTGAAGCTGCCTTCGATTTCTTTGAGCGATCGCAACAAAGCCTGCCGTTCGCTACTAATCCCACTTTGCAGCTCATTCAGCTCACGAGTGAACTCTCCTTGTAGCTGCTGCACAATGCTCAACGACTGATCTTGCTGTTCGCCTAAGTCGCCCTGTAGCGCGTTGAGCTGAGCAGAGAATTCACGAGAAGACTCGGTCAATTCGTTGTACAGCTCGCTTTTACGAGTGCCTAAGTCGCTGCCTAAGTTAGAGAGCTGAGCGCGGAAGCCATCGGCGGTCGCTTGCAGCTGCATGATGGTGTGGCTGCGTTCTTCGCTAACGCCTGCTTGCAGGCCAGAGGTTTGTTTTTTAAATTCGCCAGCAACTCTGTTCATGTCACCCAGGATGGTGCCCTTGCGACCTTCTACGTCAGCTCTGAGGGTGGCAAACTGAGTGAGAAAGCCATCCGCTGACTGGCGAAAGCTTTGCATCATATCAGCCTTACGGCTCTCTACCTCACTGCGAATAGCGTTGAACTGCTGCTGCAAGTCTTCTGTAGAGCGCTGAATGTTTTGCAGGGCAAGTTCCCGATGCCCTAGGGCGCTGGCCTGAACGTCATCTAACGCTTTAATCACCTCTTCTTCAGATACTTGAAGATTGTTCAGAGCCTGATCGCGCTGCTGCTCGATTTTTGTTCTGGCCTCAGCTTCTACCTCAGAGAGCTTAGGGCCAAATTCGCTGCTGGCCCTAGCAATAGAAGAAATAGCGCGATCTTTCTCAGCGATCGCTTCCGTCTGCATACTGCCTAGCTGGTCGGAAAGAACAGACTCCTTGCGATCTACTTCGTCGAAGAAGGCCACCTTACGACGATCGGTTTCTTCTTTAATAACGCCAACGTGACGAGAAAATTCAGCCTCGGAAGTGGTAAAGCGCTGTAGAATTCGCTGGCTTTCAACAGCGGTATCTGCCTTCATACCTTCTAGCTCTTGCTTAGCTTTGGCTTGCAGGCTAGCGGCAGTTTGGGCAAAGTCTGAAACGGTATCTTCTAACTTATCGTTAATGTCTTCTAGCTGCTGTTGCCAGCTCTCGGCCGTCTGAGCTTTAAAGCTGTTGAGTTCTTCTACCAGCTTGTATAAAACTTCTCGCTGGGCAACAATCTCTCTTTGAAAGCCGTTAGAGCGACCTTCTAGCTCACCTGAGAGGTCATCGGCATCTGCCAGAATGCGATTGAGGCTACGCGTAGCGTTATGCACCTTGTTTTCTAGCTCGGTCATCTCATTGAGCTGGGTGCGTACAATAGTCGCAACTTCATTGACGACGGACTTGCGCAGTGCCCACAGCATCGCGATACCGACGCCCAGCAGTAGCACCAAGGCTCCTAGCATAACGCTGACTAACGTCGTTGCCTGGTCAAGGGTGTTTTTAGTAGCTGGCTGGACTGCCCTCGGCTCGGTAACATCAGGCGAGGCGGTCTGGGCCAGCAGGGTTTGCGCCTGCACAGCTTCTGGGGATACGATCACAGAAGGCAGCGTGAGCTTACTGGCTCCTATCACTAGCCAGCCGGTAAGCAACCCACTGGTTGCCAGCACCAAGCGCCAATTTTTTTGATTCCCCTGCATGGGTGGTAACCCCTTACTGTGGCTGATGTTCGCAGCTTTGCACTTTATTCTACCTGAATCGTCAGATTAGCAGATAAGGGGGTGAGGGGGTGAGGAGCTATATTTAAGAAGGAACACCGCTTTACTCTCCTCACAGCCCGCCCATGTCAGACGTTTCAATCGCACAGCACTATCACCAGCGGACAAAATACGACCCTGAGACAATCGCCGCTATGGGGAAACGCGGGCTGGACTGGTCTCAGCAGCCTGTGCCCTACAAGGACTATAAGCTGGGTCATGAGGTGGATCTAAAGCCTTATCTAGAAGATGAGCCACCCAACGCGGATGATAGCTGGCGCTGGTGGCAACGGCTTTCTCGGCTGTTGGTAGATAGCTATGGGCTAACGGCGAAGGTGATGACTGTCTCGGGAGAGCCGATGTATCTGCGGTCGGCTCCCTCGGCGGGAGGGCTGTATCCAGCGGAGGTGTATCTGGTGTCGCGGGGTACCTCCTTGCTGCCTGCGGGTTTGTATAACTATCAGGTGCGATCGCACTCACTATGGCGTTTTTGGGACGATCATCCCTGGCAGGCGTTGCAGGCGAGCTGCTTTTGGCATCCGGCGCTAGAGACGACGCAGCTAGCAGTCGTAGTGAGCGCTATTTTTCAGCGGTCGGCTTGGCGCTACCAGGATCGGGCCTATCGGCGGGTGTTTTTAGATGCGGGGCATCTGCTGGGGAATTTAGAGGTGGCGGGGACGCTGTGTGACTATCGGCCTCATTTGATTGGGGGCTTTGCCGATGAGCTAGTGAACCGCCTGCTTTATTTGGATGGGGTTTCGGAAAGTGCGATCGCTGTCCTACCTTTAGCGGATCTCTTTCAAGTTGATCAAAACCTGTCGCCTGCTCGGTGTGCGCTGCCGAGTTCTATTCATTTTGAAGTGGAGGCAGTGCCGGATGGTGAGCTGCTGGGCTACCTACATGAAAATTCGGCGATCGCGCCTGATTCTGGCTTTGGGCAGCTAGAGCAAAAGCATCCCGATGAGCCTTTGCCCGCTGTGCTTCAGCCGTCTGTTGAAGGGTCTGTTAAAGGGTCTGAGCCGTCAGCAGCGGAGCAGCCAGCGACTGAGGAAGATGACGCCAAGGTCAGCAAACCTTCAGCCGATAAGTACAATTTTCCATTTGGAATTACAATTTCGACGAAGACTCATCCGATCCCCTGGGGCGATCGCCTAGAAGATTTAGAAAACACGCTGCTCACCCGCAGGTCTACCCGTCAATACACCAAAGCGCCGCTGTGCCGCGCTGATTTGTTTGCCCTGCTCGACTTTGCCTATCATCCCGAGCACTATTGCTCGCAGGCTTTCGACGGTGCGCCCGACTATTTTGACCTGAGCCTGATTGAGACGTTTGTAGCTGTTTCCAATGTAGAAACGCTGGAGTCTGGCTGCTATTACTACGCACCGCAGGCTCAGGAACTGCGCCAAATCCGCTTTAATCAGTTTCGTCAGGATTTGCACTTTCTTTGTTTGGGTCAGGACTTGGGCCGCGATGCAGGCGTGATCATTTTCCACACGGCTAATTTAGCGGCAGCCGTAGCGAAATATGGTGATAGAGCCTACCGATACCTGCATATGGACGCGGGCCATTTGGGCCAAAGGCTAAATCTGGCAGCTACTCGCCGAGAGCTAGGCGTCAGCGGCATTGCAGGTTTTTTTGACGACCAGGTAAACGAGCTGCTGAGCATTCCTGAAGAAGAAGCCGTTTTGTACATTACTACTGTCGGGCAAAAGCCGAATCGATAGTGATTAGCTTGCTAGCCAGCATAGAAAAATCCCCGGTAGTGCCAGGGATTTTTTAACGTTAGCCACCCAGCATCTCAATGTTTGGGCAGCTCAATAGATTTAATTAATAGACTTACTTAGCGGCGTCAGGCTCAGCCGTTTTGTCAGGTTCAGCCATTGCATCAGGTTTAGACATTGCATCGGGCTCAGCCATTGCATCGGGCGCAGCCGTCGCATCAGGCTCAGCCATTGCGTCAGGCGCAGTAGTAGCATCAGGTGCAACTTCTCCAGATGCATCGGGTGCGGTTTCAGTTGTGCTAGGGCCACAGCTAGTGAGCGTTGCCATACCAAAAACTGAAGTAGCGGCTAGAGCGGCTAGGTACTTAACTTTCATCACGGACTCCTTAAAGATTGTTATTTTCTGCAATTGAACATGCCAAGGCACGAAGCCAAAGCACGAATGCGATTGTATGTCGCTATGAATGCAACACTAAACTTTGTAAATATGGCTTGTCAAGCATCAAAAAATATGAGAAAACGCCCAGGCTATGCTGAGTAAGGAGAGAGAGATTTATTACCATTTTGTCATTTTCTTTTTCTTCGCTCGGCGCTATGAGCGACGTTTTTTGTGAATAGTTTTTTTCTTCTGACCCTGCTTACGGCCCCTTCTTTGACGAACTAGATAAGTGCCTATCGCATCGCTAGCTGAGTGGCTGATAG
>JBGTGK010000169.1:0-4336 GCA_041746795.1 Phormidesmis sp.
CTAGGCCATCAGCCCTGCGTTTTTGCATTGGATAAAGACGGTAAGGGCTTTCATCGGCAGGTGAATTTTCGTACCTGTGCGGTTCCGGCTGCGCCTTGCAAGCTGGATATAGATGGACTCATTAAACAGCGCATTGGTGAGTTTGTTGGTTTTTTTGAACAGCCGCCAGTTGAGCCGCCAGAGACTTTTGATATCTATCATGCGCAAGACTGTTTGAGCGCCAATGCGCTGGCTGAGCTAAGAGAAAAAGGTAATATTCGTCACTTTGTCCGGACGGTTCACCACATCGAGAGTTTTCACAGTCCGTATCTGCAAGCCTGTCAGGAGAAGTCTATTAATCAGCCGGATCGCTGCCTCTGCGTGAGCGACGTTTGGCAGCAGGTGCTGAAGGCTGACTACGGCATTGAGGCTCACCGAGTGACTAATGGGGTAAGCAGCAGATTCTCTCCTTTGGCTGACGGGTCAGAGTTTGCTGTTGCTGAGGCGTTGGGAATTAGCGGCAGCCCTGTGTATTTGACGGTAGGCGGCATTGAGCCGCGTAAGAATTCGATTCGGCTGTTGGCAGCTTTTCAGCGGGTGCGCGATCGCCAACCCAATGCCCAGCTAGTTATCGCAGGCGGGGCGACCCTGTTTGACTATCAGGACTACCGACAGGCGTTTATGGCTCAGGTGAATGCCTACGCTTTGAAGGATGCGCTAGTGCTGCCGGGGGTGGTGCCCGATGAGATGATGCCTGCTTTGTATCGGCTTGCGGATGGGTTTGTGTTTCCTTCGGTGAAAGAGGGATGGGGGCTAGTGGTGCTGGAGGCGATCGCTTCCGCTCTCCCTATTCTCACCGCCAACCAAGCGCCGTTTACCGAGTTTCTGTCGGCGGAAGATGCTTGCCTGGTAGATCCAGAGGATGTGGGGGCGATCGCCGCTGGAATGCTCAGCCTCACTAGCAGCCTCACTAGCAGCCTCACTGGCCCCGATCCGAATCTCTTCTCTCGCAGTCAAGCTATTGCCCAGCGCTATAGCTGGCAGGCTTCTGCTCAAATGCATCTCAGTTTATATCATCAGCTTGCGGTGTAAGGCTGTCTCTGCAACAACCCGCCCGTTCTTAATGGTCGTGCGGCCTATCGGCGCTGCGCCAATGGCTTCAGAGGCTGAGCGGGCATCAATGATTACCAAGTCAGCGGCTTTACCCGGCGCAATGCCAGTGTTGTGAATGCCAATCGCCTGGGCTGCTCTCGTGGTCGCCATTGCCAGACATTGTTCGTGGCTAGTAGTGGTACCTAGCTGAAGGGTCTGGGCAATTAGGGTGCAGATTTTAAGCGGGTCGCCGTCACCGAAGGGCGTGAAGAGGTTTTGGATGTTGTTGGTGGCGATCGCGCAGTTCACCCCCATTTCTATCAGCTGTTGAATGGGCGCAACGCCGCGACGAATGTTGTAAGCGTCTTTGCGAGCCATCATGTACAGGTCGGAAGCGGGCAAAGCTAAAACTGAGATGCCCGCTGTGCTGAGCAGTTCTCCAGCGTCTTTGAGTTCTGTAGGTGAGAGTCCGGCTAGCCGGGTCATATGCCCCAGGCAAACGCGATTTTGCCAGCCTCGCTGGATAGTTTCTTGGGCCACGAAGGGCAGCAGCAAAGGCGCATCGTTGTCTAAAAAGTCGAGGTGAAAGTCTACGTCGCAGTCAAATTCTTGGGCGATATCGAAGACAATGCGAATGTTTTGCTGGGTGTCGGTGTCGGTGTAAGGAGCAGAGCCAATGACGTCGCCGCCTATTGTCATGGCTTCGCGCAGCATAGCTTCGGTGCCGGGCTGATTGATGATGCCTTCTTGGGCGAATACGGCAAGCTGTAGGGTGAGGCGCTGAGCGTATTCTTGTTTTAGCGGCAGCAGCGCTTTTACAGAGGTCAGTTGTAGCACCGGATCGACTTCTACGTGGCTGCGAATGGCGGTTGTGCCAAAGGCAATTTCGCTTTCGAGGACTCTGCGGGCGCGGGCTTGAATATCTTGAATGGTGAAGTCTTTTTTGAGCTTAAAAGTTTCTTCCAAGGCTTCTTGAAAGGTGCCTTTTTGGGCGGGATATTGTTCTAAGAGAAAGGCTTTGTCAAGGTGAAGATGTGGATCGATGAGGCCAGGGATAACTAGCTTTTTATCGGCGTCCAGAATCTTATGAGCGTCTGTTTCAATAGTAAGGGCAACGTCAGTGATGCTGCCATTCTGGATTGCAATGGTTTGGTTGCTTTTATATCCAACGATGCTGGCATTTTTAATTTTGAGATCTAGCATTATTATGCTGGTTTAAGCGGCTAAATGAGGGGACGGTAAGTAGGCGATAGAAGGGGCTTATTGCTTCTTACCATTCAATAGGTACAAAGCCCCAATCGGTAATTTTCTGGTCTTTGGTTACCAAAGCGGCTTTATGTACAAGGCTAGTAGCTACAATCAGCCGGTCTGAAGGATCAGCGTGAAAGCTACCCGGCAATCGAGTGGAGAGTATATCTAGAGTGATCATGCTTGAGCATCCCACGAAACGTTGATAGGGGTGACTATATCACGCTCAAAAGTGACGCTATTTTTGAGCGGATTAGGGCTAATCATTGAATTTTCTCCAGTTTAGATGGAAACTATATACTTCTACAGTTACTCCTGCGTCTATATTACTATGCTTACAGATAGCCACTGCTGATAGTCACTGAATCTGAGGCCGCTGATGGAACTCCTGAAGGTTATTCCGATTGTTTTGAAGGCGATCGCATCCGTAGCCCAAAAGCCCGTGCAGCGCAACGCGCTTTTTATCAAGGCGCTTAAGGACAGTGGGTTTGATCCTGAGCACCCACCGGCTGAGTTTGGCGGGGTGTATGCGTATGCGCTGGTAGAGTACGGGCTATCTGATGAGGGCGGTAAGTCGGGGGCGCTGCTGCGGCTATTTGCTGAGCCTGAGATGAAGGCTGCTTTTAAAGATGCATTTGACCAGTGGAATCCTGCGCTACTGAATGCGGAGATAGATAGGCGGCTAGATTGGAAGGACTTTGGCAATGAGTGGAACTTTGTAGGCAATGCTATTCGTGAGCAAAGCATTGACGTACAGCAGGAGGTGAAAATCTTCTTTGCGGCGTTTTTGGAGGTGGTGAAGCGGAGCCAGACGCCGAAGGAACAGCTACAGACTGTTTTGCTGAGCGATATTCAAAAAGAGATAAAGCAAATCAGATTGCAGCTAGCGCCTGTGACCGATCGGTTGAACTCGCTGGGGGCTCAGTTAGATGCTTGGTTCAAGGTGTTGGGCTATGGGCGGGAAGAACATCGCATTACTGAAGAGAGATATTTTGAATGGATGATTACGATTCCAAGGCGGCGAAAGGGCTATGACCGAATTGTTGTAAGGGGAATAGATGGGGAAGCGAGCCTTGTAGATTTGCAGGGGCTTGGGGCGTCTGTTGAGGAGCATAAGGCGGATGAGGGCTGGCTGGTTTCTAAGATGCGGGTTAGCAGTGCGGCGCGTAAGGCAGCTAAAGAAGACGAGGCGTATGAAGCTATTTCTTGCTATACGCTGGATGAACTGTTGGATGAAGATGCGGACTTTAGCCAGTATTTGGAATGGTTGGAGGAGGAGATTAAGTCGCGGCGGATTGACCAGGACTATATTGCGTTGGGCTGCTTTAAAGAAGAGATTGATCCGAAGACAAAGATAAAGCTGGGGACGAGCCATTACGGTGAGGATGAGGGCTGGATTGAGGGCTATGTGGATCAGTGGCTGGCGGATTCTTCTAAGGGGCATCTTTCGGTGTTGGGAGAGTTTGGCACGGGGAAGACGTGGTTTGTGATGCATTACGCTTGGCTGGCGTTGCAGGCGTATAGGGCGGCAAAGGAGAAGGGTGTGGCTCGGCCTCGGCTGCCGCTGGTGATTCCGCTGCGGGACTATGCGAAGGCGGTGAGTATGGAGTCGCTGTTTTCGGAGTTTTTCTTTCGGAAGCATGAGATCCCGCTGCCGGGGTACAGCGCGTTTGAGCAGTTGAATCGGATGGGGAAGCTGCTGCTGATTTTTGATGGGTTTGATGAGATGGCGGCGCGGACTGATTTGCAGGCCATGATTGATAATTTTTGGGAGATGGCGCGTGTGGTGGTGCCGGGGGCGAAGGCGATTTTGACCTGTCGGACGGAGCATTTTCCAGATGCGATCGCCGGTCGGGAAACGCTGGGGGCACAGAGAAAGCAGCAATTCCAAATTCCAACTTACAGACGTGATTTTTACCTCAACTTGGAACGAGTTTGCTAGGTTTCAGCCATTCAAAGAGGTAAGTCAGATTTGACCATGACTTGAGGCGAACGAGAAATCAAGGGGTTTGGGCGT
>JBGTGK010000170.1:0-10556 GCA_041746795.1 Phormidesmis sp.
CCTTACAGCATTCCTGGTGTCAATGGCGCAGTGGACCCACTTCGATTCCATCCCGAACTCGAATAGTGAAACATTGCAGCGGCGAAGATAGTGAGGACGCCAGTCCTTGTCAAAATAGCTCGATGCCAGGTTATATTTTAACAAAAGCCCTTCAAGTTACGACCTGAAGGGCTTTTGTCTTGGCGGTATTCAGTGAACCTTCTTAGTCTTTATGTTACTTATGGTGGGCACGCTTAGAGCAGCCTAAGCTTACATACTAGAGGAAACAATAGATGGCCAGTGCTGGACTTAACAAATGGGTGGTGAGCGGTAATTTAGCAGCGGATGCCGAAATAAAGACGATTGATTTGAAAAGTGGTGGAAAGGCAGACGTCGCCCAAGCGACTTTGTACGTTCGCGGTGTTCGAGATCGTGATGAATCTTTTACGGTTTCTTTGAGCATTTGGGAAAAGTCGGTAGCATGGCGTAAGTTACCTTACCTAAAAAAAGGGTCTTTGATTATTTGCACGGGTAGCGTTGAGCCTAGTCCGTTTACTTCTAAGGTGGATAATAGTCCTAAGGCTGGACTGAAAATGTCTGTATTAGATATTGATTTGGACATTATCCGCAATATGGATGGGCCTGTGGAAGAAGTCGCTGGTGACCAGAGCGCTGATGGCGATCGCGAGCTAGCCGAAGTTTCCTAACACTTCTAAGATTTGAGAACAACGATAATTTTCAAAAGCTCAGCTGACTCTCAGCTGAGCTTTTCTTTTTTAAGGCGGTAGGTTGATATCTGCCAAGGATTGATGCGGTTGGATTGTTCTTGACCATTAGGTGTTTCAAGAATGTTGACTCGGTCAGCTTGCCCGCTGGAGAGTTCAAGGAAGCCGAGTGAGTTTTCAGCCCTAAGATCGGTCGCTTCTCCGTGAGCTTCGTAGCAACGTACGATAAACTCTCTAGGGTTGTCTTCTGATGGCTTGAAAGCAGAGAGGATAATATTAGGATTTAATATATTTAGAAAGCTACGCGTACTTAGGCTGTCTATGTTCATCACTGCCGCATTTTCTTGGCTGGCCGTGGCTGCTTTAGGTTCGTGGATAGTGGGTGCGATGTTGAGTTCTCTGGCATGGTGGACAGTGCGAGCAGTTTGCCAAGTGCAGGCGTGTGGATAAATTGCATAAGTGAAGGCGTGGTATCCTTTGTCGGCGGTGGGGTCGGGCCAGATGGGAGATTTTAGCAGCGTAAGCCGTAGGTGACTGGGGCTAGCGTCAAAGCCATGCTTGCAGTCTGTGAGGAGGCTGAAGCCAAGCGTTCGATTACCTGTTGTTTGGCTCAAGTTGGCCCAGCGCAGGGCAGGGACTTCCCATTGAGCTTGTTCTACCTCAGTTTGGGGATTTGTGCTGCGGGTGATGGCTCCGAAGGGCATTTCGTAAGTTGCCACGTCCGATGAGATGGAAAGTGGAAAGTGCGCTTTCAGAAGGACTTGAGTTTCTCTCCAGTGAACGTGAGTTTCTATTTTAAGCAAGGGCGATCCTATCTGGAGACTGTACTGGTGAGTGATAGTAGATTCTTGAAACTTGTAGGTCGTGCGTAGCTGCTTGTAAATGGGGCCCGTTTCAAGCCACTGAATAGATTGCAGGATGGGAGTCGCCAAAGGGTGCTTTTTGTAGTCTGGATCGATATTCCATGCATCCCAGTACTGTCCTTGATCTTGAAATGCCTGGAGCTGATTGCCTGGAGCGCTAAGCATTTCTGTTTGAGTGGCTTTTTCTATCAGGCTAGTGATGTGTCCTGTCTTGGGATCTATGGTTGCTTTGATAAATTCGTTTTCTAAAATGTATTGTTCAGGCGATGGATAATTGGGGTGACTATCGCTAGGACACAGCCAAAAGAGTCGATACCCGATAGCAGGAAGATTTTTAGCATGGAAAGATACGTCGCAATAAGCTCTTTCTGCGCGGACTGTAAAGTTTGTCTGATAGGGAATTTGCTTCGGTTCCGCGTCATATATGAGCCAGCCAAAAGGTAAAGCACCTGCTTCAGCTTCTGGAACTTGAAGCGTAATGACTGAGTTGCGAGACCAGCTCAGAGGATTGAAAACAAGGATAGGTTTGGCTGCGGGGTGGGGCGGTTTTGGAAGATGGATTTTTGAGGCGATCGCTTCAATACTCTCTTCTAATACCCGGTTGCCAATTTCTCTGACTTGTTTCCAATCTCGGTTTGCTTCGGCGAACACTTTAGGAATGGCTGTGCCCGGTAAAATATCGTGGAACTGATTGAACAGTAATTTTTTCCAGGCCGTATCCAACGCGGCTTTAGGATAGGGCCGCGTTGCAGTGAGTTGGGCTACTGTGGCGAAGACTTCTGCCTGATAGAGGAGATCTTCGCAGCGACGGTTTTGTTGTTTTTGATCGGCGTGGGTAGTGTAGCAGCCTCGGTGGAGTTCTAAGTAGAGTTCATCATTCCACAAGGGGAGAGGGGGAGACGGGGTGGGGGGGAGCGTATCTATAAAATTGTTTGGGGTGGTGAAGGCCAAGTCTGGGAAGAAGGGAGATTTTTCCCAGCGAGTGGCTTTTTCTAGCATGTCTCTGGTCGGGCCGCCGCCGTGATCGCCTAGTCCGGGGAGCCACAGCGTATTAAGAAGGTCGGTGCTCTCGTGCCATTGCTTGGCATGAGCAGACATTTTGACGGGATCAATGTCGCTGCCGATGGGTGGGAGCATGAGAGCCCGGATGCGGCTGCCGTCAGGAGATTGCCACCAGAAGAGCTGATGGGGAAATTGAGTGGTGTCATTCCAGGAGAGTTTTAGGGTGGCAAAAGTTTCGATGCCGCTTTGGGTGAGGAGCTGGGGGAGCTGCCAGCAGAAGCCGAAGGAGTCAGGGAGCCAGGCGATTTTACTGATGGTGCCGAATTTTTCTTGGCAGTAGCGCTGGCCGTAGAGGATATGGCGGGCGATCGCCTCTCCACTAATCAGGTTAAATTCCGGCTCAATCCAAAGCCCTGCATCAATACTCCAGCTGCCTTCTTCTACCTTTTGCTGAATTTGTTCAAATAGCTCAGGGCGATTATGTTCTAGCCACTCAAATAAAGCTGGACTGGAATGGGTGTAGGTGAGATCTGGAAAGTCTTTTTGAAGGTTAAGAACAGACTCGAAAGTTCTTTCGGCGGCATTCCAGGTATCTGCGACAGGCCATAGCCAGGCCATGTCAAGGTGGGCATGGCCAACGCATTGAATGGTGCGCTGCTTCATTGACGCGGACAAGGGAAGCAGGGTTCTACGTAGCTGACTAAGAGACTGTTGAAAGGGATGAACAGTAGCTGGCAATGCTGGATCATAAAGATTGTTCCAAATGCTGAGTGCATCATCGTTGTCCTCTACTGGGTTGGTTTCGGCTAAGCTATCCCAGCTGAGTTGGGATAGTGCTGTTTGTATTTGAGTTTGGCTATCGGGTTCGAGGGTGGCGAGTACGGTTAGTTCGTCGGCGATGAAGCTGGGTTCGGGAGTAGGCTGCTGGGCGGGAAGTTCGTAGATGAGCTGCGATCGCACCAAAGCCCCATCGTCATGCCCTGGACTTACTAGCCTAATAGCCACTTCAAAGGTCTCTCCTGGCTTCACACAGGAGCTGAGGCAGAGGCGGGTAAAGCATTCAAATAGATCGCCAGACTGCACGAGCGCGCCGTTGATATAAATTTGGGCATCATCGGCCCACCACGTTAGCGCGAGGCGTAGAATTAATCCGCTGAGTGGATAGCCATGAAAATGGTCAGGAACTGTAATGGAATGGTAAAGCCAGCGAATCTGATGTCCCTTTTTCCAGGCAATGTGTTGACGGTCATTTAGGGGCGCGATCGGCCACTGCTGGGTTTTGCTAGCAGAAACATCTGTGACGGCAACCGCCTGAGAGTGCCACTGCCAGAAGCTCTGTATATCAAGGGTATTGAGCTGGCGGAGGCGATCTAGCTCAGCCTGTAAGACGTTGGGAATGGCAAAATCAATCTTGGGAGAGGCCATGACTTCCGTTAAGATTTGGAATATAAGAGGTGGGCAACTATAGTGACGTCTGGCCTGTATCAAAGCAACTTATTGCGATTTGCGATCGCGCAGTATCGGCGGGGAATAGCTCGGCACCGCATTGCAGTGCGAACTGTCGGGTCGGGCGCGGCGATGGCGTTACTTCCAGTGTACGCCGTAGCTAGTGCTTCTCAGCTGACTGGCCAGTGGGTGAGGCAATGTCTTCAGCGCTCGTTGTCTCAGAGAAAACTGCCTAGCGTTAGGGCTAAAGTTGCTAAGCTGCTAGATTTTTTAGACTTTGAAAAAACGTCCTTGACGGTGCCTAGTGGGGTCGCGCTAGAGACTCAGAACGGCTCGGCTGAGCAGGTAATGACACAGACGTTAATGACGGTTGGCGACTGTTTATCTGCTGTACAGATCAATTTACTGTCAGCGGCAAATCAGCCTCCTGCTGGGCTATTGAAAGGAATACGAAGGCTGTTTGATCGAAAAAGCCGTGAGATGGCTGCCTCAGATCGGATTACTGGCGTGGCAAGCGATTTGGAGACGCGATCGCTCGTATTAGTCAAAGGCCATACCCTGACGTGGCATGGATTAAGCGCAGAGCAGCAGAGCAAACTTCAGCAAAAAATAGCGGTGCTGCTGTCTGGTGGGTATGTGGTCGATGCTTTAGCTTTGCCATCTCAAGCTGGTTTAGCACCGTCAGCGAAAGGCAATTCCCTAGCGTGGTCTATTCGTTCTTTTTGGGTAGAAGTGCTGCGGATAATGGCCTGGTTACAGCGCGATCGTCGCTCAAATGTTGCGTTTCAGCTAGCAAGCGGCTCAGCTCAGCTATCAGGTTCAAATAGGGCTGGGCTAAAGGTGGCTAGTCCAAAAAAAGCCAGTTCAGGGAGAGCCAATTTAAGGGGAGCCAGTTCAGAAGGAGCCAGTTTAGAAAGAGGCAGATTGCAGGTTGCTACGTCACTGCCTGTCGTCACCTGCCCAAAGTTAGGTTCTTCTGGTTCTTCTAAATTAGACCGTTGTGCCTCGGCTGAGATGTCGCTGTCAGACGAAAATACCGCAGATCGTGACCGCTGCTTGGAGGCTGCGGTTATTACCGTGGAATACGTTGAGCATCCTTTGGAGACGGCGCTCAAGTGGGTTGATTGGCTGCTGCTGCGTTTAGAAGCTCTATGGCCTAGGCTCAAGCAATGGCTACTATCATTGCATCGTACTTCTAGAGGTAAAAAGTGAAGTTGATTATTGGCAACAAGAACTATTCTTCCTGGTCGTTGCGGCCCTGGTTACTGCTCTCAACGTTCGGAATTGAGTTTGAAGGAATTCAAGAATCGCTTCGACAGGAGGGTTTAACGGAACGGCTCAGTCAATACTCTCCCACGAGTCGAGTGCCTGTGTTGATAGACGAGCATGTGACGGTTTGGGACTCGCTAGCAATTTGTGAGTACGTTTCTGAGAAATACCTAGCCGGTAGAGGCTGGCCCAAAGATGAGTCCTTGCGAGCTGAAGCCAGAGCGGTTTGCGCTGAAATGCACGCGGGCTTTATGAGCTTGCGGAGTGAGCTGCCGATGAACTGTCGGGCGACTCGGCAAGTTGAGCTTTCAAATTCTGCAAAGCTTGATATCGCTAGAGTCGATGCCATTTGGTCGAAGAGCATGTCGGCTGGTAAAGGCCCGTGGCTGTTTGGAGACTTTTCCATTGCGGATTGTTTTTACGCGCCAGTCGTTTTGCGATTTAAAACGTATGGAATATCTGTGTCAGAGCCTGCTCGCCAGTATCAATCCTGGTTTCTTGAACACGATGCTTTGAATCGATGGGTCGATGCTGCTAAAGCGGAGACTGAGATTGTGCCAGAGGACGAAGCGGGAATATAGCCTTTGTTTTGAGTAGCGCAAAAAAAGGGGGAAGGCAGTGTACCCTCCCCCTTTTTTCTTTTCAGATGGTTGCTATTAGAGTCAACCCAGCTAGCATCGCTGATTTACGCGAACCATTCTTCAACGGCTTCTGTCTTTGTGTTCGTGTTTCGAGCCAGCGTCTGACGCTCAAAGTCCATATGGATAGAGCGGCTTTGCTCGCCGTCTTTGGCCACGGCCACGATCGGGTAGCGAAGAACGCCGTCCTGGAAAGACATTTGGAAGCGGAAAGTGCCGTCTGCGCTGAGTTCAATCGGCTCGCCGTCGATGGTGACGGTGGCGTCGGGCTCAGTTGCACCGTAAACGATGAGTTCGGCATCGGCGACAAGCCAGAACTTACGAGGCTTAGCGGGTGGAGCAGAGGCAAATAGCCCAGCGCCTGACATATTTACACCCGAAGCAGTCGGTAGTGCCCATAGTCCAGCGCCTGATGGGAAGACAAAGGAGCTAACGGCCTGCTCAGGTATCTGATGCATTGAGCCGAACAGAGAACCGGCTATGCGCTGAGCCTCTGCTGACTGCGCTAGGGCAACCATGTCACCGTATAGAGGATTGGCTTTGCCATTTTGTTGACCGGCCTGGCCCATCGCACCCGCAGTGCCCATAGCACCTATAGCGCTTGCCTGCTCAGCAGGAGAAACGAGCTTAGCAAAGGTGCGGCCTCGTACTTCTTCGTTCCAGTCAACTGTGATGAACTTATCTTCTACCCAGTCGGAAGGGTAAACGGGTGGGATGCGAACGGACGGAGATCGGGAGAGAGCTAGCCAGCGACCGTCGTTGCAGATGTAGCCAATTTCAACAGTGTAGTCGCGATCGCTCACCGGCACTGGCAAATGCCATTCGCGGGCTATTTCACCACACTCGTACTGCTGAAGGCTGTGAGGGCTCTGGCTGTTGATGTCAATATCGGTGACATCATAAAAGCGCAGCGCTAGACGACTGCCGCCCTGATTACGCAGCTCTTGTTTGTGCTCGTTAGGGATATCCCAGTAAGCGTAGGCCCATTGAGGATCGCGGGGAAGTAGAACAATGCGACTTTCACCGTAACCGTCAGGCAGTTCGCCTAAGCCATCATCTACAGTAGCTAAGACTTCCATGCTGGGCTTGCTAGATGAGCCCATAGATTCAGGTGTACTTTGAGAGGGGTCTGCAATCGCGGTGGTGGTGTGACTCGTGTGACTTCCGACTTCGCCGCCGGGTGACGAAACATACTCTTGAGCTGGATTAGCGTACTTAGCGGCCTCAGCCTGAACCTGGCCGTTTAAGCTCGTGTTAGATCCTGTGGGTGCGGTGCGTACGCCTGCGGCTATTTGCTTTTGCATAATGGCAGCAACTAGCTCGACTTTGCGCATTCTGCTGTAGCGAGACACTTCATACTCGCTAGCTACCCTACGAAGCTGACGCAGGGTCATCTCCTCTAACGGAATGTTTGGCGTCGGAAATGACATAGTGTGTGGTTCTCCTGCTGAGACAATAGGACATGACTCCACTACTACGCAACGCGTTGAGATCGCAGATTGGGATCAATATCTTAATAGTATGACAAGAAGAGGGTTGGGATCAAGCCGATCCCAATCCTGTAGTAGGCCTAAATACCTATTTATTAGCTTTTAGGGATCGCTATGTCATGGTTTCATGATATTCTGTCTGGATTTGATCCCTGAACGTCGAGTAATTATCGCTCGGCAAGTGCAAGCATAGGCTGGCAGGAAAGTATGTCTGGACATAGCGATGGATAATAAGGCTGATGCCAGGAGGGAAAGATAAGGCCGATGAGTGGAGAAGAAAAGGGAAGTCGTATTATTGGTCGAATTTTGCCAGCGGCGGTGCGGCTGTGGTTGCGATCGCAAGTGGAGCAGGTAGAGAACCTATCGGTCGTCTTGGCAGGGCGCGATCACGATATTATATCCGGCTACTTACCCGGCGTGAGCGTTTCTGCCGTTGGGGCTGTTTATAGGGGTATTCATATTAGTGAGCTACGGCTGTCGGCTCAGGACATTCGCATTAACGTGGGGCAGGTTGTGCGGGGAAAGCCGCTACGGTTGACGAAGGTATTTCCGGTGATAGGCGAGGTGGCGCTGACGGCTGCTGACTTGAATGCTTCGCTGGGCTCTGCGCTTTTGGGTGAGGGGCTAAGGGATTTTTGGCGATCGCTCGTGCAAACACCGGCGCTGGGAGCAGAGATAGAAGCTCGCTATGGGTCGCTGCCTTTACATGCTGATGTGGTGCTGCACAACGCGCAGACCTGCTTAGGCGATCGGTGCTTAGGGCTGAGCTTTCACCCTCAGGCTGACGGCCAAACGGCCTTGCATCCAGTCGTTTTGGCGACCGGGCTAACCGTCACAGAAGGCAATCAGCTTCATCTAGAATCTCCTCGGTGGCTGAAGGCTTTAGCCGATGTGACAGATATCAGCATTGGTGAGCCAATTGCGGCGCTTCACAGCTTTCAGTGGAACCTGGGCTCGGACACGCAGCTAAGTCAGCTAATATTGCAGCCTGAGCGACTGCTGTGCAGCGGCCAAATTATGGTGAATCCGTAGAATCTGGCCCGAAAGCTTAGCCAAAGTTTAAGAGCGGTACTAAATACTGTACAAAGTAGTAAACTACTGGCCCCGTGAAAATATAGCTATCAGTGCGATCTAGCATACCGCCGTGGCCAGGAATGAGCGTGCCAGAATCCTTGACGCCTGCATCGCGCTTCATTAACGATTCGGTCAGATCGCCTAGCAGGCTAGAGACGCCAATGGTGATACCCAGGGCTGCGCCCGTCATCCACCAGATCGGCCAGCCGATAGACCAAGCGCCTAGAATGCCAACGCTGGCGCTTGCACCCATGCCAAAAGCTGCGCCTTCTACCGTCTTTTTGGGGCTGATGTTGGAGAGCGGCGTACGGCCAAAGGCTTTACCAAAGAAGTAGGCTCCAATGTCTGCGCCCCAGATACAGACAAAGGCGATGAACGTCACCGTGAGGCCGGTGGGCAGTATCGACCAGGTGAATGATTCTGGCCAGTAGCCATCTAACGGCAGTGATGCTGTGCCCTCAGAGCCTAGATCTCTGAGTCGAATCCAGAAAGACGGTAGGTAAGCGCCGTAAAACAGCGCCAGGATAGAAGCCGCAACGTCGGCGATAGTAGCGAATTTGGGTTGGAACAATAGGTAAAAGCAAATGCAGGTACCTGCCAGCGCCAGAATAGCATCGGCAACGGGCGGGGAAATGTGAGCCGTTACTAGCAGCACCTGGCTGACAATTAGCGTAGTACGGGCAGCAGGATTAATGCCTTTGGCGCGCATCAGGGCAAAAACTTCCATTTGCCCCAGGAACACGATAATACCAAACCCGATCGTGAAGTACCATCCACCCAGAACGATCAGGCTAAGGGCGATGGCGATCGCGACGATTCCACTGGCAATGCGAACCCAGGGCATAGACGTATTGACTAAGGTGAACACAGTTATCAGCCCAATTCTAAATCTTTTACGACAACAGGCTGATAAAACACTACAGCAAAGGTTGACCTGCCTGCATCACGCTATTGACAAAAAACGTGGAAATTCTCAGGGTGCTTCTGAATCCGTAGTGCGGCCTCAGATCGTAATTTTAGGATTGGCCAGTGAGGAAATTTATGCTTGCTGCTCCGTTACAAGTGATGCATTCCAGGTGCTGCACTCTAGGTCGCTGGCGTCGCGTCGTTGTCCTTTGGTAGGGGAGGTGCCTTGGCAAACAGCTGCTGCCTGAGGTAATAAAACGGGCTGAGAAAGCTGCCCAGAAAAAACTCCATTTCGCAGGCTGCTACTAAGTCGTCATCGATCCGGGTTCGATACCGCAGCCAGTGCGAAACGACTCGGCGTAGATTGCTCAAGACTAGCTTGAGCCAAATACCAGGCCGCTGCCAGCCTGCGGCGTTAATCATCCTAAGCTGACAAATGCAGAGGCCGCATCCTCTACTAAGGGGCATTAGGTAGCTGCGCTCTAGTCTGCTTTTGGGAATTTGATGGTGTACATGCATCTCAGGGGCATACCAAATCTCCCAGTTTGCCTTGTGCAGGTGGAGTAAAGGCTCATAGTCGTCGCCTTGCACCATGGAGCCATGGGCGCGGCCTCCTAGTTTGGGCCTGCTAGATACGTTTTCGTGCCAAGCTTGGGCGCGGATGACCCAGGCTGCTGATGGCGGCAAGCTCAAGCTGTCTGGGTTGTAAAGCTGGGCCTTAGCGCCTCGTTCGCGAATGGCTAGAAAAGACTGAATACGGCTAAAGTTTTCAGGCGGTTCGACTTCGAAAGCGCCGTGAATCTGACCGCCGTATGCACCGGCTTGAGGATGGTTTTCCCCAAATGCATAGGCGGCTGCGACCCAGTTGGCATCAGGAATAACGTCGTCGTCGAGAAAGCCAACCCATTTACTGGCCCATTGGCTGGTGGCGATCGCCATCGCCTTTACCCGCGCAAACGCTGCCCCCTGCCGCTGTTCAAAAGCGTAATGTACAGAAATAGCTGGTTCTAATGCTTCTGTCTGGTAGCTTTCAACCAGCGCAGCCGTATGGTCTGAACTGTTGTTGTCTACTACTAGAATATTCCAAGAAAAATGCTCTGTTCCAGTTTGTTCCTTTAGCCTGTTAAGAAGCTGCGGCAATCTTTGCGCGCCATTGTACGTGGG
>JBGTGK010000171.1:0-5610 GCA_041746795.1 Phormidesmis sp.
TTTTGATCAGGCGACGCCGTTTTATCTGCTGACGAGTAAAGGTCAGCTTATGCCCGCTAATAAATGGTATCAGCACTACTTTTTAACAACAGAGAAGTATCGCGGCCTGTCCCATTTAGATGATAACTGTCATGCGGCTACGCTCAGGACAACGCTATCTGCTGGCGAGTCTGTTACTGTTGTTGCTAGCACACAGCCCACGCCAAACCTAAATGGAGAAAACGCCCTATCTATCCGGCAACAATACGAAAACTCCCTTCTCCAAGCTTTCTCCTCTTCCCCCCCCTCCACCCCTTCATCCCCTCACCCCCTCACCCCTCCTCCCCACCCTACAAACCCCTGGATTGAGCAACTGGTACTCGCTGCCGACCAATTCATTGTCGATCGCACAACGCCTGAAACGCCAAACGGTAAAACCGTTATCGCTGGCTATCCCTGGTTCGGTGACTGGGGCCGCGATACCATGATCGCCCTCCCTGGCCTGACGCTCGCTACCGGTCGCCCCGAAATCGCTCGCCCTATCCTACGCACCTTCGCCCGCTATCTCGATCAGGGAATGCTGCCTAACTCCTTTCCTGAAGCCAATGACACCCCCGGATACAACACTGTCGATGCTATCCTTTGGTACTTCGAAGCCATCTGGCTTTACGTCGAAGCCACTCAAGACTTTGAACTCCTGGCCGAACTCTTCCCTGCCCTTAAAGAAGTGATTGACTGGCACGTTCGCGGCACCCGCTACAACATTCAAGTAGATTCTAGCGACGGTCTGCTCTATGCAGGCGAACTTGGCGCACAGCTTACCTGGATGGACGCTAAGGTAGATGACTGGGTAGTGACGCCTCGCATCGGTAAGCCGGTTGAGATTAACGTGCTTTGGCTGAATGCTCTCTTTTGTATGGCCTCATTCGCAGATCAGTTGAACGAGCCAAAAGATGACTATGAAAGACTTGGCGCAGCCGCCACTAATGGATTTAAGAGATTTTGGAACTCAGGCCGTAGCTACTGCTACGACGTGCTCGACGGCCCTAATGGAGATGATGCCTCACTTCGGCCAAATCAGATATTTGCAGTCTCTTTGGATCACGGCCCAATGCTGACGCCCGACCAAAACAAAGCCGTCGTCGATGCCTGCGCCCAGCAGCTATTAACCTCTCATGGGCTGCGATCGCTCTCCCCTAGTCATCCTGACTACATTGGTATTTATGGCGGCGATCGCTACAAACGCGATGGAGCCTACCACCAGGGCACCGTATGGGCCTGGCTCATTGGCCCCTTCGTTCAAGCCCACCTAAAAGTTTATAAAAACCCAGAACTCGCCCGCACCTTCTTGCGCCCCTTCGCCCACAGCTTAAGTGCAGGCTGCGTCGGCACCCTCAGCGAAATCTTCGACGGCGACGCCCCCTTTACCCCACGCGGAGCCTACGCTCAAGCCTGGTCAGTCGCCGAAGTGCTGCAAGCTTGGCAGCTCATTGAAAAGGGAAGTTTACTGGCGTCGTGATGGCTGCTTTTGAAAGCGATTCATCACCGTCAAAGAAGCAAAGCTAACAGTGCGCTCAGCTCTCGGTTTTTGCCTTGTGACTACCGAGAAAGGGTCGCATGGGCAAGACGAGCTGCGGCTTATGCCTCCCATTTGTATCAGCTAATACTCTATGTAAGAGGATAGTCATCTCGCGAGGATTAGGTACTTTTGCCATAGCCCATTTAGCCGAACATATGCGTTAATTGAGCTAAATTGATTCAATTCTGTACTACCCGAAGCACTTGAGTTATTATGATTGGCCCCGGCCTGCGGGCTCATAACTCTGATAGCTTGGAAAAATAATTAAGTAGTAACGCTGAACATATAAAACATTACTAAAGACAAGAATGGAACAGGCGATGAGTCCGTTAGATACCGAAGATGACGAGTCTCAGAAAAATCAAGAAGATTCCGTGATCGCGCTTGAGATCTGCCAGCAAGAGTTGAATATGCTTCGAGGCATCCATCAGCAGGAGCTAGAGAATCGCCAGCAGGTTGAAGACGCCCTGCGAAATTCGCAGCAGATGCTTCAGCTCGTCATGGATACTTTGCCGGAAGCAATTTTTTGGAAAGATCGCGACTTGATCTATTTGGGCTGCAACCAAACCCTTGCAGAAAATGCTGGATTAGGTTCTCCTGCCGACATCGTGGGTATGACTGACTATGATTTGCCCTGGAAAACCGAAGAGGCCGATTTTTATCGCCAGTGCGATCGCCGGGTGATGGAGACCAACAAATCCGAAATTGGCATTGTTGAGCCTCAGCTACACAGCAACGGCGAGCAGGCTTGGACTGAAACTAACAAAGCTCCCCTCCGGAATGTGGCGGGCAACGTGGTCGGGATCTTGGGAACTTACCAGGACATCACTCGCCGCAGACAGACCGAAATTGAACTGCAAGAACTCAATCAAAGGCTACAGCGCCAGACTATAGAGCTGAATTCTGCTTTGGGAGAACTGCAACAGTCTCAGCTGCTGCTAGTGCAAACCGAGAAAATGTCAGCACTGGGTAATTTGGTTGCAGGGGTCGCTCACGAAATCAATAATCCAATTGGATTTTTGGTCGGCAATTTAAAGCCTGCTCAAGAATTTGTAGCCGATCTTTTGGGGTTGATCGATCTCTATCAGCAGACCTTTCCAAACCCAGGAAAAGCGATCGCAGATGAGATTGAAAACATTGATCTTGACTATATTCGAGCAGACCTGCCGAAGCTGCTGGCTTCGATGAAAGAGGGGACAAATCGCATTCGTGGCATTAGTACTAGCCTAAGAACGTTCTCTCGGGCCGATACAGCTAGGCCAGTGGCCTATAACATTCATGACGGCATTGATAGCACCCTGCTGATCTTAAAGCATCGCCTGAAGGCAAACGGGCGTCGCCCTGAGATTAAGGTCTTGCTTCAATACGGCAAGTTACCTCTGGTCGAGTGCTTTGCCGGACAGCTCAATCAGGTTTTTATGAATCTTTTGGCCAATGCAATTGACGCTTTAGAAGAGTCTAGCGAGAATGACTTCGCTCAGGGTCTTCAAATAAGCCTTCATAGCATTACGATTACAACAGAAATTAGCAGCGACGATCATCACGTTCACATTCGGATTGCCGATAGTGGCCCTGGCATTCCGTCAGAAATACTGCCTAAGATATTTGAACAGTACTTTACGACCAAGTCCGTAGGCAAAGGGACTGGCATTGGGCTGGCGATTAGCCATCAGATTATTACCCGTCGGCATGGGGGGCAGCTGAGCGTCAATTCTGAGCCGGGTGGGGGTGCCGAGTTTGTGATTACCTTGCCGATTGTACCGGCGTAACTGCTGTGACGGTGGCCAGATCGGCTGGGGCCAAGTTGGGGTTGACCACTTCTCCATCGCGAAACCAAACAATTCGGTTGGTGAGCCTGGCTACTTCCGGCTCGTGGGTGACCATGACAACGGTAATGCCGCTGTCATTGAGCTTGGAAAAAATGTCAATAACGGCTTGAGTGGTTTGAGTATCGAGCGCGCCGGTGGGTTCGTCAGCGAGAATGAGCAGCGGCTGATTGACGATGGCGCGAGCGATCGCGACCCTTTGCTGCTGACCGCCCGAGAGCTGGTTGGGCCGGTTATTGAGGCGATCGCTTAGGCCCACCTGAGCTAGAGCATCAGCGGCTCGCGCTTTCCTGGCCCGACTAGCCACGCCTGAGTACATCATCGGCTGCTCTACATTTTCTAGCGCCGTCAGGTGGTTGAGCAAATGAAACTGCTGAAAAACAAAGCCGATTTTACGATTGCGGATATGGGCAAGCTCATCATCAGGCAGCTGAGCGACATCTTGCCCGTCGAACAAATACTCGCCGCTAGAAGGCTGATCGAGACAGCCCACCATATTCATTGCCGTAGACTTACCCGAGCCAGACGGCCCCATAATCGAGCAGTACTCGCCCTGGTTAATCGTCATATCGACCTGCCAGAGCGCCCGAACTTCGGTATTGCCGATGCCGTAGATTTTAGTGACCTGGCGAAATTGAATTAGGGGGATCATATCAAGCACTCCTCTCAAGCACTCCTCAGTGCCACAATTGGATCTAACCGCGCCGCCTGCCGGGCCGGAACTACTCCAAAGAACAAGCCAATACTTCCTGAAACCCCTACCGCGATTAGCACAGCGCTAGCTGAAACACCTGCCTCAAAGGGCGAAAAAGCAGCAATCAGGAAAATGCCGCCAACGCCAACGCCCGTGCCAATTAGGCCACCCAGGGCCGAAAGAATTACGGCTTCGATTAGAAACTGCCCCAGAATGTCCCTTTGGGTGGCCCCAATAGCCTTACGCAGGCCAATTTCTTGCGTGCGCTCGCGAACCGAGACCAGCATAATGTTCATAATGCCGATACCGCCTACGAAAAGAGAAATGGATGCGATCGCCGCCAGCATCAGCGTCAGCGCCCCCGTAATCGTATTGGCAATATCCAGCAAAGTATCCTGACTTTGAATATAAAAGTCATCGCTGCTGGTAACGCCATGCCGCAGCCGCAGCAGGTTTGTCACCTGAAATTCAGCCGTCTCCATCGCCGCCTGAGAGTTGGCTGAAATAGAAATAAAGGTTACGTCAAGGCCATAAGGAGACGTTCGCCCTACAATCCGACTGGCTAGCGTAGTAATCGGTATCATCACCGCATCGTCGTAGTCAAGGCCAAGGCTTGAGCCTTTTTTGTCTAGCAGGCCGACGACCTCGAAGGTAATACCCTTAATGCGAATTTGCTGGCCAATGGGGCTGGCGTCGTCAAACAAGCGTTTCGCCAAGGTAGTACCAAGGACGGCAACCAAGCTGTTTGAGCGCTGGTCAAGCTCGCTTAAAAAGCGGCCTTGAGCGACTTCGAAGCTGCGAACGGTCAAAAAATCTGGAGTGGTGCCAACGACGCTGGTGTTGGTATTGCGGCTGCGGTAGCTGGCAAGCCCTGAGGTTGTTTTTTCGGCGGCGACGGCAGTGACGGAAGGAACCTGAGAGGAAATTGCCTCTGCATCGGCTAAAACCAGATTACGCGGCGTGTCTAAATCGCCTAGCTGACGGGCTTCTCGGTTGCCAGGCACAATGAACAGTACGTTTGGCCCCAGGCTCTGTAGCTGACTGTTTACGTACTTTTGTGCGCCTTCTCCAATGCCAATCATGGCGATAACAGAAGCATTGCCGATAATAATGCCGAGCATGGTAAGACCGCTGCGCAGCTTATTGGCGCTCAGCGTTTTGGTAGCCATTTTCAGGCTTTCAGTAAAATCCATAAAAGGTGACGAGCGGGTGAGTGCTCTGTTAGGCAGAATACGTAGTTACTACTAGCGTAGCGAATTCTCTAGATAGCTGGCGAATGAAGTTCGTGTGAATAAATCTTAGGAATACGCAAATATTTTGGTGTCTTATTTATAACAGGGGGAGAGTACTCGTTCCATTTAAAATCTTCACTTTTAAAATCTGTGTTTGTACCTACCTAAGTTTTGCCCAAATAAACGGCAACATGCTCTAACTTCAGCAGTTGAGATAATCCCTGAATCCAAGGTCTGACAAGGGTATCAGCAGCATTTAGACGAATTTCAATCAGTTGTCCCTGTGCGTTGAAGCAGAGT
>JBGTGK010000172.1:0-2175 GCA_041746795.1 Phormidesmis sp.
GCTGATGCGAGACGTGTTCACCACTACTGGACAACTCTGCTTCAACGCACAGGGACAACTGATTGAAATTCGTCTAAATGCTGCTGATACCCTTGTCAGACCTTGGATTCATCGATTGGCTCAACTGCTAAAACCAGAGCATGTTGCCGTTTATTTGGGCAAAACTTAGGTAGTTAGGCCTGCAACAAATGCTCTGGCTAGTTAGGCCTACAACAAATGCCGAACACTGACGTAGATCCGTGCAAAAACGTCGCCCCGCCTACCGGCCCAATCTCCCCATTGCAAAAGAATCCACCGATAGGCAGTGGCCCTAAATATTGCTCAAACAAATCCGAGTCAAAGTTGGGTTCGTTGTAAAGGCTCTCACCGCGCCCGCTACAGGCAAATAGCAGCGCCCCAGTAGGAGAAGCGCCTCGACGGATTTCTCGACGGGCTGCTTGACTGGTCTCCTGACTAGTCTCTTGATTGGCATCTTGATCGGCACCGCGATCAACCAAGCTACTTTCAAGGCTTTCTACGCGATAGCGGCGCAGCAGATTTTCTAAATCCTCAGCCGAAGTTTGAGCATCGCGCATGTGAAACTGAATTCTCATGCCCGGACGGATTTTGTCAGCAATTGCAATTGATCCGTTACGAGGATCTACACCCACTAGGTTGCGAATGAGAAAATCTCGTCGGGTGAGACTAGGCTTAAAGCCGCTTTGGGCAACCCCGATAAATAATGCATTTTGGGCCAGCTCGCGATCTGCTTCGTTAAGGCTCTGAAATATATTTTGCAACACTTCTAGTGGGGTTTGGGATTCTGCCTGTGGGCTGAGGCGGTCTGCTGAGGTGCTGTTTTGGTTGTCGTCATACTCTAGCTTGAGCATGATGTTGCGATTGCCCTCACTCACCCGGTACAAGTCGCCAATAGGCCGACAGCCCTGCGCCACAATCGCCTCTAGCACAATCTCCCCAGAAAGCGCCACGCCCACAACGCCCTCACCGTAAAGTTTTTGATTGCAAAACAGGCCGCTGCTGCGGTTAAAGCTTTCGATCCCAGCTAGCCCCCCTACTTTGACGCAGCCAGGATAGGCAAAGTCTATCCCCTGTAGCAGCTCGCTCGTCCCCGACGAAAACGGGTCCGCCATCAAAATAAAGCTCGGGCGAGCTTCAGAAGTCACGCCAATTAGCTCGCTCCACCGCTCAGGCGGGCTGTCTAAATCAGGCAAATCAGCTGCCGTTAAATGAAAGCTCTCAATGTTTACGTTAGGCAGGTAAGCCAGCATCAGGCTTAAAGCAGGGCCTTGTTCTACTTCTTCGGGAAAATCATCTACCATGCCGATAGCGCCGCTGCCGCTACAGCCCACAATATGATCTATGTTGAGCCGCGCTCGAAGCAATGGCAGCAGCCGGGCATACTCACTGGCAAACGCAATCGAGACAAACACCAAGGCCAAATCGGGCTTTTGCTCCCCCATCTGCTCAGTTGCCTTTTGAGTGACTTCTGTGACCGCAGCCTCCAACGAAGCCTGGGTCGAAATCGCGCTAGCCCACTTCATATGTTGCAGATTCCTTAAGACAATTCTATGGGTAGAGGACTTTATCTAAATGCGCTGACATACCGTATTGTTAAGCTTAGGTTTTCGAGTTAGCTTTTTTGTCAGCGCCGACTTCGGCGATGGTTCGATGAGAGCGAAAGTGACGGCATCATATAGAGGCCTACAGAACTGCTGTCTTAAACCGCAGTTAAACTGCCATCCATGATACGGCAGTTTGGCGATTGACTGAGCTAGAATGAACGAGGATCATACCTCATTAAAATTATTCAACCTGGTTTGCCATGAGCGACATTCAAGAAAAAATCAAGACTGAAATCGAATCGGCTCGTGAAGCCTGCGCCACTGACGGCAGCAACTCCGACACCTGCGCATCCGCATGGGACGCCGTCGAAGAGCTTCAGGCCGAGGCTTCTCACCAGCGTGAGAAGAAGACCGGGAAGTCTTCCTTTGATCAGTACTGTGATGAAAATCCTGAAGCGGACGAGTGCCGCGTCTACGATAACTAAAGGCCGATAACTAAAGGCCGATAACTAAAGGCCGATAACTAAAGGCCGATAACTAAAGGCCGATAGCCAAAGTTCAGCTCAGGCAATGAACCGAAATATGTCTTTGAAAAGACTTTGAAGAAATCCTA
>JBGTGK010000173.1:0-4814 GCA_041746795.1 Phormidesmis sp.
ATTATTTCGTTAATGTCTGGGCTTTGTAGCTGCAAAGACATGAAAAAAGCCAGGATACTTAGAGTCTGCAAGGCTGACTCTAAGCTCTGAAAGCTTTACATGGAAGGAGTTATGTCCATCCTTACCTAAATAGGACTACCCTGACAAGTCAGCGCTGCGCGATCGCTCTTGTCGAAAAGCGCACCGCCCACCATCGACAAACAGCCGCCGCCCATTTCTGAGAAAGATCTGCTATGTTCGTGATGTGACGCAAGGCAAAGATGCTTCGCATATTCGGCGGCATCAACTGCCGCAGATCTTCGCAGTGGCGCGTAATTTTGCGCTCAACGTCTACCCTCAAGCGTATCTTTAGAATGAACTAGCCCTCAGTTCATTCCGACCTCCAGTGATGGATATGTCTTGATTGGCTTTTACCGCACTAAGCCCAAATCCAACAGCTCTTTGGCAGATGCCAGCACGTCAATTCCCACAAAGAAAATCTGGCCTTCAGGGTTTAGCAAAAACCGCCACGCCAAGTTGATGCCGACCCGGTTGCCAAACCAGGGCGTTTGGACTTTCCCGGTCACTTTGATCTGAGTAAAGCCACCGTCTGCGGGTTCCGAAATCCCTTGCTCTGGCAATAGCTTGAGGCCATAGCATTCGTTCCGCATGTAGGTGAGAATGTTTTCTTGTCCCACAATTGGTTCTTGGAATGGGGGTTTTAGAGCACCGCCTTCAGCAAATAAAGCCACCGCCGCTTCGAAGTCAAAAGCATTCATATTGTCCACATAGCTGAGGACGGTTTTATTGTCGATGCCCTGGATACTAACGTGAGTGCGAGGGGCAGCCTCTTTGGGGGCAATCACCGGATCTTTAACCGGGGGCATGCTTCCCGTTGAGACATATCCCATGTTGACAACCAGATCCTGGAGGACGTTGAGCTGCTGCCCTCCTTCAAGGCGGCGGAGAGCTTCAAGCGCCTCAGATGCTTGGGGCGATAGCTCATAGCCCTCTGGAATGGGAGCCACAATACCCTGCTGCATCCATTCGCTGAGCTGATACCAGAATCCCAGCTTAACGTTCGTGCCGAAGGCGGCATAGGTGTGGCAAATGGGAGTATCCGCGCGGTTTACCAGGTCGCACATGACCTGGGTTTGCTCCAAGGTTGGCATCTGCTTGATTTGGGTCAGGATGTTGTCTGCGAACATCATGTTGACAACTTCCATGGCCGCCGAGGTGATAGTAACGCCCATTTCAGTGTAGGCAAACCAAAGTAAGGCGAGCTGGTCTTCAGCGCTAAGTTGGTTGCAGGTTTTTACGACCACTGGAACCGCATCAGCTACTTGGGTATCTGGAAAGATAGAGCGGGCTGAATCTATTGTAAATGTCATGGTCAACGCCTCCTTAAAGACTTGAACAACCGTTTAGAGTGACTGGGTGTGGGCGCGATCGCTGATCCATCCAGCCATTTTCCTCGGAGAATGCACTGGGCATACGTAGCGTTATTTCGCCCGGTGCGATCGCGGTGAAAGGTCGCTGCTTGAGTTCTCTAATCTTACCAATGATTTTGACAACCGACGGTTTTATTTCCGGTTTGGGGGTGAACGAAAAAAGGTGCCTAGCTAGGACAATGCTCCCCGTTTTTGCAACACAACCGTAACGGCAGGGCTAATCAGTATACTTGTACAATTCTACCGATCGCTCACGACAGCCGCATTTTAATCGCTGTGGGTGCGGATGCAAGCTGACGAGCCAGCGCGATGGCGGAGCCTCTTCTATGGAGAATTGCAACAACAGCTTTTATTTTTTGCGCGCCAGCAGCGTTGCAAATGCAGCTTTAATCGGTTGGCCATTGCTATCTTTGCGATGAAAAGTTCCTGGCTGTTCTTGATAGCTTAAAACTTGCCAGTCAGCGTAGTAATTCCGCAATTCTTGGGACGCAAAGGTCGAAGGAAAGTCGATGGGACAGGGAGCGTCTGAAGAAGAGACTGGAACAATGATGAAATGATGCCCGCCGCGCTTTGTGTGGGCCTGCATGTTTGCAATGACAGCAGCAAGAGACTCGTGGCGCAGAAACTGAAAAACGACTGTAGAGATGATTAGATCGTAGCAGTTGCCCGCGTCGCAATATTCGTTAAGCGTCGCAGATTCAATATCGTGAACATGGGCTTGAAATCTCTTTGCGGCCTTTTCAACCTGAATGATCTGCTGCAAAGATTCAATGGCACTGACATTTTTGTCCAAAGCGGTGACGCGATGTTGCAGCGCATAGAGATAGGTGGCATTGCGCCCTTTGCCACAGCCCAAATCCAAAATGTTTAAATCGGAGCAGCCTACCAAAGGCCCTTCCATGAGCTGCTGCACATCACGATGGGGCGCGGGGAACTGATGCTTTTTTTGAAAATAATCTTGGGGCTGACAGTAAAACTCTACGAGGCAACGCAAGTTTCCCAAAGGCTTCACCCGATGCCAGGCTTCAGGCGAAACGAAAAAGTTATGATGATCCGCAGTAATGATATCGCTAGAGATGACGGCTCCGGCTTCATTGAGAGAATCGTATTGCAGTTGGCCAGCTTCTACCGTAATTTTTCCCCAGGTGCCGGGCTTGGTGTTGTGTCGGGTCTGAAAAGATGCTGGCAATGTTGTTTCTGTCCAGAGCGGCAGGGTTTTGTATTTAACCAGTGAATCTGTATTTTCGATAGCCATAACGATTCTCACCTTGTGAATTAAGTTTGCACTCGTCTCTAACAGCGCACATACTGAATTTTGGCGTGGCAGTACCCGTCCTTTTGCCACATGATTAGCCCAAACTTGAGCATGGCCACGCCAAAGGTAGCGATCGCCATCGCGATTCCGCCATAAACGCCAGCCCACAGTAAAAATCTAGGCTTCCAACTGCGCCATTTTTTAATTTGCAGCATCAGCGGATGCTCTGCCTGAAAACCACAAAAACCACAAAAGGCACAAAAGGCACAAAAGGCACAAAAGGCACAAAAGGCACAAAAGGCACAGAGCAGCGCCAGCGTTGTCGCCCAAATCCACTGCTGCGCGGCGGCGGCTCCCGTCAAGAAGGAAACCGTTAGCATCACGTAAGCTCCATGCTCCGGAGAAACGGTAGGAAAATACCACGAGCTGCCTTTTATTTTTTTTGCTGGTTGTTTTTTTGGCGATTAGACGGCCCCGGCTGGGGATAGTCAAGCTGCTCTGTGAGCTGAATGACGGAACGCTGAGTAGATTCCTTGATGGACGCAAGCGGTTCTATCATATCTAGCCCTCCTTGCGAGCACAAAGTACAACATATCCTAAGTCATCACTATGGCGCTCGAAAGTCTCTCGCATAGCGAGAATGCGCTGGCGCAAAACAGGCCGAGTCAGCATATTCCAGCCAATGCTAGCGAGCGTAGAAACCCCTTCTTCCTGAGCAATTTTGCGCGGCTTAAGCAGCGTCATCGGGCCGTCAGACTGTTGCTCAATAGTCAGCCCTGCCGTTTCGCAGGCGGCTATCCACGCTGCGGTAGGAAGCGGCCTTGCATTGACGCGAATGGTGGTCGAAAGGTCTCGATAAATGCTGTCGATATTGGGGCCGCTCACGCGCAGTTCCTGGCTGAGAAAATGACCCCAAGGCTTGAGGCGATCGCGAATTCCAGCCAACACTTTGACCTTACCAGCCGTAGATTGCATGGTTAAAATCGCTTCTGCCAGCACATAGTCAAACTGTTCTGTAATTCTCTCTAAGTAAAAAATATCCCCTTCAATGATTTCGATGCGATCGCTCAAGCCTGCGGCGGCGACATTTTCACGGGCACGGATCACGCTATCAGGGTCTTTCTCAATTCCCACGACCCGCACACCATAGCGCTGGGCTAAGGCGATCGCACTATACCCAAAGCTAGCGGCTAATTCTAGAACGGTCTCACCGGGCTTGAAATTGGCCCAAGCGAAAAGCTGTTCGGTGGCCTTATATCCGCCTGGGCGCAGAGCTTGCTTCCCAGCAGCGGCTAATACCTGATGGCCAGGGGCCGTTTTAAGATTAATCTGAGTCATCATGTTTACCTGAGTATAGTGACTTCAGTATGTCAGAGCGCCTCAATCCGTTCTATGAGCTACCTCATAGAACACTCAATCCTTAGCCGTCACCCATGGCGTAAGGGATGTGCGTTTAAATAAAGTACCAGTCCATCCGGCCTTCGACTACGCTCAGGTCTCGGTTTCAGATTTGCATATCTGGTACTTTATTTATGAGCGACTCCCTAAGCTAAGTAAGCAACGCTGTAGGTAAGAACTATTCTGATGAATGAGGCGTCTTCGCAAAGTCTGAGAAAACAGCTCAAATGGGTTTAAGCCATGGCCCAGCAGCAAATTAACGCTAACCAGCTCCAAGACATATCGCTATTTACCGGACTGCCTCCCCAAACGCTAGAGCAGCTAATTCCGCACTGCCAGCTAAAGCAATATGCGACTGAAGCAGTGTTGTTTTTTGAGGGGGATGATTTGCCTGCCTGCCTGCATATATTGTTATCAGGACGGCTTCACATTGCTAAAATTGACCCATCTGGTAAGGAGACTATTTTACGAATTCTGCCTGCGGGGGAGATATTTGCGGCTTCAGCACTCTTTGGAGACGGCAAAGCGCCCGCCACTGCGACAGCAATTGAACCGGCTACCGTACTCACATTAAAGCGGCAAGCCTTGTTAGCTGGACAGTCCGAAGTTTCTGTTGAAGAATTAGACGGCTAAAGGTGGTGGTTGATGGGTTTCAGGAGGCATGAATTTGGTTGCAAGTAATTTAGCGAGAAGTAGAGTGGGCCTACGTTTGGCTAAAACCATCGGTTGTA
>JBGTGK010000174.1:0-3088 GCA_041746795.1 Phormidesmis sp.
ATTATTTCGTTAATGTCTGGGCTTTGTAGCTGCAAAGACATGAAAAAAGCCAGGATACTTAGAGTCTGCAAGGCTGACTCTAAGCTCTGAAAGCTTTACATGGAAGGAGTTATGTCCATCCTTACCTAAATAGGACTACCCCTCCTAAATCTTCCTAAGTGGATCTTCCGCAGTCACGGCTAACGTGGCTGCGTTTTTTTATGGGCAAAATATGGGCTATCGACTGCTTGAGGCTGCACGAGCATCCCTTTGGCTCAAAAATCTACTATTAGGATAGCGCTGCGTCAGTTCTTAATCTCCTATAATTTCTGATGATTTCTTATGCATAGTCTTCGGAGTCCACATGAATTTTCTCATGCTATGGGTGCAGCCGATTCTTGCTGCTAAAACAGCTGCCGCACAGGGTATTGTGACACCGCTAGGTCACCACGAGCTGCTATTGCTGTTGCTGTAACTAGCGCTGCTTCTCTTTGTAGCAAGGGGATTGGGAGAACTCATGCGCCGGATCGATCTCCCGCCTGTAGTTGGAGAGCTGTTAGCAGGCGTTCTGCTAGGGCCATCGTTATTCGGCTTAGTTCTTCCCGATTTGCAGGCCTACCTCTTCCCCAAAAGCCAAACTCAGTCGGATTTGCTAGCGGTTGTCTCCTGGTTAGGGGTTTTGTTTTTGTTGGTGGTTTTGTTTTTGTTGGTGGTTACCGGCATTGAAACAGACTTCAATCTGATTGTGCGCAAAGGGCGCACCGCCTTACTGATTTCACTGGGTGGATTATTGTGCCCTTTGCTACAGGGCTGGGGTTAGGTTGGCTGCTACCAGAAAACTCTTTGGCCAATCCTTCTCAGCGGCTTGTTTTTAGCTTGTTCATTGCAACTGCTATGAGTATTTCGGCAGTGCCAGTGATTGCCAAAGTGCTGATGGATCTAAAATTAATTCGGCGCGATATTGGTTAGGTGACGCTGGCGGCGGGGATGATGGATGACACGATTGGGTGAATTCTGCTGGCGGTTGTCTCCGGTCTGGCAACCAGCGGGCAATTTGACATCGGTGCGGTTGTTAGCTCAATCAGCGGAGCGGTCATATTTTTAGGCGTTGCACTGACGGTAGGAAAAACGGTTGTTGATAAGATTTTTCGCTGGGTAGATGACAACATAGGGGGAGCGACGGCGGCGCTGTCGACTGTGCTTATCCTGGCTTTGTCAGCCGCAGCTTTAACGCATAGTTTGGGGATTGAAGCTGCTTTAGGAGCCTTTGTTGTCGGCATTTTGGCAGGGCAATCTCGTCGCTTTAGCCAGGAGGCGGGGCACACGTTAGAAATAGTGACCGCAGGCTTTTTAGCGCCTATCTTCTTTGCCTCGGCGTGCCTTAAGGTAAATATAATCCAGCTGCTCGCGCCTGAGACCTTCATCATTGGGCTGATCGTTCTTGCTATTGCTTGTTTTGGCAAGTTTGTAGGCGCTTATGCAGGTGCTCGAGCGGGCGGGCTAAGCCACTGGGAAGGGCTGGCGATGGGCTCTGGCATGAATGCCCGTGGCGCAATGGAAATTATTGTTGCCACGATTGGGCTGTCCTTGGGCGTTTTAAGCCAGCAGATGTATTCGATTATCGTGATGGTGGCGATCGTGACTTCTCTGATGGCTCCTCCATTACTGCGTTGGACGCTTTCTAAAGTTGTAATTGGCGAAGAGGAAGCGCAGCGGCTACAGCAGGAAGAACATGCCAGTCGCAGCTTTATCAAAAATATTCATCAGGTCTTGATTCCTACTCGGGGGGGAGCCAATGTGCAGCTAGCGGCTCAGCTGGTGGGCTATTTGGCACAGCAGAATGAGATTGAGATTACGGCATTTTATGCGACTAGTAATAAAAAGCCTGGTCGCGAAAATGCGGCGGCGGCATCGTTTAAGGATACGGCCTTTGAAGAAGCTTTTGATGCGATCGCTCGAACGCTAAAGTTACCCGCCCCAAAAACCTTACAAACCAAAGTAGAAACTGAAGATAGCAAGGCAGCAACCATTTTAAAAGAAGCCAGCAAGGGATATGATCTCATTGTTATGGGAGCGAGCGAACGGCGAACCCGTAATTCATTGTTCAATATGCTAGTCGATCGGGTTGTTCAAGAAGCGCCCCGTGCCACCCTAGTAGTGAAGTCCCATTTTTCAAAGCGTCAGTCAGAGCGCCAGGGGGACTTCCGGCTGATTGACACCCACCCCATTCGCCATATTTTAGTTCCTGCCGTGGGTTCAGCGTACAGCAAAAATGCTGTTGAAGTTGCCAGCACAATTGCGGCTCAAACCGGAGCGGTGGTCACCTTAATCCACGTCATTAACCTGCCTCAGGTGAGATACGCCCTTTACGATCACCAGACGCTCGCACCCGCTAGAGAGATGGCGCAGCAGATTGTTGAATACCAGGCTGAGATTGGACGACTTTTAGGCGCAACAGTGCAGTACAAAATTTTGGAAGGAAACAGTCCAGAAAAAACAATTCTCAGCTTTGCCGATAAAGAGCAGGTGGATTTGATCGTTTTAGGAAGCTCTGTCAGGCTGGCAACGGGACGAGTCTTCTTTGGTCATCGCGTGGATGCCATTTTAAATCGAGCAGCTTGCCCGGTTGCCGTGATCAGCACATCGTCTTCTGAGCAGTAATTTGCTCGCGACACAGCGTTCATAGCCGCCGTAAACCTCTCGTTAGCATGAGGAAATGCTTAGAGGGCTGTCCTAAGCTTAATAAGCAGGTTAGCAATCAGGCAAATTGCTATGTAGTTTACTGCGACATGGTTCTACAGCTCTTGATTGATATTCGTTAGCCCTGTTTTAGCACTGCAACAACTTTAAACAACTGTTGGAAAAGTTTTTTATGAATTATTTAGTCGCTGTGCTGCCTACTCGTATGCTAGCAGAAGCTGTCTATTCTGCCTTGAAGGAAGAGAATTTGCCGAACGGCCAGTTTGATATATTGGGCGATGGCTATAAAAGTGCCGATGAGTATGGACTGATTGATCCTCAAGAGCAGGCAGCTAAGGGCTTTAAGCGTGAGGCCTACTGGCTAGTGCCTTTTGGATTTGCAGCGGGCTATGTTTTTAATGTGATTACG
>JBGTGK010000175.1:0-7351 GCA_041746795.1 Phormidesmis sp.
ACAAGTATGGGTATATAGAAGAATCATTCTGAAGCAGGGTGAAGCATCCCCTATCTCATCAAATTCACTCGGCCCTCTCTATGGCTATAGAACAGATTAGCAGCCAGCTTAATGACTGATTTTCTTACGAGCAGCAGCAGCCAATTGTTGAACAGCTTTCACGGCAGGTTGGCCTTACCCGCAGGCGAGCGGAGTACTTTGTCAAGCTATGGATATATCTGTTGATCAAAGAGCAGCTAGAGAAAGAGCGACTAGAGAAAGAACAGCTTAACCAATCGACTTCTCGTAAAACCAAAGCAAGTTTGCCGCAGCCGTTTAATGAGCTGACGCTCTTGTCGAGGGCCGTCAGCTGTAGCCATCGTGAAGCCGCAGAGTTGTTCTACAGCGACAAGGATACAGGAAGCGACAGAGCCGCTGGCATGATGCTCGACAAGCTGGCCGCCTTAAGCCTGATCAAAAAATTCTTTGACGGTAACACCACCCGCATAGAAATCACTCTCTCTCCTAGCAATTTAACCACCCATGCTCCCCACCTGGAGGTTGAGCGCAGCCGAAACCTCATCCTGGACGACTTCGATCCTCGCTGCGATGCCATTCCCGTCGCCAATCTTCTGGCAGTCAACTACGGCTGGATGAACCGCAGTCTAGACATCGTTCCCCATCGCATCACTCGCCTGCTGCGCCGCTGGGCCAGTCAGTACGCCACTGGAATGCGCGTTTTGCGCCGCACCGACAACCTCAACCCCGTCGGCTTCTACCTGCTATATCCCACCGCCGCCGAGTCAGAAATCACCTTCTCTAGCTCTCCTACCAAAGCGCTCCACCTCACTAGCACCGATGCCACCGACCCCTTCACTCTCGCTACTCCCGGCGATCCAAGCTGCACCGCCGTCTTCGTCCGCAGCTGGATGATCGACCCGCTCTACGTTAACCAGCATCGCCCTTTGCTTTTAAAAGACGTTCAAAACACCCTTCGCAAAATGCAGCAGGACTTTCCTAATCTATGTGACTTGCATACGCTAGTCATTCATCCTAGCTACGAAGCGATGGCCTTGGCCTTGGGCTTTCAAAAAATTAGCCAGCAAACCAGCCGCGATACTCAGCTCTACTGGATGTATCAAGCGCTAGATCGCTACCTAGCGTTGGATATTGAAAATATTTTTTCTTAGCATTGAACGGATACTTCCTTTCAAAAGACAGACAAGGAACAGAATTCGCCGGTCTATAGTGAGTGCAGCAATAAGTACGGCTGCACCGCTGTACTGAGATAAAAGCGTCACGCTATAATCGCTGAGGTGACCCGGCAGAGTCTATGTTTCTATCCCATCAGCAGACTCCCCAAACCACGTCAGTCAGGCAAGTAGCGGTTGAAGTCGCTGGTCGTAGCGCTCAGCTCATCACTTTTGTGAGCCAGCAGCATAACTTAATGACCTGGCAGCAGGTGGCTCAGGCACTAGCTAGCAGTATTGACTTTTGCGACCTATGGAACCATACCTGGGCGGCGCTCCCGTTTGACTTTGAGTGGAAGCCTGTGCCGATTCATCCCTACACCGCTAAAACGCATCCTTTTTTTGCGATCGCCTTCCCCGCCGACTTCCGACCCGCCGACCCACAATCCTTCCACCAATACTTACAGCCGCTCAATCCAGGCACCCTTACCGCAAAGTTCAACAATTTCTCAGGGGACGCACAGCTGTTGATCCCTGCCAACACAGGCGACTATGGCCATATTGCTGATTTTTGTAGAAAGGCGAAACCTGAGGCGTGGCAGGCGCTTTGGCAGGAAGTGGGAGAGATTTGCTTGGAGGCGATCGCCCAGCAAAACCCCGTGTGGTGCAACACCCACGGCCACGACGTACCCTGGCTACACATCCGCTTCGACAGCCGGTTAAAATACTCTCTCTTTCCACCCCGTGGCAGCATCAGCGCCAACTCTCAGGCTATTTGGTACCAGCAGATCTACAGCAAATATCAAACCGCCTGATAGGTAAAATTCAGCGTCGCCCATTGAGTCACATCTAAGCTATAAACATCGTCGTTTTTCCCGGTGCTAATGTCACTCAGCAGGGCTTCAACCACTTCTAAGGGGTTTAGCAAAGGGCTGATGCGCTGATTTCCACTACTTGCGGCGACGGCAAGCAGCCTGCGAAAGGTGTTGGTGAGCGGAGAAGTGCTGCACACAACGTAGGTTTCTATGGGGCCAGTGGGAGCTTCGACTGACCAGTCAAGGTCAACGCTGGGCACGGCAACTGAGCCGCCTGGAATAATGCTAGCCGCAGCGATGACGTTATTGGCTGCTTCGTTGCTTGCATCAGGGTTGGACGGAGCGGGCTGTGCAGATAGGCCCATGACCGGGCAGAAAGCAGAGAGTCGTTCTCTCGGATCGACGTTGATGAGCGTATAGTAGAGCGGCTGGCTGCTGTCGTTGTATAGGCGGTAGCGTACCCGACTGCCGATGGGAACCTGGGGAATGAATCCTTCTGGGCTGAGCGCCCTTTTGTACTTAGGGGAGGTTTGCGGGCCAGTTTCAAAGGTCTGACGGCTGATCAGCTGCTTTTCTTCGGGGCTAACCATTTCCAGGCTGACTCGCACGGGCAGCTGAGAAGAGGCTCGATTTTCACTCAGGCGCAGCAGTTTAAGCGCCAGCAGTGACTGTAGTTTGGGCATCAGCCTGCTAATCGCGGGTTTGATGGCTTCTTCTTGCAAAGATAAGGTGCCGGGAATGAGCGATCGCGTCAAAGAAAACAGCCCATAGCCCAAATTAGTTTGGTCGTCTGTCGGCGCGGGTTCTAGCTCCTTAGAACTGGCCTTGGAACTGGATTTGGAACTGGCCTGAGCTGTTCTAGTTTTCGCCAGGCTTGCCCCTTGCAGGCTGGCGGTGAGCGTTCCAGAACTCTCAGCAATCGGTTTAGCCAACAGACAGTCTGCGGGCAGGCCGGTGTCTGACGTTGAACTGATAAACGAAAGGCCCGAAAGGGCACTGGTCGCATCTACTCGCTCAATTCGCTCTAACTGGCTGTCGAGCGCCACGATCAAATCAACCTTTTTGGGCAGTACCCGGATAGATTCTAAAACCGGCAGGCCAGCTAGCGAAGTGCTGCTACTGGCCGCGTTTGTGAGCCTGGCGACGGCTGTGAGGCCATCGCGTGATCGCAGCTTGAGCCGTTGGCCCCCGCAGGTAATCACTGAGGTTGGCCCCAAGTATTCCAATACGCGGGGCGGCAGGCCTCCTAACCACAGGCTGGCTGTTTGCGAACCTAGGTTTACGGATTGAACGGCTCCAATGCCTCGGGTGTCTTCAATCAGAAGCGTGTTGTAGGGCGGGGGCGTTTTTTCTAGGTTGCGTAAGTCTAAGCTGCCGCTGGCGGTGGGCTGCTGGTTGCTACCGCCCCACCGCAGCAGCTTTTCTTGCGATCGCGCCAATGCCTGACCCACGGTAATGGGCTCTGGTGTCGTCCATATATACTGAGTGAGCACGTACGTAAACGCCCCTGCGCTAAAGCCGTTCCACTGCCGCTCTATAACGCTCTCAGCGGGGTCAGCGCCGCGCAGCAGTACGCCTGGAAAGGCCGCGTCTTCTTTGCTCAGCGTTTGGCTGGTTAGCAGCGGGAAGGCGGCGGGCATTTGGCCGGTCGCGATGGCCGATCGGGTGCGCGATCGCAGCCCACCTGAAAGCGGCACCGGGATATCTGCAAAGCCTGCGTCTAAAACGGTGGTCACTTTTTTGGTTTTGAGCTGCTTCAACAGCGTTTTTAACTCAATTTCCAAAATGTCGTTCAGGGCAGGGCGAGACTCGGTTGGCAGCAGGCCATCGAATGGGACGAGCGATCGCAGGGTCTGCTGCTGGTCACCCCCCTCTATCCGCACCTGCGCGCCATAGCCGCTGAAGTGAAACACCACCACGTCACCCGCTTTCGCCTGACTGTAAAGATGGTTTACAAAAGCCTGATAAATGCCGTTTCGGGTGGCCTGTTCATTCGTCAGGCAAACAATATCCTGCGGCAAAAAGCCAAATCGATGGATTAGCACCTCTTTTTGCAGCAAAACGTCCGTCATACAGCCGAGTAGCTGGCCCGTTTGCTCACCCGTAAGGGCACCCGTCGCGTACTTATTCACGCCCACCAGCAGCGCTAGCTTGCGCCCCGAAGACTGCCCCAGCGCCAAGGCTTGAGTGTAAGCCTTCGCCTGCGTGGGTATTCCTTCCATATTCAGGGCTAGCTCAGTCAAGCCCATGGCTGCGATCGCCGCGCCAGCCTGTTTAATTAACGCACGTCGGCTCAGACCCACCGAACTTGGCCTCCCTTGATGTGATGCTGCCGTCTGTTTTTTGCTATTTAGCTTTTTATTAACCTCTATTCTAGGGGCGGTTGGTCACAGCGCTAGGCGATTAAGCAATATTCAATTTATTCAAACGCCTGCGCCGTGATCCCGTAGGAGCTTAACATTGCTAAGCTCCTACGGAATTATTCTGTCAGTAGCGCCAAACGCCTAGCCCTTCATCGCCTTAGCCAGTTCAGCCGCTACTTCCGGACGAGAAAACTCCGGCGGCGGCATTTTACCTTCACGGAGCAGTGTGCGCACTTTCGTCCCCGACAGGTGAATGCGCTCTTCCGGCATGCTGGGGCTGGTTTTAGTCGTTGCCATGGTGCTTGTGCGAGTGCAGTAAAAAGCGTGCTCAAACTTCATCGGCGTAATTCCCAATTCGTCAGGCTCAAACTCATCAAATATAGCCTGAGCATCGTAGGTGCCGTAGTAGTCTCCGACACCCGCATGGTCGCGACCCACAATAAAGTGAGTGCAGCCGTAGTTTTTCCGAATCAGCGCGTGGAAAATCGCTTCTCGTGGCCCGGCATAGCGCATGGCTGAAGGATTAATCGCCAGAATGACGCGGTCTTCAGGAAAGTAGTGCTCCATCATGATTTCGTAGCAGCGCATCCGCACGTCAGCTGAAATGTCGTCGCTTTTAGTCGCGCCGACCAGCGGATGTAGGAACAGGCCATCTACGGTTTCAAGCGCGCACTTTTGAATGTACTCGTGAGCGCGGTGGATGGGGTTGCGGGTTTGAAAACCGACAATGGTTTTCCAGTTGCGATCGCGAAACTGTTGACGCGACTGGGCAGGATCAATCTGATAGTCAGGAAAAAGCGGATGCGCATCTCGCTCTAGCAGCCACACGTCTCCAGCCAAATTGATCGGCCCCTGGTCGTACACCACCTTCACGCCCGGATGCTTGTCCTCATCGGTGCGGTAAACGTTGATCGCCTCTTTCTGCTTGTCGTAGGTGTACTTTTCGCTCAGCTCTAGCACCCCGATGAAGCGCCCCGTGTCGTCGTTTAAGCGCACTAGCTGACCAATTTGCAGGGGCTCAGCTTCAGCCTCGCTCACCGATAGCGTCACCGGTACCGACCAAGGGAGCCCATTTGCCAGACGCATGTCGGTGACCACCGGCTCATAGTCAGCCTGACCTATAAAGCCAGTCAGCGGGCTAAATCCACCGATGGCAATCATCACCAAATCAGAAGCCGCCCGTTCATCTAAGTTGATCTGAGGCAGGCTGTCTGCCTTACTCAAAAACGTTTCCTTTTGCTCGGCACTTGCCAAGCGATTAATTAGCGTACCGCCATGAGGGGCGATGCCGTCTTTTACTGCACTCAAAATATCTTCCTCTACATTTTTATTTGGCAATTTTGTGTCTCTACAGTCCGTCTTCAAGGGCCACAGCTAAACCAGTTATTCAACTGCCGGTTTGGTGGCCGATCCAATAGCTGACTTAACGACAAACGGGCTGTAACCTATTGGTAGGGGCTTTATTGGCTGTTGTCAGAGCGCATCGGCTCAATAATACCGCCACCCAGCACCCGCCCACTACTTTCGTACCAAACAGCCGCCTGTCCGGGCGTAACGCCAAATTGAGGCTGATCAAAAATTATCTTTACGCGATTGGCAGGTGAACTAGCCATCGGCACGATCGTAGCCCCTACCGCCTGAGAGCGATAGCGAATCTGCACTTCGGCCTTTATGGGCCCTTCAGGTGCTGCAATCGAAACCCAGTTGACTCTAGTGACCGTGCATTCAGAGGCCGTTACGCTATCTCGCTCGCCGACGACGACCTGATTTCGCCCCACGTCCAAACTCACCACGTAGAGAGGGTTAGGCGCAGCAATGCCTAACCCTTTACGCTGGCCAATTGTGTAGTTGTGAATGCCTTCGTGCTGACCTACTACCTCGCCTGCCGTATCAACGATGTCACCAGGCTTAGGTGCAAGATATTTCTCTAAAAAGGTTTTCATAGAGCCGTGCTGCTCTACCAAGCACAAATCCTGACTTTCTGGCTTGTCAGCCGTATGCAATCCTAGCTCAGCCGCGATCTTACGGGTTTCGGGCTTGGTCTTATCGCCTAGCGGAAACTGAGTAGCCGCTAGCTGCTCCTGGCTGAGGTCGTACAGAAAGTAAGACTGATCTTTGTTTCGATCAACAGCTCGCCGAAGCTCATGGCGTCCAGTCTCTGCATTGCGTGTAACCTGAGCATAGTGACCCGTTGCAATGTAGTCGGCCCCCATTTCATGAATGGCATAGTGCAGCATCGGGCCAAATTTCACGGTGCTGTTGCACTGCGAACAAGGTAGTGGCGTAACGCCCTGAGCGTAGCCTTCTACCACATAGTTAATAATGCTTTTTTCAAAGACTTCACGCGAGTCAACAACTTTGTAGTCTATCCCTAGCTCATCGCACAGCTGGGCTGCGTCGGTCATTCCTTCCGAGCAGCACTGGCCTTTGCCTTTCATCAGCCAAAGGGTGAGGCCAGTGACTTCGTGGCCTTGGTTGTGAAGGGTGGCTGCGGCAACGGAGCTGTCTACTCCGCCAGATAAACCAACGACAATTTTGCTCATGTGACTGGCAATGGGCTAGGCGATCGCATAGCTAAAAACACTGTCTCTAGGCTAGCACCCACAGCCAATATTATCGTCAGCATCGCTCAATATCGCCCCGTACCCGCCCAATATCGTCGGGGAGATCAGCTAGCCTTTTCTTCATTGTAGTGAGAGATGCTGCTGTAAACGCTCTCAGGAAAGGTCAAATCTTGATAGACGTTGCCCGCGTCAGGGTCGTCAGGGTTAGGGCATATTTGAAAGTCCTGCTGAGACTGCCATCCTAAAATGCTGTCGCGGCTAGGCGGGCTGTACTCTTTGCTGGTGACTTGGGCGTAGAGCGATCGCGCCTCCTCTTCACTAAAGTCCTTGTCCTTTTGCAACTCACCAACAATCTCTTCTTCATCGGCAAAATACTGCGCCACCATCGCAAGCGTCAGCCGCCCGTAATGTCCAATATCGGTTCCATCATCCAGCGCATC
>JBGTGK010000176.1:0-1627 GCA_041746795.1 Phormidesmis sp.
ACGTACATTTTGCCTCAACGAGGAACGAAGTTACTGGGTTGCAGCCGTTCAGACCTGCTAGTCGAGTTTGACCATGATCAGAAGCGAACGGTAGATCAAGGGTTTTGAGTGTCCGTAGTCTGGAATTTGGAATTGCTGGAAGAAATGTTCCGCAATTTCAAGCTCGGTGGCTATCGACTAGAAGGCTATAGGCATAGTTGTTGGCCGTTTACACTACTCATAATCGCCGCCAGAACCATACTTCACTGCATCGATCCAGCGGTTTGCCTCATACTGTTTTTTCGCAGACTTTACAAGTGCCCTGTCCACCGAGCTTTCAGCGGCGTTAAAGGCGTTGTAGCCGCCTAAGCTAATAAAGTGCTTCATCCAGCTTGCCACTGAGCCGATGCCCACCTGAGGCAAAATGCTGGCAACCAAAGCTGGATGACGAGTAGAGGTTCGCAGCATCGTCTTAGCCAGTGCTGGAAACTGTACGACATCTTGCAAAAAGGGCTTTAGCACCTCATCTCCCAGCGCTTCCATATCCGCAAAGATAGTGGAGAGAACGTCATTTATTTTATTAGGCGGCAGCTTTTGATTAACGCCGACGCTCATAGACTTTTGAAAGAGCCAGGTGACCGAGAGATTCGGCTGATAGGGCTGAAGGCGAGCCAGGGCTTTGCTATTCAACAGGTCGGCGTCGAGGGCTTCATGAATGCCCTGAGTTAAACGCTCCAAATGGCGAACCATTGCGCCAAAGCCGCCAAAGCTCAAGGGTGACTGGCTGCCGCTGCTGTCACCCACGGCGAGGGTGCGGTTCCACTTGTACTGTAGCGGGCTGTCTTTGTAACAGGGAAAGAAGCCAAACAGAGCGCGGACAAAATCAAGCTGTTCGAGAGGAACGTTCTGGTAGTCAGGCAGCAGCGTGAGATAGTCCTCAAAAAAGCTTTCTAAGCTGGGCCGACTGGGGTGAGCGTCTAAATACGTGAACATATAGGTGGTGCGGCCATCGCGGGCAGGGAAGGCTTCCCAAAAGTACTGGCACTGATTTTTAATAGGCGTAAATGAGGCAATTAAGTCGCCGGTTGTGTTGTTGTTGTAGCCGTTTGCGCAGGTGCCCACGACCATGCAAACGGCGTCTGGCTTTTGGCTACCTCTGGCCTGTTGCACCATTGGAGAGAAGTGACCCATAGCATCGATCAGCAGCCTAGCGGTAATGTCTTCTGATTCTTTTATTTGAATATTTACGCCGTTAGGATGAATCGCCGCAGATTGGAAGGGCGTGTGCTCTAGCAGGGTGCCGCCGCTGGCGAGAAATTTTTGCTTGAGTGTTTCGAGTAAATACTTAGGGTCTACGCCAATGTTCAGCACGTCTGTCACCCAGAGTTCTTTGCCGCCGTTGAAGGTGATGCGAGCGGGGTTGTATTGGGAGGCGATCGCCCCATCCAACTCAGCCTCACTCAGCAATCCCAACCTCACAAAAGCGGCCAGCTCTCGCCGTGAAATATTCCACTCCTGATCGCGCCCGCGCAGGGCTCCCCGCTCCAGCAGCACTACCCTCCAGCCTTTATTAGCCAGCGCTGCTCCAAGTAAAATGCCCAGCGTGCCACCACAAATGGCGACATCGTAGGTTACCGACGCTAGGCGC
>JBGTGK010000177.1:0-1601 GCA_041746795.1 Phormidesmis sp.
TGCCCGCTGACTACCTCCAGCACGACTTTGGCCTTAAACTCGCTGCTGTATTTTTTTTGCTTGCTGGCCATGTTTCCTTCCCTGTATGGACTCTAGATTACTCGCTCTAGTCGCTGTCCTAATTTTGGGGGTCACTACACACCATCTCGTCACTGCTGGCTAACCAGTTTGCCGAAGCCTCTGGCCTGCAAGTAGCGGCGCTCATGTACGCAGCGCTGGCTCTCTTCGTGCTGACGCTGATAGTCAATATTCTCGCTCAGGTAATCGTTCAGCGCTTTCAGCAAAGATATTAAGGCAGAGAAAGCACCGCATTGAGGCAGAGAAAGCACTGCATTAAAGCTAAAAATAAGGAGCATGATGGAAGCTAACGTTTATTCTCAAAGAGGCTCTGATGCCAGACAGACCTGGCGACCAAGCAAGCAGCGATCGCAGCTCAACAATGCCACAACAATTGGCTTTGGCCTGTGCCTTGTCGCGGCCCTGGTGCCTTTAGTCGCGGTGATTGGCTACGTGATCCAAAAGGGCGGCAGTCGTTTCAATTTGGCCCTGTTTACCGAGCTACCGCCAACCGCTGGTATGTCCGGCGGCGGCGCTGCCAATGCGATTATGGGCACCTTGCTGGTGGTTGGGATTGCGTCTCTCATCAGCGTTCCCATCGGGATTTTAGCCGCTATTTATCTTTCCGAAACCAGCTCTCCAGGCGTGGCCCGTTCAGTCCGCTTTGCCACAGATGTTTTAAACGGGGTGCCTTCTATTATTGCCGGGATTTTTGCCTACGGTGCGGTGGTGCTAACGATGGGAGGCTTCTCTGCCTTAGCGGGCGGCATTGCTCTCTCAGTGCTGATGCTGCTCCTGATCGTGCGCACTACCGATGAAGCGTTGCAAGCGGTGCCTCAAGATATGCGCCTAGCCTCGGTTGCCGTTGGGGCAAGCAACTATCAAACGACGCTGCAAATTGTGCTGCCTGCGGCTTTGCCTTCCATTGTGACGGGCATATCGCTGGCGATCGCCCGCGCTTCTGGAGAAGCCGCCCCGCTTTTATTCACCGCCCTATTCTCCTTCTACTATCCGTCTGGCGTCTTGCAGCCTACGCCCTCGCTGGCCGTGATGATCTTTAACTTTGCCACCTCGCCCTACCCTGACCAGCAGGCGATCGCCTGGGCCGCCTCACTGGTGCTGGTGCTGCTCGTACTGATCAGCAGCCTGCTAGTGAGATGGGTGACTCGCAGCAAAGCCTAAGGCTTAACGGCTTGACTGGCCGCCCTCACTGAACGACCTCACTGAACAACCCTAAACACGCGAACACTGCCAGCAGTGGGACAAAGCATTCTCACAAAGAGAAGCCAGCTGAGCAGTGCAGCGCTGACGCTAATTAACCGTAGCTCAGGCTCCAAAGGCTAGCGGCTAGGGCAATTTCCAACAAAAGGCAGGGCAGTAAAATGCCCATGCTCACGAAGATAAAAAGCTGAAGTCTGCTGGGGCGAGATGGGGTAGCTAGGGCTAAGAAACCGCCGATAGGAATCGCAAACAGGACGCGATATAGCCACTTATGAAACCAGGTCGCCCTTGAGCTGAGGTGAATGGTGCTGCCAAAGGGTGGC
>JBGTGK010000178.1:0-29093 GCA_041746795.1 Phormidesmis sp.
TGAGTCTTGAAATGATTCAAGTAAGTCTTAAATAAATACAAAACATTCTTGGTAATGCTTTAGATCCATCGCCGTATCTATCTCTGCTGCCATTTCGATTGCATTAGAACGATATCCACTTAACTACCGCCACCGGATGAATTGATTGTCCGGTGGCGCGTCAGTCTTATCCAAAGACTAAAAGGTATTACCGCAAGTCTATTTGTAAGACTTCTTTTATCTAAAATAGACCTGAATCGAGACGGCAAATCTCAACTTAATACCAATTCTAAAAGCCCTTCTGAAACTGCCCTTAAGCGCATAGCTATTCCTTAATGCGAGTGACACCATTAGCCTAAATATGTAATGGTAAAGCATGCCTTTTAACACTAATTAACGATCAGGGCTTAGCCGAAAGGGAATATTAATGCCAGTGAAGACATCAGTGAAAACGCCATTTCGCGAACCGCCTCTCTCTCCCCAGCAACCACCAGATCAGCCGCCAAACCTATCAGCCAGCCAGCCCAAAGCACAGAAATATTCCACGCTGACGCTCGCCAGCTATTGGACAGGCCCAGTGCTAATTGTGGCTTGCCACGTCGGCGTATTGTTAGCGCTATTCACCGGGCTAAGCTTAGGCGCATGGATATGGATTGCCTTTCTGTACTGGATTAGGATGCTGGCCATTACCGGCATCTATCACCGCCTGCTCACGCACAAAGCCTACAGCTCACCCGCCCCCGTCAAATGGATTGGCAGCTTCATCGCCTCAGCCGCCGGACAGATGGGGCCTAGCTGGTGGAAAGCCCACCACGAAGAGCACCACCGCTTTACCGATCAGCCCCAAGATCCACACTCCTCCGTACGCGGATTTCAATGGTCTCACTACCAGTGGCTGCTCTCCAAAAACTTTCTTCCCTCCAGGCTACCGCCCGACGTAGAACAAGACATCGTGTTAAAAACAATCGACCGCTGGCACTTCATCCCTACGCTTGCCCTGGCCTTACTCTCCTACGCCATCGGCGGCACTGAGTATTTAGCCGCTTTCTTTGTCAGCACAGTTCTCCTTTTCCACGGCGTAGCCCTCGTCAATTCCGCCTGTCACAAGTTTGGCACAATGCCCTTTGCAACCGATGACTACAGCCGCAACAACGGCCTAGTCGCCGTTTTAACCCTCGGAGAAGGCTGGCATAACTTCCACCATGCCTTCCCCTGGTCGGCCCGTCAGGGGATTACCCTCACCGACGATCAACAGGTCAAATACCTGCCAGATTTTACCTTTGGCTTCATTCAGTGCCTTCAGCGGCTAGGCCTTGCCTCTAAAGTCAGAGTCCCCTCAGAAACAGATACGCTGGCTTCAGCCGCTAAATGAGCTAGGCCGCACAATTCTCAGGTAAGTCTCACCTAGGCCCAAAGTATCTCTGATTAAATCTGTCACTTAACCTGTTAAAAAATTAGCGACACATCTATTTATGACCCTTGCAACAGTTTCGGTCTGGGTTTTGCTTGCCGGATACGGTGCTTTAATCTACTATCTCGTTCGTAAAACAACCCCAGTAACAGTTTCTGCTTCAGAATTCTTTGGCGGACACTCCCAGCAGGGCAAAGCCCCCGGACTTTGGCTGCTGGTCTCAAGCGCGGCCATTTCTTGGATTTTTGCTAAATCAATCGACAATGCGGCCAGCTTAGGCAGCGCCTTCGGCATCACCGGTGGCATTGGCTACGCCATCTACTATCTAAGCTTTGTGACTGCCGCGATCGCGCTCTACTACCTCCGCACCCGAGGCGGCTACCGCTCCATCCCCGAATTTCTCATCAGCAAATATGGCAAGGTTTGCGCCCGCTTGTTTTTACTTGCGATCGCCATTCGCCTGCTCAACGAAGTCTGGTCAAACACCAAAGTTTTCTCCCTTTACTTCGGCACCGAAGGCAGCGCTGGCTACTGGATTGCAGCCGCCCTTGTCACAGCCTTCACCGTTTACTACAGCCTGATCGGCGGTCTCCGCTCCAGCCTGCTCACCGACAGCGCCCAAATGGTACTAGCCGCCGTTCTGCTCGTTGTCATTCTAGTCGTCATTGGCCCTGGCCTAGCCAATCAGGGACTCCCCGCCGTCGATGCAGAAACCTCTCTAGCTGGACTCACCTTTTGCGGTCTGGCCTTTGTCCAGGTATTCAGCTACCCCTTCCACGATCCCATTCTCACCGATCGCGCCTTCATCACCTCCCCCAAGGTAATGTTCAAAGGCTTCATCTTAGCCGGGCTGATCAGCGGTGGATTTATCTTTCTCTTTAGCTTTGTCGGTCTTTACGCCCGCGCTAACGGCATCGAAGGCAGTCCCTCCCTCGCCGTCCCCGCCCTCTTCGGTCTCCCCATGCTGCTCATATTTAATGGCATCATGCTCACCAGCGCAGGCTCCACCCTCGACTCCACCTTCTCTAGCACAGCAAAGCTAGGAGCCCGTGACTGGCAAAACCGCCAGGGCGCACCCACCGAAAGACAGGCGCTATTAGGCCGATGGTGGATGGTTGCGATCGCGCTTCTTGGCAACCTCCCTCTCTTCAGCATCTATCTAGGCGATAAAGTTGGCCCCGCCATCATCCAAGCCACCACCATCAGCGGCACCATGGTCATGGGCCTTGCCCCCATTTTTCTCCTTTCCTTCATCCGCAAAGCAGGCAGCCTCAGCTTTCATCTCGCATTTTGGCCCGGACTCATCTTCGGCATCATGCGAGTACTCGAAGGCACTCTGGGCACATCTCTTTTCCCCACCTGGATCAGCATTGGCAGCGGCAAATACGCCCTCGATCTGGGCCTCAATCTCTATGGCCTGTTAATTTGCGTCAGCGGATATTTACTAGGAGCCGCCGTCCGTCCAGCAGCTCAACCAGCAAAGTCAGTGAAAATATCTGCCTGACAGTGCAAGCCTAAAGGAGCTGTCACCACAGGTCAGAGGCTTTTTGGATAGTATCAACGCTGCTGCCTTAGCGCTAATGGCAGGCGTTACCTACACGCTAGGACGCACTGCGCTAATAGATGGGTGGACAATAGGGTTGGTTGTTTTGAGTGCGATCGCAGTATTCTGCTTCAGCCTTAATTCTGCTTGGCTAGTTTTAGCAGGCGGCGTCGCTGGCCTTGTGCTACATCTAACACCACTTCAGTGAACAAAACGATCGTCCAACAATCTCGCCTAACAGAGCAAATATGGCTAGCTACATTTGTGTTACCTGCGGAACCCAGTTCGCTCAATTAATTCAAGCAGATCAGGGGCCCGAACAATGTCCCATCTGTGAGGACGAGCGTCAGTACGTCGGCCACGACGGTCAGCAGTGGACAACCCTACTTGAGCTACAGCAAAACCACAGCAACCGAATTGAGAAACAAGAAGAAAAGCTGTACGGCATCGGCACAGAACCTAAATTTGCGATTGGCCAGCGATCGCTCCTCATACAATCCGCTCAAGGCAACGTCCTCTGGGACTGCATCAGCCTCATAGACAGTGAAACAATTGAGCAGGTGAATGCGCTGGGCGGCGTGAGTGCGATCGCCATCTCTCATCCCCACTACTACGCCTCCGCCATCGAATGGGCCAAAGCCTTTAGCGCCAAAGTCTACCTCCATCAAGCCGACCAGCAGTGGGTGATGCGACCCGACCCCGGCATCGAATTTTGGACAGGAGATACCCTCGAACTTCAAACAGACATCACCTTAATCAAAGCAGGCGGGCACTTCGCAGGCGGCACCGTATGCCACTGGATCTCAGATACAAATAGCGCAGGTATCCTGCTAACCGGCGATATTATTCAAGTTGTTGCCGACAGACGCTGGGTGAGCTTTATGTATAGCTATCCCAACTATATTCCTCTGCCCGCTACCAAAGTCAAACACATTCTAAGCACCGTAGAACCTTACGCTTTTGACCGTATCTATGGCGCTTTTTGGAATGCCATTGTATCGTTCGACGCCAAAACCAGCGTTCGCCGCTCAGCAGAACGCTATATAAAAGCCATCGAAGGGACACACTAACGATTCTCAACCTTCAACCATCCTCAGAGGGATTTTTGACCAGCACAAGCTTGTAATAATCAAGTAAACCTCTACCTATCCAGGCCTCCATGAGCAAACCCAACCTCACGCCCCAAACCCTCAACTGGCGCTACGCCACCAAAAAATTTAACCCAGACCAAAAAATTCCCGACGATGTTTGGCACGCCCTAGAGCAAAGCTTAGTCCTAGCCCCCTCATCGTTTGGGATGCAGCCCTGGAAATTTTTCGTGGTTCGCAACCCCGAAATTAGACAGCAGTTAGTCGAACCCGCCTGGGGCCAAACCAAAGTCGCCGAAGCCTCCCATCTTGTAGTCCTGGCCATTAAAAAAGACATTGGCCCCGAAGACGTACCCACTTACGTTGATCGCGTCAGAGAAGTTCGCCAAATGCCTGAAGACACGCTAGAAGGCATGGCCAACATGATTAAAGGCTACCTGGCCGATCCTCCTTTTCCGCTTCAGCCCGACAAGTGGTCAGCCAAACAGGTCTACATCGCCCTAGGCTTTTTCCTATACAGCGCCGCCTTACTCGGCATTGACACCTGCGCTATGGAAGGCTTCATTCCAAGCAAATACGACGAAATACTAGGACTACCCCAGCAAGGCTACTCCGCCGTTGTAATCTGCACAGCAGGCTATCGTTCTGTAGAAGACAGAGCCGCTGACATGGCCAAAGTCCGCTACGAGACCAAGAAAGTAGTTCAGTACATTGACTAATCACTCGCCACCGTCTTTATTTTTAAGTCTCACTTGTGTAACGTCTAGACCTACGGTAAGTTAGGCAAGTCTTATTTCGATATAGATTGAATCTAAATTAAGAATGAACGACTTGACCGCTACCTCAGAAAAAAGCGACCGAAAAGCGCCTTCCAACGAAGATCGCATTCTGATCGACTCCCCCAATCAGCTTATCCCAATAGAATCCGTTCAAAAAATCCTCAATCGCTCGCGCGCCTCCGTCTATCGCTACGCCAACACCCATCAAACCCTGCTTAACCTACCTTTTGACCCCCAATGCCTCAACCCCGAGATTCGCAACGATAAAGACGCACCGCTGATGTTTCATCCCAATGAAGTCGCTCGGTTTGCGCAAGCCGTTTTGGGCATTAAGCAAGTCACCATAGAACTCGCCCAGCCCGCCGAAACCGAAACCAATCGCCTGTTACAAGCTGTTTTAACAGAGCTTCAAGCTATCAATCGGCTATTAGCATCAAAAAAATAGCCTCGGCCGCAAATCAGTCGAAAACATCCTGGATTTTTGTAGATTTTCAGGGGTATAGGAGTGGTATTTTTAAGGTAGACATGTAGCGTATTTAACTAAATTTGCGTTAAAGCACTTAGATAAGTAAAACCAATGTCACAAATGTAAGATCAGATGTGCCGGATTCTTACAGCTTAGATAACATATGGTCAAAGGCTTGTAAGACACTTGTAGGATACCTGTAAGACAGAGGCTGCTTCAGTAGCTCAGTTACATAGCTTAATCCTACAGTTCAGTCCTACGACTGATGCCCTGGTACTATTATCCAGCCTTACATAGAAAATCACAATCAAAAGAAAGCACCCTAGAAAAGTCGTCCTTTTACATACATCTACCTCTTTTACTCCACATGGAATCTGCGAGTCCCGAGCATTCATCCGAACAGCCTCCCGGCCATATTGCAAACATTGTTGGCCTTGTAATCACTGCAATGACGCTCACACTGCCCCTGTATGCAATCTCTAGCTTTAGTCCCGCCGAGGTCAGTGTTCCACAGCCACCTGCCTCACTGTCCGTACGGCTAGACAAGCCAGCACTGCCGCAAGGGCAAAGCATTTCTTACCAAGAACCGCAAAAGTAAAAGCTCAGTAGATCTCCTCACTAAACATAAAAAGTAGCTGCGAAGAAGCGGTCATTTACACCTGTAGATGCGCTTCTAGCCGCCAATCTCCCGTAGAATGCTATTCGACGACCTTTGAAATTAGCCACTACATGAGGAGAAACTTGTGGATTTGACCCGTATCCCAGCTCAGCCTAAGCCCGGCATTGTTAACGTCCTGATCGAAATCCCTGCTGGCAGCAAGAACAAGTACGAATTTGATAAAGACCTCAACGCTTTTGCCCTAGATCGCGTGCTGTTTTCTTCCGTACACTATCCCTACGACTATGGGTTTATTCCTAACACCCTCGCTGACGATGGTGACCCGCTCGACGGCATGGTGATGATAGATCAGCCTACTTTTCCGGGCTGCGTGATACCCGCTCGCCCGATTGGCATGATGGAAATGATTGATGGGGGCGACAGAGACGAAAAAATCCTCTGTGTCCCTGCCGACGATCCCCGCTACGCCAACATAAAAACCTTGGACGATGTAGATGAACATCGCCTGGCCGAAATCGCCGAATTCTTCAAAACCTACAAAAACCTAGAGAAGAAAGAAACCGAAATCCTCGGTTGGAAAAACCTCGACCAGGTACAGCCCCTAATCGACGAGTGCATTAAAGCAGCTAAATAGCGTTTCACCTAAAAAGTAAACCCCTGATGTGCTCGCTTGGCATATTGGGGATTTTTTATGGATGTCGTTAGGCATTTTTGGAATATTCTGGTTGGCTGGCGAGCCGTTTAAAGGTTTTGAGGGCTCGACTGAAAATCAACAAAAACACCGAGATCTCTTCTCTGCTGCGCTGGGTTCACTAATGACGACATGTCTTAGCCGCCTCAGCACCTTTCTGTGTTTGTCCCATGATCCAAACTGCCCGCTCAGCTAATGATTATCATGCGCCAGCACCTTCAAAAACGGCTCAGGCATCCATCAAGTTCTGGGGCGTGCGAGGCAGCGTGCCCACCCCGACCCTGGCGAATCAGCGCTACGGCGGCAATACTATTTGCGTGGAAGTCCTCATGGGCGATCAGCGGATTATTTTCGATGGGGGCACGGGGCTCGTAGGGCTTGGTCACGCCCTTTCAAAAGAAAAATCTCCGCTGCGGGCACATATACTCTTCACCCACACCGAGTGGGATCGCATTCAGGGCTTTCCCTTCTTTCAGCCCGCCTTTGCCCCTGATAATCACTTCTGTATCTACGGTGGCACCGCCCCCAATGGCGCATCCATCAAGCACTGCCTCACCGACCAAATGCTGAGGCCTCACTTCTCTATGCCGCTACAGCACATGCGGGCCGATCTAAATTTTCATACCGTTCAAGATCAAGACAGCTTCTGCATCGGCAATGTTACCGTTAAATCCTTCAAAATCAATCCTTTCACCGAAGCGCTGGGCTATCGCCTGACCTGGAAAAACCACACGCTGGTATATGCCACAGACACCCCGATAGACTGCACAAATTCAGACTTTCTGGACTTTATAGATCAAGCGGACATTCTTATTTACGATGGCACCTACGCAGATCTGACCTATCTTCGCAGTGACGCGGTGACTACGCTGCCAGCCTTAGAGCCTTGGGAAACAGGCATAGAAATGGCTCAAAAAGCGCGTGTAAAAGAGCTAGTTTTACTCCACCATAGCCCTGTGCAAGACGACAGTATGCTTGACCAGCTGCAAAGTAATATCAGCGATCGCCTTGGCGTTGACGAGTCAAATCGCCTTAGCGTTGGCGAGTCAAACCGCTTTGCCCGCGCCACCATTGCCTACGAAGGGTTGGAAATCACCCTTTAGCTACTCCCTTTAGCTACTGATGTACTGAACCCGATAAATTCTGTTGTTAGCCTCGTCGGCCACCAGCAGAGCACCATCCGGCATCACCAAAAGCCCAACGGGTCTCCCCCAGGTCGTCGGCACACTAGGCTCCACCAAGAAGCCGGTCAAAAAGTCCTCATAGTCGCCCACTGGCCGACCCGACTTGTCGAAGGGGATAAAAACAACCTTGTATCCCGTGCCCGCACTGCGATTCCACGAGCCGCGAAAAGCCGCAAACGCACCGTTCTGATACTTCGCTGGAAAGGTGTTGCCATCGTAAAACTGTAGGCCCAGCGCTGCCGAGTGAGCCTGAAACAACACATCAGGCGTCTTTGTTTGGCCAACTAGCTCAGGTCGTTTGCTTCTACCGTTCACCAGCTGACGCGGATCCAAATTTTGGGGTGACAGGTAAGCATACGGCCAGCCAAAAAACTCGCCCTTTTGAACTCGCGTAAAGTAGTCAGGCACTAAGTCATCCCCTAGCCCGTCACGCTCATTCACCGTGGCATACAGCTCGCCCGTCACTGGATGAAAATCTAGCCCTACCGGATTCCTTAGCCCGCTGGCAAACGTTTGCATATTGCTACCATCCAGTCCCATCTGCTGCACCGAAGCCCGAGGCAAAGCCTCCTCGTTCGCATTCGACTGTGACCCAATCGAAACGTATAGCTGCTTGCCGTCTGGGCTAGCGACTACGTTTCTCGTCCAGTGCTGGTTATAGCCGCCGCCCGGCAGCGTCGCAATCCGCTCGCCCTTACCCTCCAAAGCGCCCTGACCTGTCGCGTAGGGAAACCGCAGCACCTCATCCGTATTTCCTAGGAAAAAAGCCCCGCCCGCAAACGTCATCCCAAATGGAATATTCAGCCCGTTTTGCGCAGTGGCAAAAGTCTCCTTTCCTTCAGCTACGCCATCTCCATTCGCATCAACCAGCCGCCGAATTCTGTTTTCTTTTGTCTCTGTTACCAGCACCTCTCCATTCGGTGTCAAAGCCAGCCAGCGAGGCTTATCTAGCTCCTCAGCAAACACGCTGACGGTAAATCCTTCAGGCACATTCAGGGTAGCATCGACAGGCGGTGCAATCACTTGGGGCGACTGATTTGCACTCTCTGAGGCATAAGGCTGAGGCAAATCTCCTAAAGAGACTTTGATTGGTTTAGCCGCGATCGCCTTAGTCGGTACTCGATACTGCTCCAAAACACCTGAGGCTTTTGCCTGCTCTGGCGCGATCGCAGCAGGCTGTGTCTCAACTGGCCTGGCATCGCTTTGCCCCACATCGCTCTGCGCCGCCATCTCCTGACAGCCCACCAAAACCAATCCCAACAAAAACAGTCCTAACAAGCAATCCCGATAGCGCATTTCTAAGCCTTTGCTGCTACAGAAAGTCAGCAATATAATCTGCTGTTATTTTAGCTTTTTCTAAATGAGGCACATGACCGCACGCCTCAATCCAAACCAGCTTGCACCGCTCAATTTCCTGCGCAAAGCGGGCAGCGTCCTTCGTTCCGACAATTTTGTCCTGCCTGCCCCATAGCACCAGCGTCGGCAGCTTAACCTGAGCGATTTTGGGGCGCAAAAAGTTATAGCCGCCGCTTTTGGTGAACGTAATGAGCGCTTCTGACCATTGCGGCATCAGCAAATGCAGCGACGCACATAGCTCTGCATCCGGCGTTACAAACGCCCTATTGTAGTAAGCCTTTTCGCTAATTTTGCGGCGCACGCCTGCACTTCGCAAAAAGTTCGTCGCCCACTTATCCAACGGCGAAAACATCATTTTGCCAACCGCTGGCCCCGCCGCAAAGCCAACGGCATCAATTAGCACCAGCTGCTTCACCGCGTCCGGGTAGCTCACCGCAAAATCTATCGCCGCCCCACCGCCCATAGAAGCTCCTACCAGCACCACCGGCTGACCAACCACCTGCTGGCAAAAGGCGAGCAGATGCCGCTTGATAGCATCAGGATCTACTCGTTTGGTGGCCGTGCGATCGCAAAACCCAAAGCCCAACAAGTCCACTGCGTACACAAGGTGATTCTCAGCCAACAGCGGCACCAGTCGTCGAAACTCAAGCAAGGAGCTGTCGAACCCATGTAGCAAAACAATCGGAATTTGGTCGGCTGAGCGTAGTCGAAGTCCCTTGCCCTGGCAGACATAGCTAGTGGCTACCGTGCAAGTCTTTTCAGAATCAAGCGATACCTGTACATCTGCCCACTGAATGTTATCGGCGATCGCCACTGAAGTCTCTTCCGTCAGCCCAGCCGCCGCCCCTGGCAAAGCCATCTCTAATGTAGTATTCGTCACTCGCTCCATCCGCTAATCATTTAGTGCGATCGCAGGCTCATCCATCAGCTCATCATCGCTAATAATCACCACAGAATCTCGGTACTTCTGTCGGGCGTCTGCATAAAAGCTAGCAATCACCGCCAGCAGCAGCCACCACAGCGTACTAATTTGCGGGCGATACCACACCGTGTCAAAAGCGCCCTGCATGAGTAAGCCAGCGATCGCAGCCACCGCCCCAATCAGCCAATAGCCATCCTCTGCCATCGTCTCACTTATCCGATCTCTCAGCCGAGCCAGCTGCACCCAGCCCTGCTGAAACGCCACTATCAAAATCCACAAGAACGACAGAATGCCAAAAATACCCGCCTCCACCGCCGTCTCAAAATAAATAGAATATGCACTGAGTGCCGTATATCCAGGCCGCTGATACAGCGGATAAATTGAATTAAACGCCTCATTGCCCGGCCCAATTCCAGTAATCGGACGGGCTTTAATCATCTTAAAAACAGCATCGTATACATTCATCCGAAAGTTGTTGCTGCTATCGCCCCGCAGATCCACCATGCTAAGCACCCGCTCTCGTACCGGCGGCACTAGCACAACGGCGGCCACCACCAGCGCCGCCGATCCGCCCAGCAGCAGCGGCAGCGCCCATCGCTGCCAAAACTTAGGAAACCGAGGATTCCACCAAAACACCAGCAGCACAATCATCACAAAAGACGACAGCACAAAGCCCAGCCAGCCGCCCCGGCTCAAGGTCAAAATCAGACAGGCGCTATTCGCTACATACATCACTACCGCCAGCAGCTTCGGCAGCCACTTCGGCCACACAAACACCGCCATCGCGCTAAAGGTCATTGCTGGCATCAGGTAGCCCGCCAGCAAATTAGGATTCTTCAAATAGCTGTACACCCGCGTCGCTCCCGCCATATTCGACTCTGGATCCACCCAGGTCGCCAGCGCTTCGGCTCCAAAAAACCACTGCCTGATACCGTAGGCCGACACCACCAGCGCCGTCAGCAAATACACCAAAATCAGCCCCGACCGCAGCTCCTTAATTCGCAGAATCCGCGCCAGTAGCATAAACAAAAAAATGTTCAGCGTCAGCTTAGCCAAGCCAATCAGCGCTGCCATCTTCACGGGTGAAAGCGCCGTCGCCAGCAGCATTGCGCTCCAGTACAGCACGATTACAATATGCAAAGGCGTCAGCCAGCCTTCAGCGTGATCGCTCACCGTCAGCAAAAACCAAAGGCCCGCCGCCGCCGCCAGCAGCCAGCCAATCATCTCCGTCTCCGCATAGGGCGCGAGCGCAAACGTCAAGGCCACAAACACCCAGGCAATTCCATCCCCCCAGGCCATCAGCCAGCTTCCCTGTCGCCACCTGCGCAGCGGCGAAAGCAAACGGTGCAATACGCTTACCTCGCGCCACTGATGAAAGGCAAAATTACCTAAAGTGAGCCGTCGAAAAGTCGCTCCGAGCATACAAACCAATTCGTAGAAGGCTCGTGTATCCTACCAAAAACTAGCCCAAATCCTGCGAAAATCTCTCCTGGTCAAACCAATAGCCTTCGCCTAAAAAATCAACCAGCCGCTGAGCGTCATCTTCAGCCGTCTTCAAACAGGTCGAAGCCCCCGGCGAAGGCGTAATGTTAAACAGAATATTTTTGCCTAGAATTTTGGCTTCGCCCATCTCTAGCTTGTGCGATCGCAAATTCACAATCTGCGGCCTGATCCCGCCATAGCCCCTGGCAAACTTCAGCTCGCTCAGCTTAATTGCTGGAACAATCTTCCTCACCTGGCGAATAAAAAAGAGCTTGCCAATTACCGGAAAGTCGTACACGAAGTTCATAATCATGTACCACAAAATAGGCAGATCGCTCAAAATCGCAAAAAAGCTCCTAAACGCATCCAGGCTCAGCCCCGCCGTCTGAAAATACTCATACACCGTGCCATACCTATGCCGCTCTAGCATCGGCAGCACCTTTGCCGTTGGCCCAAACCGGGTTTGGCTGGCGTCATGCACCTCCGGATCGCCATGAATCGCCGCAAACGGCAGCTTCGCCATCTGCACCATATACACCTTGCCCTTTAGCAGCGCAGGCGCAAAGTAAAAGCTGCCCGCCGCACTCAGCAAAGCATAGTCCTGCCCGTAGCCCAGCCTTTTGGCAAACAGCAAGCTGTGCGCCCCGCTCGTCACCGCAACCGCCTTTGCCTTAATTGTCTTTCCATTTACGCTAATCAGATAGTGGTCGTCTTGTTCCACAATCGAAGTCACCTTAGTGCCCATCATCAGCTCAACTGACTTATCCTCCGACTGCTCAGCAGCTGCCACCGAACGGCTCACAAAAGACTGAGAAAGCTTTTGGTAGTCAATCGTGTAGCCATCGGGGGTGGAGAGTGCAAGGATTTCTTCGGTGGGCGATCGCCCTGCCACTACATGAGGCTCCAGCGCCGCAATCTCCTCTCTGCCAATCACGCTGAGGTCAGGAAAAAGCCCCTTAATTTCCTCATGACGATCCTTCAAGAAAATCGCCTCCTCCGCTCCCACCGCCAGCACCATCTTGTGATAGCGCCGATAGCTTTCCTGCTCGGGATCGTGCTTTAGCACATAGCGCTTCACCATCGAAGCCGCCCGATTCACCTTTGTCGCCTTCTCTAAACTGTAGTTCGTTTCAATATCACCAAAGTGCAGCGTCTGGCTATTGCTCGACTGCTTAGAGTTAACCAAAGCAACCTCAGCATTCTTCTCAATCAGCGCAATTTTTCTAACATTGGTATAGCAACTCAAGCTGTATAGCAAAGCAGTGCCACACACGCCGCCGCCTACAATCACAACGTCATAAGTATTTTGCTTTTCGGCCACGGCAATTTCCCCAATTTTCATAAAGCACAGGCACATCACAGTATAGCTTTGGAGCAATTCCTTCATTGTCTTCAAGGCATCATATTAGCGACGTGCTTTAACACACATGCTTTTGCTGCCGCACGGTCATCTTGACAACGTTGTCGATCCGATACGACACTGGTCATTTGCTTATGGAACTCGATCCTGCATTGCTTGACTCGGCTACCCGCTATAAGCTGCTCATTGGCAGCGTTGTTCCCAGGCCGATTGCGTTCGTATCTAGCCTGTCTCCTCAGGGCGTGGTTAATTTGGCCCCTTTTTCGTACTTTAATGCGGTAGGGCATTCTCCGCTGGCGCTGGCGTTTAGCGTGGGCAAAAAGCCCGACAAAACTGACAAGGACACGCTGCGAAATGTCCGACCGACGGGTGAAGGCGGTACGGGAGAGTATGTGATTAACCTAGCAGTAGAGTCGTACGTTCAGCAGGTAGCTGAAGCTTCTGAGCCGCTGCCCTACACAGAATCTGAGTTTGACTATTTAGACTTAAACACCGCGCCTAGCCAGGTGGTGCGATCGCCCAGAGTAGCCGAGTCTCCCGTCGCCTTTGAATGTCGAACGCTGCAAATTGTGCCAGTAGGAGACTTCGACATGGTGATTGGTGAGGTCGTGCATATCTTTGTTCGAGATGGACTAGCCGACCAGAGAGGTCGAATTGATTCTGACCTGCTAGGGGCGGTGGGTCGAATGGCAGGCCATGACTACTGTCGGACGCGCGATCGCTTCATCATTCCCAACGGATTTCCTCAGGGCAAAACAGCAAAAATCGGCAAAAGCTAAACAGCTAGCGCCCGCCTACTCGACCCGCACCAGGCGAATCTCGGTTCTTTGATTACGGATGTCGGTAGGATCGGTATTCGGCAAGGGCTCACTGAAGCCTTTACCCTCAGGCAAAATATTCAGGTTCACGCCCATGCCTTTTAGATGATTAACGACAACGCTAGCCCGCTTTTCGCTCAAGCGCTGGTTCGCGGCGGCGTCCCCCGTACGAGAGGTATGCCCAATCACGCGAACGGCAACATTTCGCCCGTTAAAGTCGTTAAGCTCACTGGCTAGCTGGTTGAGCGTTTGCTTGCCCTCTGCGGTTAGCTCAGCTGCGTCTGCCGTAAATTCCACCTGACCTCGAACCTGAAGGTTGCCAATATCGGGAGCCTGCTGAATCTGCTCAGGTGAAATTTGGGGCACGGTAATGGCTTTACTAGCACCTGATAGCTTATTGGCTAACGAAGGGTTATCCGCCTTCATCATGTCAATAATGGTTTGAGTATTGTTGGCGGCTTCGGTCACAAACTCTGGCGTGTAAAGAGAGTCCACATCCGCTGAGATCTGCTTTAGCCGGGCAGGGTCTAACCGATTGGCCAGGGTTAAAACAGCGGCGATTGCGTCAATCCGCTTCGCCAAAAGGCCAGTGTTCATCCAATTTTGCGTCTCAATAGCCGTAAAGAAATCGATGCCGTTAATAATAGTAGCCGCATCACTTACCGAGAGATTTCCATCTTCAGCAACCTGAGTTTGAAGCTGAGTGGCGTCTCTAGCATTCGCGTTAATCCGGCGGTAGTAGCCTTCTAAAAATCGCGAAATCGCCGCCGGGTTAGACTTGATTAATTTATCAGAGGCCACAATCACATCAACGATGGCATTGGGCACATCCCCGCTAGAAAGCACAACTTGGTAGCCTTTCTGTTGAGCCTGAGTAACATAGGGCTCCCAAAGGATGGTGATCGCCACATCAGCCGTTGGATTTTGCATCAGCGCCCAGGCCTCTGAGGCATCAGCCGTTGGCTTAAGCTCAAAATCCGACAGGTTAAAGGTATCGAACTGAGCATCTAACACCATCGCTAGGTACTCACTAGGCGTATTGGCTGCGTAGGCAATTCCCAAAGTTTTACCCTGGCTTTTTGCCTTTTTTACCAGCGCCTTCAAATCCAACAGAGACTTCAGCTCAGGATAGCGCTGCGTGTTTAACACCACTGCATCTGCGCCCACCGTGCGATCTAACATGCCGACAATTTTACCCTTCGGCTGCTGCTGCAAAAACTGGTCAAGCGTCGTCACCATTAAGTCAGCTTGGCCCTGATTGAGCTTCTGCACTCTCAGCGCTTGGTCAAACTCATTGTCGTATTTAATCTCAATGCCACTGTCTTTCAGCGCAGCTTGAAAGTTAGCGTTGCGAAAGGTACTGTACCCGCTAAAAGTATCGCCTAGCAGCGTCAGCTGAGTGACCTTTTGGCCAGCATCCGGTGAAGCGACAGAATCGGCAGATGCCTTTTGAGTCGTCACAGCCAAGTTAGAATCTGCGGGTGTCCGCTTAACTAATCCAAAGTAAGTAGCTGCAAGCGCAGCCGTCAATAGCGCCAACCCTAAAGCAATGCCGCCAACTTGAGGCGCTAGCCTACGAGATCGTAATCGCTTGCTACTCGATGGCGTAGAAACAATAGAGACAGGCCGGGTAATGCCAGGTAGCAAAGTCTCTACCCAGTCCAATCCGAATACCTTTGCATAGATAGCATTGGCAACTTTCAGCCGACCCTCTCTGAGTGCCACTAGGCCAGAGTTGAGTAAAACTTCCTGCGCAGGGCTTTGCACCGCCAGAACCGATTCCCTTTGCAGTATTTGAATGTATGAGATCAAAATAGAATCTCTAGGCTCGTAAGCTAGGATCGGCTGGCAAACTTCTTTAAGGTGATTACCGGCTGTGTTCTCTGCCCAATCCCTAATGATTTTGACATCCACAATCCCATCGACGATAGTCGCTTCTATATCCTCGCCCATCTTCTTAGCGTATTGGATGACGCGATCACAAATAAGCTGAGTTAAAAAAGGCTCTCCACTCGTCCACTTCTCAATTCTCCTAGCAATCTCAGACACCGTTTTAGGATCTTTGATTGCAGGTAAAAGCGTCTGCTTGAACTCGGACAGATTAGCTGAGTAATGATTTTGATCAGGAAGCTGGCGTTTTGAGGAGATCATGTTATGGCAGCCCTTAGTCCAAACTCCAAATGAATATGGACAGCGAGTACATTTCTTAGATGGCAGTTAGGTGAACAAATAAAAGCGATAATTTACAGGAAAGAGCCGAATTTTAATCCTATAGGCAGCGTTTTCTAACGTTATTACATTAGCTTCAGCCGAAAACTGTGCCATCAGGACGGTACTTACGGACTTAGTATAATTTTTTCAATCTGCTGTCATTTTCAGAGCTAATCTTTGGAATTCTACAGCTGCTACAAACAGCCCATTTACCCGCCTTTAGGTGTATTCCTGAGCATGGCAATTGCAATAGAAAAATTACCTAGACCAGTGACTCACAAGCGTGTAATAAATCAATGAAATCTCCGGATTTCTTCGGACTGTGTGTTTTACTCTGTTAGCTTTACAGCGCGGTTGGCTAATTTAATTTCTCTGTAAAGGGAGAATGAAGGATGAATGAAGGATGAAGCCTCCCAACTATCTCTATTTCTAAGTCGTGCTTTCCTAAAATCTCTATAAGAGATTCTTGTAAATCCACAGTTTGAATGTTGTTTTTGCATTACTTCCCAGCCTCATCTTGAAGAAAGCACTGCAATTACCTGATTTCTTGCTGAGTTCTTGCGTACTAATGTATTAGCCTTCCCGCTCAAAATTCGCTCAACAGTGGCATACTAAGAGCGATCGCAATCATCCTCCCACACCATGCCACTTAATCGCCGCCGCTTCATACTCCTCACCGGGCTTGCCATCGGAGCCGCAGGCACCACAGCAGTCGCCTGCACCCGCTCTACCACCCAGGCCTCTGCCCAAACTGAAAATCCCCTCTCTCCTCCTGTCCCCCTCTCCTCCCAACCCGGCAAGCCCATCGCCCCCACTGGTCTCTTCGCTCCCCAGCGCGGCGACATCCGCCTAGCCATTATCAGCGATCTCAACAGCAACTACGGCTCCACCGACTACCTCCCCGAAGTCATCACCGGCATGAAGCTTCTGCCCGACTGGCAGCCCGATCTGGTGATCTGCGGTGGCGATATGGTTGCTGGCCAAAGCCTTGACCTATCTGCTAGTGAAATCGAGGCGATGTGGGCTGCCTTCGATGCCAAAATTTTGGCCCCGGTGCGTTCAGCCGGGCTTCCCTTTGCCCTCACCCTTGGCAACCACGACGCCTCTGGCTACCAGGAGAACAGCCCCAGCGGCAAACGCTTTACATACGTGCTAGACCGCCAAGAAAGTGAAAAATACTGGCAGGGTCATCAGTCCGATACTGACCTTACTTTTGTTGAAGCCAGCGGCTTTCCCTTTTATTACAGCTTTACTAACAAAGACATTTTTTACCTTACCTGGGATGCGTCTTCCGCCAACGTTCCTCCCGAGCAAGTTGCCTGGGCCGACAAAGCCCTGTCCAGCCCCGCCGCTCAAAACGCTAAGCTGCGCATCGTGCTGGGCCACTTGCCGATGTATGCCGTTTCCCAAAAGCGCGATCGCCCCGGCGAATATCTCAACGGGGCCAATGAACTCCGTCAGCTGCTAGAGCGCCACAACGTCCACACCTACATTAGCGGACACGACCACGCCTACTTCCCCGGCAAAATTGGCAACCTTAACACCCTCAACTTAGGCGCACTTGGCAGCGGCCCCAAGTCTCTTTTAGCCACCACAGCTGCCCCCTTCCAAACCCTCACGATCATGGACGTGTTTTTAGCAACCGCCACCACCGTCTACACCACTTACAACATGAACACCCTGAAAGTGGTCGATCCTCAGGCCCTGCCTCGCCAAATCGTTGGACCTACAGGCCGTGAGCTGCGGCAAGACGTGACGGTAGCCGACCTGACGCCCGCTGAGAAGTCACAGCCTTACGTTCCCAGCGCAACTTAAGGGATCTCAGCGGTAGCTCGGCTCTATTGCGGCTTTAAGCATCCCTAGGGTCAAAAAGAGAGCCTGTCAGCGCAAATCGACCTTAGCATTTTCAGTTAGATCTTCGCGATCGCCCGTAACCGTAGCTTTTACAAAACCATAAGTTTTGGCAACCCAACCTGCCGGGCCATCCCAATACTCTGCTTTGGTTGCGCTCACTTTTAGCAAAGCAATATCGGGTTCTTCGAGTTCTTTAGGAAACCAGGCTTTGAGTTCCGGCTTCCACAGGGCTTTAAGTTTGGCCCGATCTCGCACGAGTTCTGCCGTTCCCGAAAGAGAGACATAGCACTGCTTATCAGGCGCAGAGAAGCTAACGTTAACCTGCTCGTTGTGGTCAACCTCAGTAACTTTGTGCGAACTCGCATAGGTAAAAAACCACAAATCGCCATTGTCTTCTACTTCTCCATTGACGGACATGGGGCGGCTTCGCAGGCTGCCGTCATCAAATGTTGTCATCATGCAAAAATCAATGTCTTTGATCAGTTCGCGTATCTTTTGGATGGACTGGTCGTGGTTGGTTGCATTTTCCATTCTAGTTTTGCTCATTTTAATCCTTAAAAAACATAGCGGTGTCTTGTCGGCTTTAACTTCCGTCCATAGATTGAGATTGATGTCAGCAGACTATGCCAGCAGCCGCTCCTTCAAATGGTGTCCAACTCGCAGCGCGTTCGCCATAATCGTCAGCGCAGGGCTAACGCTCGCGCAGGAAGGAAAAAAGCTGCTGTCAACCACATACAGATTGTCAATCTCGTGCGTGCGACAGTTAATATCTAGCACTGAGGTCGCCGGATCGGTTCCCATCCGAGCAGTACCACACTGATAGCCCACCACCTCAATCGGAGATTCTCCTCGGGGGTACACATTGCTTTGTCGCATTCCCAAAGATGAACCCTCCAGCTCTTTTAGCACGCCCATCCAGCGATACACAAGGCGATCGTGGGCTTCGAGGTTGTTGGGCTTAAACTCGTAGCGCAGCTTCTCTCTTTTATGACTTTTCTTTAAATAAATGCGGTTGTCAGGCTTAGGCAGCGTCCCCGTTTGCGCCCACCAGCCGATAGAACGAGTGGCCAGTCCGGTCAGGCCGATGCCGGGTACCAGCCTGGCGAGTACCGACAGCAGCGGCGGCGATTCTGCAAAGACAATATCTTGTAGGAGACCACCGCTGTTTTCAATATGGCCCATCGGGAACTTGTAGTATTCATCGCCCCAGTAGTAGTCATTAATGCTCACGCTAGGCAGAAACTTACCGTCGTTCTCAGCCGCTCCACGCTCGATAATTACCGTCATTAAATGCTTCATCAGGTTTCGACCAAGCTGGTCTGACCGGTTGGCGAGCCCGTGCGGATGCCGATCGTTAGCAGAGGCCAGCATCAGGGCAGCAGAGTTGACCGCGCCGCAGGCGAGCACCACAATATCGGCGGTAAACATCACGCTCTGATCGCCTACCTCAGCCTGAACGCCTTTGATTTCGGTGCCGGTTGGGTTGGTGTGTAGGCCGACGACCTTGGCGTTGGTTTTGAGGGTGACATTTTTGTGCGCGATCGCCAAATCAATCCCAAAAGCTTCCGCATCTCCGCTCGGATCGTCGCCCTGCTGAGTCAGGCTCATCGGCAGCGAAGTCGGGTTCAGTCCCTTGCCCGCAATGGCCTCGACAATCGGCTGTATGACCGGGGCATGATCCACTGCCGGGTGCAGATAGTCCGAGCTGCGAGCAGGTTCTGTCGGATCTGCCTTGGCGTCGCCGTGAACTTGGTACAGGTGCTCAGCAGCGGTGTAATAGGGCTCCCAATCTTTGTACTTGAGGGGCCATTCGGGCGTGATGCCATCTTGATAGGTGACCGTTTCAAAGTCGCGATCGCGCATCCTCATCAAAGTCGCATTGTAGATTTTAGTATTGCCCCCAACCGCATAGTTAGTCTGCGGTGAAAAGGGTTCGCCCGCCTCGTCGTACCACTGTTCCGGCGCGTGATAGCGCTCCTTTTTGAACACATCCACATTCGCTCGGTTTTGGTCTTCAAGCGCCATTCTCTCCCCACGCTCCAAAATCAAAATCCGCTTGCCCGTCGGTGCCAGCGCTTGCGCCAAGGTGCCACCGCCCGCGCCAGTGCCCACAATGATGACGTCATAATGCTGGTCGTCAATAATCATCCGCTACTGCCACACATAAATGAGAATGAACAACATAATCCAAATTACATCTACAAAGTGCCAGAACAAGGAAGTCGCGGCAACCCCATACTCTCCACCTTCATAGTTGTTAGGAATAAAAGAGCGGCCCAGCATCACACCCTGCAAGAGTACGCCGGTGAGCACATGCAGCCCGTGAAAACCCGTCAGCAGATAAAACACGCCACCGAACACGCCCGACGTAAAGCCAAAGGGCAACCCCATCCACTCCACCGCCTGACCGTACAGAAAAAAGCTGCCCATCGCCATGGTCATCAGCCAGAAGATCCGAAAACCCCACAGGTTATCGCGATGTAAAAAGCGTTCGGCAAAGTAAATCACGAAGCTGCTAGAAACTAGAACAATAGTGTTAATCAGCGGCTCTCTTACCTCTAGCCTTTCAAAGCCAGGAGGTAGCCAGTTAGCGCTGCCCGTTTTAAAGACGATGTAGCCAACAAAAAAGCTGAAGAAGATAATACTCTCTGAGAGCAAAAAGACGATGAAGCCAAACATCCGGTTGTCTTCTTCCGAATGCTCCTCTGCCAAGACGCTCGCGGAAACAGCCTTAGAGTTGAGGGTAGGATCTAGGTTGGTGGTACTCATTGGACGGCTGCCCCCTCTAAAGCACTGTCTGCGGGTGGCTCATCTAACACCTTGCCCGATGGATTATTAGACACCAGCGGTTCATCGCTGCCATAGCCATACGGCGGCGACACCACAATAGGAATCTCTGCAAAGTTTTCATGTGGCGGCGGCGAAGGCACCATCCACTCCAGCCCGATTGCCCGCCAGGGATTATCGCCCGCATCTTCTCCTCGCACCCAAGAACTCAGCATATTTAAGAGAAAAGGAATCGTCGAGACGCCCAGCAAAAAGCCACCCAAGCTAGCAACCACATTCCAAAGCGCAAACTCAGGATCGTAAGAGGCCACGCGCCGAGGCATTCCCATTAGCCCCAGCGAATGCATCGGCAAAAAGATCATATTAATGCCGATGAAAGTAAGGGCGAAGTGCAGCTTGCCTAAGCCCTCGTAATACATACGTCCCGTCATTTTAGGGAACCAGTGATAGATAGCCGCATAAAAGCCCATCACCACCGCGCCGTTGATGACGTAGTGAAAGTGACCCACGACAAAATAGGTGTTGTTCACATGAATATCAAACGGCGCTGAGGCCAGCATAATGCCGGTAATGCCTGCAAACAGAAAGGTCGTCAGCCCGCCCAGGGCAAACAGCATCGCTGAAGTCAGCCGCAGCTTACCGCCCCATACGGTTGCCACCCAGGCAAATACCTTAATGCCAGTCGGGATCGAAATTGCCATGGTGGTAAACATAAACAGCATTCGCATCCACCCCGGCGTGCCGCTAGCGAACATATGGTGAACCCACACAATCAGGCTAAAGAAGGTGATGAGTAGAGAAGAGACTACTACTACTTTGTAGCCAAACAGAGGCTTACGTGAGTACACCGGAAACACTTCGGAGAACACGCCAAAAATCGGCAGAATAATCACGTATACCGCCGGGTGAGAGTAAAACCAAAAGAAATGCTGATAGAGCACCGGGTCACCGCCGCGAGTCGGATCAAAAAAGCTGGTGCCTACGGTGAGATCTAGCAGCAGCATCACCGCCCCCGCCGTTAACGCTGGCAAACCGATCAGCTGAATCAGCTGCGCCGAAAGTACCGTCCAGCAAAAAGCAGGCATTCTAAACCACGTCATACCCGGTGCGCGCATTCTAAAAATGGTGGTGACAATATTCACCGCGCCCATAATTGAAGACACGCCCGATAGCGCCACGGCCACTAGCCAAAGCGCCTGCCCGTTAATTAAATTGCCGGTCGGGTTTTGCAGGCTTACGGGCGGGTAGGCCCACCAGCCCGACTGAGAGGGGCCACCGGGGATAAAGAAGCTGGAGATGAGAATAATGCCGAAAACGGGAACTAGCCAGAAGGCAACGGCGTTCAGCCTGGGAAAAGCCATGTCCCTGGCCCCAATCTGCAAGGGCACCAGATAGTTCGCCAGCCCGTTCAGCATTGGGAACGTCCACATGAACAGCATGATCGTGCCGTGCATCGTGAACAACCCATTATACACCGTGCGATCAACTAGGTCTGCTTCTGGCGTAATCAGCTCGCCGCGCATCACCATCGCCAGCAGCCCGCCAAACAAAAAGAAGGCAAAGGCCGTGACGATGTACTGAATGCCGATCACTTTATGATCAGTGCTAAACGTAAAAAATCGTCGCCAGTTGTCAGGGGCTCCCGGTTCTGGCTGAAGACTTTCCTCTAGCTTGGATGGCTTTTCCTCCAACGATACGTTACTCATAAGAATCCTCTTCTGAACTGGTGTAGTTAACCATTGGGGCAGACGCAGGTTTGACAGTAGCCCAACCCAAGCTAATTGAGCCTTCAGCCGCCCGATTAAAAGCTTCAGCAGCGACGTTTTCAGCTGCCTTCGGCGTACTGGTAGCCGCAGCCGTCAGCCACTGCTGGTAGTCTTCTTCAGACTGGACGACAACGTTGGTTTGGTTAGCGGCAAAGTAGGTGCCGCTGTAGGCTGAATCTCGCAGCCGGTAGCGCCCTACTCGAATAGGCGTAAATGAAAAGTCAATCTCTCGGCCCGGAATAATATCTTGCTTTACCCGAAAAGCGGGGACATAAAAACCGTGCAGCACGTCATCAGAAGTCAGCTTAAACCTAGCCCGCTGATCCACCGGAAGATGTAGCTCCGTGCTGCTGACGTTTTGTTCGGGATAGCGAAATTCCCAGGCCCACTGCCGAGAATGCACTTCAATTGGCGGCTCTCTTTTGGTGGGTTCAGTGTCTCCCGGTACGCTCTTCTTCGGATCGCCCGGCACTGTGCCAACCGTTTGCATGACGGCTGGCGCAAAAGATTCGAGCAGGCTCATTTGGTCGTAGGTTTGAAAGCTCACCGTACCAATCCAGATAATCAGCATAATCGGCACCGCTGTCCAAACAATTTCTAGCTTAGTGTTGCCTTCAATCGGCGGGCCGTCGGTCGGATCGTATTTAGCGGCGCGCTGATAAATCATGGCGTAGAGCAGCGTGCCGGTAACGCCAATAAAAATAAAGGTGCCAACCGCCGTCATAAAGCTAAATAGCTTATCGACTAGGACTGCTTCGGAAGAGGCTTGCGGCGGCAACCAGCCGTAGGCTTGCTGGCCCATCCAAAAGCTGATAGCAAAGTTTGCAGAAGCCAGGGCCGAGAGCCCCATGATTCTGCGCCAGTTCAGTACCCGGCTGAGATCTCTAGTTTTTTCGTGTTCAGTGTTCACTCGACGCTCTATGTTTGGTTTTCTAACTGATTAACGCCTGCCCTACAAGTCCTCTGGCCCAGAGCCTGGCCCAAAGTCTCTGGGGCCAACCAGACGGGGCTGCTCAAGAACTTCATCAGCAGGTTTTTTCGACAGCTCCTGGTTGGGATTAATCCCCGCGTAAATCAGCCGGTCGGCGGTGACATGCACGCCAAAATCTCCGCCCAGATGCGCCCCCAGCGTCCCCTGAGCAAACATCAGCCCAAAAATAAGCAGCCCCGCTACCAAATAGCTCCACTGTACCTGCCGCGCCCGATCTTCTCGCCATACATAGCGCTGAAACCCTCGCCAAATCGTCATCCCAACAATTAGCGTTAGCAGCAAAACACCGCCTAGCCCGTGCCACACCATTGTATCGGTAGCATTCAAGCCCCAAGGACTGATGATATCGTCGGGCGGGTCGGCTAATAAAATTTCATAAAAGCCAGCGGCGACGGTGAAGAACGTGACGACAGCCGCCGCCACCATATTGAACCACCCCACGTCGTAGAGGCCGGAGCTAGTGGCAGGGATCGCTAGGAATTTGAAGATGGGCTTTTCTAAGGGGTAGAGGGCGGCTACGATGTCGAAGGCGATCGCCACAATAAAAAGTCCCAGCGTCAAATGCACCAAATTAGGATGAATCGGTATCCCGTAAGGCAGTCCATTCGCCTCTAACAAAATAGGCATCGCAGAAAATCCCATTATTTCAATAACCCTCCCCGAGCGGCTTCAACGACGGCTTCCGTATGCAGGCCGTATACCCACACCAGCTTGTCACCCAGGTAAACTTGAAAAATCACCAGCACTGTCAAAACCGCATTCATTCCCATGTAGGTTGCAGGCAAAGAGCCCGGCGTCTTTAGCCGAATAATATAGCGCCAGCCGGTAATCACGGCCAAAATGCCTGATAGCGACCAGCCAATCAGCGTGTGCAGGTTCAAATCGCCGGTTGCCGCGCCATAAGGGGTAGCAAGTCCTGCTTCTACCTGCCCGAACATAATGGCGATAAAAATAGAAATCGTGGCAAATACCATATTCCACCAGCCCACCTCATGCAGGCTGGCGTTTTTGGTGAAGTATCCAATCCCGTCGCAAACGATCGCAAACAAGACCATCGCGATTACAAAATGCACCACAATTGGATGAATCGTGTCGGGGTAAGGCAAATTGTGGTTATTTAGCGGCGGCAGCAAATTCTTGAACACAACGCTCTCCTAGAGCAAAGAAATAGAGCAAAGAAAGTAGGGTGTGCGGTCTGAATCTAATAAGTGAATTGTAAAATTATGCGAATAAATTAAACATCGTCAAAATTATAGCGCCTCAATTTAAAGACACTACGGACACCCCGTCGAGATCGGCTTCGTCTCTTCTATTGCGATAGATCAGTTTTGCAACAAGGCGTACAGTATCTAAGTTGGTTTCACAGCACAATTAAGATGTAGGTGCATAGCAAAGGGCCGTTCACCCGATGGATTTGTATAGCGTCGAAACATATCTGCGACCGCAGTCATTTGCACAGGTCTCTGGCTGGCAGTCTGACTGGAATTGGCTCGCTGGCGGTACCTGGCTATTTAATGAAGCTCAGCCCCAGGTAAAAACTTTGGTGGATATGCAGCAGCTTGACTGGTCAGAAATAGAAGTCACCTCAGAGGGTGTGTCTATTGGGGCTACCTGCATTCAAAACGACCTGCTAGATTTCTCTTTTCCTGATGATTGGCGGGCAACAGATGCGCTGAAAGATGCGGTCAGAGAGCTGGCCTCTTTTAAGCTATCTCACGCGGCTACTGTGGGCGGTAATATCTGTTTGGCCTTAAGTGCGAGTACCTTTGCGCCTGTAACGGTAGCGCTAAAGGCTCAGTATGAAATTTGGCGATCGCACGATGATCCCTACTTTGTTAAAGCCGCTGATTTTCAAACCGCACCGCAGCAGACAATTTTGCAGGCGGGCGAAGTTTTGCGGAGAGTCAAGATTCCTTGGGATAGCTTAGAGCAGTGGCAAACCTGCTTTAAGCGCATGGCAGTCGGGACGGCGGGCTATGCGATCGCCATCGTGGTCACGGCCTATCATCCGCCTACGCAGCGGGTAAGGTTTGGCATTGGCGGCAGCGTAAAGGCACCGCGCCTGATTGAATTTGCCGCCATTCCTACAGCTGAACAAATTGCCAAGACTTTCTCTGAAGCCTCTTTAGAAGCGCTTTTATTAGATGACGAGAGAGGGAGCCTGGCCTACCGCCGACACATCACTCAGGTTTTGATGCAGCGCGGCATAGCTGAATTGAGCGCAGGCCCAGAAGGAGGTACAGAAGGAAAACGCCGATATTAACTGAATTGCTATCAACTGCAAGAGGTATCGTTACATTGAATTTTCAGGTCAACAGTCAAGATCACGATGTTAGCTGTAGCCCAGGGACGAGCTTGTTGAGCCTGCTGCGATCACTCGGCTATGCAGGTGTGCATCGCGTTTGTGAGTCGGGTGACTGCGGCAGCTGTACGGTATGGGTGGACGACAAACCCATTCATAGCTGCATTTATCCGGCGATGCGAGCGGATAGCCGTCAGATAACAACAATTGAAGGCATTGAGGAATCAGGAGAGAATGGGACGCTATCGCCCATGCAGCAGGCTTTTTTAGACAAGCAGGGCTTTCAGTGCGGCTACTGTACGCCTGGAATGATCATGACGGCTAGTAAGCTGAGCTGTGAAACAGAATCAGAGCTACGAGCGGAGTTAGAAGGTAATCTCTGTCGCTGCACTGGCTACGAATCGATTATCGAGAGCGTGATTGACTGCGGCACTGAGCGTACTGAACGCACTGAACGCACTGAACGCACTGAACGCTCGGATCAGACAATCACCGACTCCAAAGGACAGGTCGGCAAAGATGTGCCTAAGCAAGACGGGCCAGACTTGGTGACGGGAAAGCCCGTGTACACTGCCGACTGGTCACCGCCTGGGCTGCTGCATTTGAAAGTGCTGCGATCGCCTCATCCCCACGCTCGCATCCGTAGCATTAACACTACTAAGGCCGAAGCCGAAGCGGGCGTTGAGGCCGTCTTTACCCACAAAGATGTTGATCGCCGCGCCTATAGCACTGCTGGACATGGCGCACCCGTGCCCGACCCTTTAGATCATTACCTGTTGGACAATAAGGTGCGGTTTATTGGCGATCGCGTGGCCGCCGTCGTCGCTGATACAGAAGCAACCGCCGCTAGAGCCTGCGAACTGATTAAGGTTGACTATGAGATTTTGCCCTATGCGATCGCTCCCGTAGAGGCAATGAAAGGAGAGATCGTCATTCACGATGAGCCAGAATCCAGCCAAATTCACGACGCAGCGCATAATATTGCCGGTGAGATAGCTTTGGCCAAGGGCGACTTAGCAGCTGGGTTTGCCGAAGCCGACTTAATTATTGAAAACACCTACACCTTGCCCGCCGTGCAGCATGTTCACCTGGAGCCTCATGCCAGTATTAGCTGGCTCGACGAGAATGGAATTCTTGTTGTTCGTTCTAGCACGCAAGTCCCCTTTCACTGTCAAAGACTGCTGTGCGAGCTGTTTGACTTGCCAGAAGAGAAAATTCGAGTGTATAAGCCTCAGCTAGGGGGCGGCTTTGGCAATAAGCAAGAAATTCTCACAGAAGATCTGTGCGTACTCGCCACGCTGAAAACGGGAAAACCGATTCAGTGGCAGTTTACCAGAGAAGAAGAATTTACCGCTACCAACAGTCGCCATGCGATGAGTATCTGGCTGAAAACAGGCGTAAAGAACAACGGTACGATTGTTGCTCAGGAAATGAAGGCTGTTTCAAATACAGGTGCTTACGGTAATCATGGAGAAACCGTCACTTTTTTGACGGGCTGTTTTCCCTTGGGCCTCTATCGCTGTGCCAATCAGTCTTACAAGGGCACAGTTGTTTATACTAACACAATGCCCGCCGGGGCGTTTCGCGGCTACGGCGTTACGCAGGGTACATTTGCGGTAGAGTCTCAGCTAGATGAAGCTGCGAGCAAATTAAGCATCGATCCGATTAAGCTGCGCCAGCATAATCTAATTACGGCTGAAGACGAAATTCTCATCGGTAGAGAAGAACACTTTCACATTATTGGTAGCTATGCCCTTGATGAATGTATTGAGAAAGTCACTCAGGCGTTAAATTATCAGCCTACAGAGCCGTCTAAGACAGAAGATCCGGTTAAACGCGGCGTCGGCTTTGCCGCTACGATGCAAGCCAGCGGCCTTGCTAAAATTCACTTGGCTAATGTCAAGCTCTCTTTGTTGCCCAGTGGGCTATACGAGCTGCGAACGGGCTCGGTTGATGTGGGCACGGGTTCAGATACTTCTCTGCGGCAGATAGCGGCGCATGTGTTGGAGACAACCGTCCAGAACATTGAGCTAGTGGCCGCTGATACCCACCATACCCCCTTCGACGCGGGTTCTTACGCCTCGGCTACGACTTTTATCTCTGGTCAAGCGGTCAATTTAGCGGCTCAAAAGCTGCGCGCTCGGCTGCTTAAAGTTGCCGCCCAGTTAGTAAAAACGCCCGTAGAAGACATAACAATAGATAGCGGTGGAATACATAGCTCCACTGCCAAAGCAACCTTGCAACAGCTCGCTCAAGCCGCCGAGCAACAAGGAGAATCGTTAGTGATAGAGCTGGGATATAGCAGCGATCGCGCCTCTCTCACTTTCGCTTTTTTGGGGGTAGAAGTAGAAGTAGACACCGAAACGGGACGCATCACCGTGTTGCGCTGTGCTGAAGCGGTTGATATTGGCACGGCGATTAATCCTCGAATCTGCCAGGGGCAGGCCGTGGGCGGGCTGGTGATGGGATTGGGATACGCGCTGACTGAAGAACTGCGCTTTAACGAGCAGGGTAGAATATTGAACCCTAGCCTGCGAACCTATCGGATTCCAGCGGCGACTGATGTTCCGCCACTGGACATTTTTTTAGTGGAACGAGCCGATCCGTATGGCCCTTTTGGGGCTAAAGGGATTGGTGAGATTGGCACTAACTGTATTGCGCCTGCGATCGCCAACGCCGTTGCCCAAGCGACAGGCGCTAGGCTCAGGCAGCTACCGATGATTCCAGAACGGGTGTGGCAGGCTCTAGCCGAGCAATAAGTTGTTAGACAGTAAAAGAGAGTTATCTCTTAATATTCGATGACCAGTAGCCAGCATTTTTACCAACAGTTAAAAAAGGCATTAGCTCAGGAGTCTGTTGTTGTGGCTACTGTAGTAAAGATAACGGGTTCTGCACCTAGAGAAGTGGGGGCAAAGATGGCAGTCCGACCGGATGGCAGCATTATTGGTACGGTGGGCGGCGGTGCTGGTGAAGCTAAGGTGATTGAACAATCCCTGACGATCGCAGCGGGTGAAAAGTGCTTAGTCGAAATTGACCTAACGGGTGCGCCGAATAGAGACGTTCAAGGGGTGTGCGGCGGGAAAGTGCAGCTATGGTTGGAGCGGTGGTCGGGGCGGGAGGCGATCGCCCTAATCGATCAAATTCTAGAGCTGTTCAACTCTGGAAAATCGGGTACGCTGGTCACGCCGTTTGGGCGCGATCGCACAGCCTCTCCTCAAAAAAATCACCACCCTTACCTCACGAACGAACATTCCCCTGCCGATCCAGACCTTGACGCTTTTATCGAAATTATCCAACCCTCTCCCGTTCTACTCATCGTAGGCGGCGGTCATATAGCCGTCTCCTTAGCTCAAATGGCTAGCCTTTCAGGTTTTCAAATAGCCGTGCAAGACGATCGCCCCGAATTTGTGACGGCTCAAAGATTTCCCCAAGCGCTGCTGCTCTCTCAATCTACGGCTGAGGCGCTAGATCGCCTAGCAGCTCA
>JBGTGK010000179.1:0-3772 GCA_041746795.1 Phormidesmis sp.
CCGTAGTATACCGAGACTTTTTCTGCCTTGAGAGTAACTTTAGATCCAACGTCTGTGATCGTAGAAGTAGGAAACGGACTGGCCATAGTATGAAACCTGTGTGAGATGAACCTGTCAGAACAGGGGCGAGGAGAAAAAAAGGGCGAGGAGAAAAAAAGCCAAAAGCCTATTGGACTTTTTGGAAACGGTTGCGCAGGTAGATGGCGATCGCATTCATAAACAGCAGCGCCAACATCAACACGATGATGCCCGACGCGGCAATATGGTGAAACTCTTCTTGAGGGCGACCGACCCAGTTATAAATTTGAATGGGCAGCGCCGTAAACTGACTGTCCAAACCGCTCGGCACAAAAGAAATAAACACAGCGGCACCGATCACAATCAGCGGCGCAGTTTCGCCAATCGCGCGAGAAAGTGCCAAAATAACGCCCGTCAGAATCCCTGGCATCGCTGAGGGCAACACATGGCTCCAAACTACCTGCCAGCGGTTAGCACCCAGTGCATAGCCCGCTAAGCGCATACTCCCCGGCACCGCTCTAAGCGCCTCACGAGTGGAGACAATAATCACCGGCAAAATCAGCAGTGACAGCGTCAGTGCCCCCGATAAAACACTGCGCCCACCGGTAATCGGCTCAAAAACTCTGACAAATACCGCTAAGCCCAGCAGACCGTAAATAATCGAGGGGACGCCTGCTAGGTTACCGATATTAATTTCTACGATGCGAGTAAACCAGTTGTCGGTGGCAAACTCTTCGAGATAAATGCCCGCGCCCACCCCAACCGGGAAAGACACCAGGGCGACGACAGCCATTAACCAAAGCGTCCCGATTAGCGCTGCTACTACACCAGCTCTTTCGGCTCTGCGAGAGGGATAGCTATTTAGAAAGTTCCAGTTGAGCGTACCTAGACCGTCAATTAATATAGTCAGTAGCAGCCAAGCTAAGATGGCGACCGCTAGGCCGGTCGCGGTCCAAGCAGCGATCGCAAATATCCGATCAGTGCTATGTCGGCCTGAAATATTAGGCTTATACTGACTGCTTGGCAAGGCGTCTGGAGCCCCATCCACAGAGGGTCTAGAAGAAATTTTTGAGTCCATTACAAAACCTTTTTCCTGTGTCTTTGCTGCGATCTAATCAATTGAATCTAGTTAAGTGGAGCGAGTGGTAATTTAGTCGTATTTTTCTCTAAAGCGACGAACAAACCAGAAGCTGAAAATATTGAGCGCTAACGTCAAGAGAAACAGCGTCATGCCCACTGCGAAAATAGTTTTGTACACCAGCGTGCCGTGAGGCGCATCGCCAGAACTCACCTGAACGATATAGGCCGTCATTGTCATCACCGGCACAAAGGGATTAAAGCCTAACGTCGGGTTTGCCCCTGCCGCTAGCGTCACAATCATGGTTTCGCCAATGGCTCTCGAAACCGCCAAAATCAGCGAAGCCACAATGCCTGACAGCGCCGCTGGCAAAATCACAGACGTCACGGTTTCTCGCTTAGTCGCGCCCAGCGCATAAGCGCCATCTTTGAGGCTCCGGGGCACTGAATACAGCGCATCTTCACTGAGAGAAGCTACCAGCGGAGTGATCATAATGCCTAACACCAGACCAGCGCTGAGGGCATTAAAAGCCTGTAGATTAGGCAGAAATTTTTGCAAAAGAGGCGTTACGGTCAGCAGCGCAAAGTAGCCATAGACAACAGTCGGGACGCCTGCCAAAATTTCCAAAATCGGTTTGAGCACGCGGCGAACATTCGGCTGAGCATATTCGCTGAGGCAGACAGCCGCCAGCAAGCCCAAAGGCAGCGCCACCAAAATAGAGATAAAAGAAATCATTATAGTGGCACTCACGAGCACCATGATGCCAAACTGCTTACTGGCAAATAGCGGCGTCCAGCGAGTTTCGGTTAAAAACTGGGCGAGTGAAACTTCTTGAAAGAATGCCGCTGTCTCAAAAACAAGCGTTAATACAATCCCGATAGTCGTGACAATCGAAATTGCTGCAAAAGCGCCGCAAATGAGCTTAACAATAGCCTGAATAAGCTTGGCTCGATCCCGCTTCGGTGCCCAATCACCCGGCGATACATTCAAAGGAACATTAGCTGTCACAACAGAAAGCCTCAATGGAAAAAATATTGCCTAAAACATTGGCCTAGAAAGCACCGTCAGATAACCCAACCGGGACACGGCGGAGAGGCCCCTGCAAAAATGGCCTCTCCTTCACGAATCACTAGCTAGGATCTTTACCTAGCTTCGCTTCGTCAATGCGAGCCTTAGACTCTGCCAATACATCATCGGGTAGCGTAATATAACCGACTTCTTGAACCAGTTCTCCGTTAGCAGGATCCACGTTATAGTCAGCAAACGCTTTGACTTGAGGCTTGGTATCGTAGGATTCTTTCTTGACGTAGAAGAACAAAGGCCGAGAGAGTGGATTGTAAGAGCCATCTGCAATGGTTTCATTCGAAGGTGCTACACATTCGCCTGCTTCGTTCTCAACTTCTAGTGCCTTGAGCTGATCTTGGTTTTCCTCAAAGTAAGCATAGCCAAAGTAGCCGAGCGAACCATCGGAGCCTTCTACACCGTTCACAATCACGTTGTCATCTTCGCTAGCGGTGTAGTCACCTCGGCTAGCACCGGATTCGCCGTTGATTTCTTCGGTGAGGTAGTCAAAAGTACCTGAGTCAGTACCGGGGCCAAAGAGTTCTAAAGGTCTGTCAGGGAAAGAAGGATCGACTTGGTTCCAGTTAGTAATCGTACCTTCCGACTCAGGTGCCCAAATCGTCTTGATTTGCTCGGTCGTTAAGCAAGTTGCAAAGTCATTGGCTGTGTTGGTGACGAGGGTAATGCCGTCGTAAGCGATAGGAACTTCAATAAACTCAATGCCAGCAGCCTCGCAAGCAGCCGCTTCTTCTTCGTTAATGGGGCGAGAAGCATTGGAAATATCGGTTTCGCCAGCACAGAATTTTTTGAAGCCGCCGCCAGAACCAGAGCTGCCTACGGTGACATTTGTATCAGGGTTAGCGATTTGGAACTCTTCAGCCATCGCTTCCGAAATCGGAAATACGGTACTAGATCCGTCGATTTGAATCTCACCCGAAACGCCTTCGGCAGCGGCAGTTGTGTCACCCGCTGGTTCGGCGTCTGTGCCTTCAGCGGTCGTAGTGTCGCCGCCGCCACAAGCTGCAAGGCTAAAAGTAAGCGCTAAAATAGAGCCAGCATACGCTAGCCGAGCCGAGCGCCCTAAAAATTTCTCAGATAATTTCATGGAACCTATCACTCCTTAATACTGTTAAGAAAATTGCCGAAATAAACGCATACAAATAAATGCACAGTCGCATTCTGACTGAAACCTAGCGCCGATAAGTAAAGGTCAGGTTAAGGAATTTCCTTTTTGAACGCATATATTGCAACTAACAGATGTATTTCAAACGACAATTATTTAGTATTTAAGGCTACTTTCTATGTACGCAGTCATTTACGACGGCAACTGTAATCTCTGTGTGACGCTTGTAAAGTTTTTGGAAAAAATAGAAAATCCTGGGCGTTTTGGCTATGTGTCAATGCAGGATGAAGCGGCTTTAAAACGGTTAGGCGTCGGCGCTGAAGATTGTGAAATGGGGATGCTGCTGATTGAATTGACGGCAGCAGGCGAGGCGAGCGATCGCCGCTGGCAGGGTAGTGACGCGGCTGAAGAAATTGGCCGATTACTGCCGATGGGAGCGGCTTTTGTACAGGCTTATCGGTCGATGCCGGGGGCTAAGGTAGCGGGCGATC
>JBGTGK010000180.1:0-7144 GCA_041746795.1 Phormidesmis sp.
GATGTGATTGACTGGATTAACAACAACGGTGGGTTTGAAGAGAACTTGCTGGTAGTCACTGCTGACCACGATCAGTATCTGACGCTGGATGAGAACTTCCCACAGCTTCTAAGAGAACAAGGCGCAGAAGCACTCACCTACAATGCCAATACGCCAGATGCGGCAGGTCACTACTTTGGCTCTGATCCTGATATTAAGTACGGCTGGGGATCTCATACGAACCGTCAGGTGCCTGTGTATTATCAGGGCGCTGGTTCTGAAGTGCTCACTGACTTAATCGGCACAGGCTTTGAGTCTTACGGCAATGAAATTCCTGGCGTTGCCAACACGGTTGATCAGTCGCACATCTATCAGGCTATGTACGCTGCTGTCACTGATGGCGCTGCGCCGCTGCCTTTACCAACGGTGCCAACCGCCGCCGACAGCGTAGATCCTGTGACGGCTTCGATTGTGCCTGAGTTTAACTTCGCCTCTGCGGGGGGCGCGGTTGTTGAAATTGGCATGATGAGCGAGATCTACTTCGGCAGTGATAGCGCTGATTTCTTCGATGCGACAATGAGCAAAGGGGGCAACCGCATTTTTGGTCGCGACGGCGATGACCTGATTTTGGGTGGCGCTAATGACATGATTGTCGGCGGCGCTGGCGATGATGTTTTGTTTGCGGGTGAGGGTGGTAACACCCTCACAGGTAGCGCTGGGGCGGATCAGTTCTGGGTTGCCTATGGCGGCATTCCTAGCACTGGCAACATCATTACCGACTTCACGGTAGGTACGGATGTGATTGGTTTTGGCGGCATTTCTGGCGTCTCTAAGTTTGCTGATGTTGATCTGGTACAAAGCGGCGCAGATACGCGAATTTTGTCACCGGCTGGGGGTTTGGCGATCGCCGTCCTCAACAACGTAGATATGGCCGCACTCACCGAAAGCAGCTTTGCCTTCAGCTAATCACTATTTGCCTTCAGCTAATCACTAACAGTTGTATAAAACTCATCTAGCCCAAGAATCTACGAAAACGTTTATTCTTGGGCTTCTTTATAGCTGTTTTCCGCACGGGCCTTACGCTCGCTGTAGCGATCCGTTAGCTCATCAACGTTTTCTCGAAGAATTAAGGTGAAGCGATAGAGTTCTTCCATTACGTCTACCACGCGATCGCGATAAGCCGACTCTTTCATCGTACCGTCTTCGTTAAACTCCTGATAGGCCTTTGCCACCGATGACTGATTGGGAATTGTGAACATCCGCATCCATCGGCCCAAAATCCGCAGCGTGTTAACGGCATTAAATGATTGAGAGCCACCAGAGACCTGTATGACGGCCAGCGTTCTACCCTGAGTAGGCCGCACTGCGCCTAGCGTTAGCGGAATCCAGTCAATTTGCGTTTTCATCAGCCCAGAGATATTGCCATGCAGCTCAGGGCTTGACCACACCTGCCCTTCTGACCAGAGAGAAAGCTCTCTCAACTCTTGCACTTTTGGATGCGTGTCAGGTTCTGCGCCATGCAGCGGCAGTCCTTGCGGATCAAAGAACTTTACTTCTGCGCCGAATCCTTCGATAATGCGAGCGGCTTCCTCGGCTACTAGGCGGCTGTAGGAGCGATCGCGCAAAGACCCATACAAAAACAAAATTCGCGGCGGATGCTCAAAGCTCATCTTTAATCAGCTTCTCCACTCGCGCTTTCACTTCATCTCGAACGCGAGGGAAAAGTTCGGGACGCTCCGCTGGATCGTCGAGCTGCCAGTCGTCAAAGTATTCTCGCACTACCCATTCTGGCGGTAGACTAGTGCCGCAGCCACAAAGAGAAATCACCACGTCAAAGTTTTCAGGATCAAATTCGCTCAGCGCATTCGATGTTTGATCGCTGATGTCGATGCCGATCTCTTTCATAGTAGCGATCGCCTCCTCTCTCACCTCACTAGCCTCCAGCCCAGCGCTAGTAACTTCAATGTTACCCTCGCCTAGCGCTTTCGCAAAGCCCTCGGCCATTTGAGACCGAGCCGAGTTTTTTCGGCATACAAACATAACACGTTTCATCGCAACAGATTTCTTAAATGAGTGATGACAGTTGTTGGATTGTTTTAGAGTTTAATCCTCAAGCAGTGAAGACAAGCAGCGAGGATCGCGCAGGGTGGCTTTATCAGGCTCGCGAGGAAACCAAAAGGCCGTGCGCTTGCAAACTTCTACTAGCATCAGCATCAGCGGCACCTCAATGAGTACGCCAACTACGGTCGCTAAAGCCGCGCCAGAATTAAGGCCGAAAAGAGTAATAGCAGTTGCGATCGCCACTTCAAAATGATTGCTCGCTCCGATCAACGCCGCCGGAGCCGCATCTTCATAGGTCATCCCTAGCTTCTGCGCAGCAACATAACCAATCAGAAAAATGAAATTGGTCTGAAGGAACAAAGGCACCGCAATCAGTAAAATATGCAGCGGATGGCGCACAATCAGATCGCCTTTAAAGGCAAACAGCAGTACCAATGTTATGAGCAAAGCAACCACAGACAGCGGACTTAAATACTTTAAAAACACTTCTTCAAACCAGGCTTTGCCCTTGTACCTAAGAATGTAAGTACGAGAGATCGCGCCCGCTAGCAGCGGCAGGCCAACATACACCAGCACCGATAGCACAATCGTTTCCCAGGGCACGCTCAGGTGATTAGCCGCTAACAGCCAGCGGCCCAGCGGCGCATACAAAAACAGCATTGCCAGCGAGTTTACGGCCACCATCACCAGCGTGTGCCCCTGATTGCTAAAAGATAAATAGCCCCACATCAGCACCATTGCCGTACAAGGGGCAATGCCTAGCAAAATGGTTCCGGCAATATAGCTATCGGCCAGGGCTATCTCTGAGCCGTTGATCATTTCGGTGCTCGTTAGCAAAGGTCGAAACAGCCAGCCTAAAAATATTTGGGAGAATGCTACCATCGTAAACGGCTTGATCAGCCAGTTCACAACCAGCGTCAGCGCTACAGGCTTAGGCATTTGTGCGGCTTTTTTAGCCTGGTTAAAGTCGATTTTTACCATGATGGGATACATCATGAAAAACAAACAGATGGCGATGGGAATAGAGACTTGGTAAAAGCTGATCGCGTCCAGCAACACGGCCACACCTGGAAAAAATCGTCCTAGCAAAATGCCAGCAACAATGCACAGCGCTACCCACACCGTTAGATAGCGTTCAAAAAAGTTTAGCCCTCCGCCCGCTTGAGCAGCGCCCGAATGAACAGTGGCTTGGTTGTCGTCCATAGTAGTTCCTACCGCTGTCTAAATACATCAAGCTAAATATGACGAATAGCTATTCTCATTACTTCAAATAAAATTGAATTGTCAACCCTAATCTAAAGAACAGGCTCTAGCAGGCAACGTCGGGTTGAATCGGCGGAAGTCAGCTAGATACTGCTCTAGTTCAACGAACTGCGGCAGATTCAGGCTGTAGTAAAGCCACTTGCCTTCTTGCCTTACTCTGACTAGATTCGCGGCTTTCAAGGTTTTAAGATGAAAAGACAGCTTAGATGAGGCGATGTCAAGGCGATCGCGCAAATCACAAACGCACATCTCCCCTTCTCTCAGCAGCTCAACGACCTGCAAGCGAATTGGATCTGAAAGGGCTTTGAACCCTAACGTAATTTCGACGGAGGCGATTTGCAAAACGGTCATGTCAATTTATTTTGAAATGACTACTCACAGAGTGTAGCAGGTCATCAAGGTTTACAACACCCTTACTTAGATTCGTCCCAGCTGTTTTTTAAGCTGTTTCTTGAGCTGAACTAAGGTTCTTAGCCACTGCTGGGCGGGCTCGTCAAAAAAGGTGAAAATGTCACCGAAGGCGATCGCGCCATTTTCGTGATGTACCCAATGCGCTTCGGGCGTCACTACACGCAGCCGACGACAGCTATTTTTGACCCACCCAGGCGACTTCCAGCCCATCTTTGTCGTGTGCCGCCACACCACATGAAACTCTCCAAACAGCAGGCCAGCCACAGTGCCTGCGGGAGAAATCGGCCACAGTACAGCCGCCAACAGAATATAGGGTAGTGCGCCTAGGAAGCCGTCTAGCAGTACCAGCGGATGCTTAGAAAGCACGGCGTAGTGCTGGAAGGTCTGTTTCTTCTCGTGATGGACGCGGCAGTGCAAGCGGCCAAAGGCATGTTCGGGCACATGGTATATAAAGGTAGAGGCAAAGTCGCCCGCTAACAGTAAAAGGCTCACAGCCAGCGCGGCGCGTGATATTTGCATCAATATCTCTACAGCAAATAGCAAATCTAGAATCCTTGTTTCTAATCGATCTGCTTGGACGTATAAGCTGTAGAGATTGGGATAGTGCTAAAGCGAGCGTAAGATTGGGTTAAGCCGAACGCAATATTCGAGTCGCGTTAAGAATAGCCAGCAGCGCTACGCCCACATCGGCGAACACAGCGGCCCACAGTGAGGCCAGGCCAATCACCCCAAGCGCGATGAATATAGCTTTTATGGTCATGGCAATGATGATGTTTTGCCACACAATGCGGCGGGTTCGGCGGGCAAGGGCGATCGCCTCAGCGACTTTAGCAGGCCCGTCCGTCATAATCACTACGTCAGCGGTTTCAATGGCCGCATCAGAACCAAGCCCGCCCATCGCCATCCCGACATCGGCTCTGGCAATTACAGGCGCATCATTAATCCCATCGCCCACGAAAACAACTTTGCCCCCTTTGCCCTCAGCTTGGCCCGTCTGATACAGGATTTTCTCCAACATTTCCACTTTGTCTTCTGGCAAAAGCTCAGCGTGGTACTCGTCAATTCCTAGCTTTTGAGCAATGCTGCTAGCAACAGATTGGTTGTCTCCAGTGAGCATGGCGGTTCGAATGCCCTGTCTCTTTAGCAATTGAATAGCTTCTACAGCGTCTTCCTTCAGCTCATCTGCAATCATAATTCGCCCTTTGTATTCACCATCCACAGCGATATGCACCACTGTGCCATCCACATCACAAACGTCATGAGGAATGTTCTCTCGGTGCAGCAGCCGGTCATTACCTGCTAACACAATGCTTTCTCCCACGCGAGCCTGAATGCCGTGACCGGAGATTTCCTCGTAGTTTTTCACATTAGATTCGTCTACGGGCTGACCATACGCCTGTCGAATAGATTGAGCTACCGGATGGTTGGACTGAGACTCTATGTGGGCGGCTAGCTTCAGCAGCTGTTGTTCATTCATCCCATTTTGAGCAACAATCTCTGACACGCGAAAGTTTCCCTGAGTCAGGGTTCCTGTTTTATCAAATACAACCGTTTTTACCTGAGTGAGCGCATCTAAATAGGTGGAGCCCTTTACCAAAATGCCGTGTTTAGCAGCGCCGCCAATGCCGCCGAAGTAGCCTAGCGGAATGCTAATCACCAAACCGCAGGGACAGGAAATTACCAGCAGCACCAGGGCGCGGTAAGTCCATTCGGCCTGGGTCGCTCCGGAGATAAATAAAGGGGGTAGGATAGCGATCGCTAAAGAAATAAAAACCACCACAGGCGTGTAGTAGCGGGCAAAGCGGGTGATGAACTTTTCAGTATCTGCCTTTTTGCTGCTAGCATTCTCTACCAGCTCTAGAATTCTCGAAATAGAAGATTCGTTGAAAAGCTTAGTGACTCGAATAGTGAGTACGCCAGAGTTGTTGATCATGCCTGAGAGAGCGGTCTCACCCACATCAACCGTGCGAGGAACAGATTCTCCCGTAAGCGCAGACGTATCGAGCTGAGAGCGGCCTGCAACAATCTCGCCGTCTAGCGGCACTTTTTCACCAGGGCGTACTACTATAACGTCGCCAACCTTAACTGACTCGGGAGAAACTTCGCGCAGCTCGCCGTTGACCTTTAAGTTGGCGGTATCGGGGCGGACTTCTAACAGGGCTTTGATAGAGCGACGCGATCGCCCCACCGAATACCCCTGAAACATCTCTCCTACCTGAAAGAACAGCATCACCGCTACCGCCTCTGGCAGCTCGTGAATAGCGATCGCTCCTATGGTTGCGATCGCCATCAAAAAGTTCTCATCAAAAACGCGCCCGCGTAAAATATTGCGTCCAGCCATGGTCAGCACTTCCCGGCCACTAATCAGGTAGGCGGGAATTAAAACGGCATATTCAGCGATGGCGTAAGGCGTGTTGTGCAGCGGCGCGTTGAATATTAGGCCGATCAGAAAAAGGGTGGTGGCGATCGCAATCGGTGGCAGCACTTCTCGCAGGCTAAACTCACCCGATCCATGACTGTGACCATCACTATGTCCGTGATCGTGGCCGCAACAGCCAGCGTGGGCGTGAGTTTCTACCGTGCCAGTTTCCATCTTGAATTCCTGAATATATGAACGTTTGCTCATATATTACAGTACAAGACTGAGTTTTTCCACGCCGCCAGCCAAAGAAAGGGCCAGAGAACAAGCCAGCTATTCGTCGAGGTGTTCAGCGACTTCTTTATAAAGCGACGTAATGTGCCGATCGGCCATGCTGTAATAAACGTTGCGGCCCTGGCGGCGGTACTTTACCAGGCGATGCGATCGCAGCACCCGCAGCTGATGCGACACCGCCGACTCACCCATTTTCACTGCCGCAGCCAAATCACAAACGCACAGCTCCTGCTGAGCTAATGCCGATAGCAGCTTTAGCCTGTGAGGATCAGAGAGCGTACTAAAAAACGCCGCCATTCGCTGCGCCTTCTCAGTTTCCAAAACTTCCGGCTGCACCTGGCGCACGCTATCAAGATGCACCAGCGAGGCTTCACAGCCGGGTGCATCAGCCAGTAAGGAATCTTTTTTACTTGCAGGTTTGGCGCTAGCCATCACGAATCCACTCAAAGCAACCCCTCTATGATACTGACAATTGATACTGATAATCATTACCATCTGAAAACCTATTCAGATAGTCGTGAAAAGGCCCTTTTGGAATAAACGTCTGCTCAGTCAATGTAACTCATAGCTTTTAACCCGCAGCTATAATACGTTTTTTGCCAGTTCTCGAACGCTACAAGCTATGGATATTGACAGCATCCGCGCTCAGACTTTTAATCAGGTGGCTCAGCTTTACGATGCCGCTCGGCCTAACTATCCAGATGAGCTGGTGAAAGATGTAGTAGAGCTAGCGCAGCTTTCAGCGACAGCTAAAATTCTAGAGATTGGCACCGGCAC
>JBGTGK010000181.1:0-3807 GCA_041746795.1 Phormidesmis sp.
GCAGCGCCGTGATTCTATTAAGCAATTCACTGATGCGGGGCGTGATGAACTTGCTGATAAAGAAGCTAAAGAGCTTGAGATTTTGGGAGAATACTTGCCTGCTCAGCTTTCGGATGCGGATATTGAGGCGGCGGTGGATGAAGCGATCGCCCAAACCGGAGCCACCAGTATGCGCGATATGGGCAAAGTCATGGGGCCAGTGATGCAAAAGCTACAGGGCAAAGCCGATGGCGGTAAAGTGCAGTCGATCGTGAAGTCGAAGCTGTCCTAAATAAAAAAGCTAAAGAACTTGAAATATATGAGGCTAATAGAACAGCCGCCGTATGAATCCACACGACGGCTGTATTGATAACCCAAAATAATTGAAGTGCTATACGGTGGCCGTTGCTGTAGCTGGCCTGCGGGCGCGCTTTCGCTCACTAGGACGAACGCCGCCGACCATCTCGTATTCATTGCTTTCGTGATTGAACTTCATCGCAACGCCTATCAGAATCTTTTTGGATAAGCTAGCGAGTTCCTTTTCAACTCTTTCATACTCATTCGCTGCTGAGGCAGCTTGTGACAGCAGCGTATTGTAGGCTTCTAGCTTTTGGCGGGCTTCATTTAGTTTGGCTTCAACGGTCGCGGTTGAGCAGCCGCTGCCCAAATCTAGCTTGGCATTAATAGATTTCATGCCAGCTAGCCGACTTTGAACTTGAAGCATGACTTCAGACTTCTGTTTGGGACGCACCATAGCGAATTCTCCGAGTAATAGTAAATTTGAGAACAGCAGTGAAACCCTCTACCGCTCTGAGGTGTGTGCCTCTAAAGTGTGGGTTATTCTGCTATTTTTACAATGCCCCTAACAATAAATAAAAAGTACATAGCTATCTCTGTGGAACCACAGATATTTAGACAACCCTAGAAAATGTGCGCTCTGATGCCTTGGTAGGGTCACGGTGAGCATGGAGGTTTTCTATATATGAACGAGCAACTATAGAAAACCTCCGAAGAAAACTTCTTAGCTTTCAAAGCAAACCTCTTAAGCTAAGAACCCGACTGCTTAGGCTATAAGCTCAACCTCTTCACCTTCGTAGCTAACCTCTAAGGGTTCAAACTCAACTTCTTTGGCTTGGAAGTCAACTGCTTAGGACTCGAACTCAATCTCTTAGTCTTGGAAGTCAACTGCTTAGAACTCAAGCTCAGCCTCTTAACCTATGGACTTAATCGCTTAGCCTTTGTGTTCGACTGCTGAGGCCTCAGTGGTGGAAAGCAATCCAGGTTGTCTGAAAGCGATCTGAGTCAATGGCTGGAAGCCGGTGGCGTGGTTTAATCGTGAGAACTTGCCGTCTTCAATGGGCGAATCGACATAGTGTGTATAGGCAACTACCTTCTATAGCGAGCTTTTGTTCTATGGCTAAACGCGGTGCGAAAAATATCAGCTTTGCGACGTTTAATCTCTATAACCTCCAACTACCTGGTGTGGAATGGTACAAAAACGTCTACTCACAGGCACAGTACGACGCAAAGATTCGCTGGTCGGCGGCGATGCTGGCTGGTTTGAATGCTGATGTGATTGCTTTTCAAGAGCTGTGGTCGCCGCAGTGCTTGGTGGATTTGTTTGAAGCGGCGGGGCTCACAGCGGATTATGAGCTTTGCTTTATAAAAGATAAGTGGTACAACATCGCGGTAGCGGCGGCGGTGCGTAAGCCTTGGCAGGTGATCGAGCGCAAGACGCATAAGACGTTTCCGTCCAACGTGAGTTTGAGTAAGCCGCAGAGTGACGATGGTGAGGATGATGAGCTGGCGATTAAGATTGATCGGTTTTCGCGAACGATTTTGGCGCTATCGATTAATCAGGAAGCGGAAACAGGCAATACAAAGGGCGCTGGCGCATTGCCTAACATTGAAGTGTTTGTTACCCACCTCAAATCAAAACTTCCGACGGTTTTAGCGACGAAAAGTGAGGCGCTGAAAGTACATCAAGAAGCGATTGGGAGTGCAATTTCTACGATGCGGCGGACGGCGGAGGCGGCTGCTTTGCGGGTGCTGCTGACGCAGCAGATGAAGAAAACCGATCAGCCTGTGGTGGTGCTGGGCGATTTAAATGATGGGCAGTTGAGCAATACGCTCTCGATTATTACGCAGCAGCCACCGAGGCGGATGTATGAGAGTAGCCGGGTGGGGAATCGCAATGCTATGGGGCTATATACGGCGAGTGTGTTGCAGCAAATGCGATCGCTCCGCGATGTGTACTACACCCATGAGTTCAAAGGCGTTCAGGAAGTGATTGATCACGTACTCGTTTCAGAGCAGTTTTATGACCATTCGGATCGGCGTATTTGGTCGTTTCAGGAAATGCGGGTATGGAATGATTATGTGGAGGATGCCGATAAATCCTCATCGGATCATGGGGTAGTTTGCGCTCAGTTTTTATACGATCCCAGGTAGGTGAGAGGATTAGTAGAGCGATGTTAATTCTCTGAGCGTGACTCTGAGATTCCAAAGTTGACGACCTGCTATCCCTCGTAGTGAAGGAGTTATTTGACCCATGACACCCAATGCAATAAAACTGCTAGACGTAGTGGCTCTGACAGTAGACCTTCCTAATGAAAACTTGTGGCGTGGGCAAGTGGGTACTGTCGTCGAGCTATTGGCTGACGGTGAGGCATTTGAATTGGAATTTAGCGATTCTCCCAAAAGCTGAGCATGGGGTTAGCGCTTAAGGTGCTCGTATCCATCGGTCAGTCGTTAAAATATGAGAGCCGACTGGATAGTTGAAACCATGCAAGCTAAAACAGTTTCCCCTACAACCACAAATTCCTCGCCCCCAGAACAACGTGTTCGACTCGAAGGCGTTAGCTGGCAGCAGTACGAATCATTGCTCTCCACGCTGGGCGAAGACTTTCCTGCCCTACGTCTAAGCTATCTGCACGGTACGTTAGAAATCATGACGAATTCTCCGCTGCACGAAGAACTTAAAAAAACGATAGCGATGCTCATCGAAGCCTATTTTCAAGAAACCCGCACTCGTTTTCACGGCATTGGCTCAGCCACCTTCCGCGAAGCGGCAAAACAGCGTGGACTAGAACCCGATGAATGCTACTGCATAGGCGGAAAAAAAGAATTTCCAGACCTTGCGATTGAAGTCGTTCTCAGCAGCGGCCTTGTCGATAAACTCTCTATCTACGAAGGCTTAGGCATTACAGAAATATGGGTATGGGAGAATGAAGCATTTACCCTGTACTATCTTCGCTCGAACGGATACGAACAAATTTCTGCCAGCGAACTACTTCCCAACTGCGATATCAACCTTTTAGCTCAACATGTCAAACCTCAAGATCAATTTGACGCCGTGATGAGCTATCGAGATGAACTTAAAAAAGTAATTACTTGACGCCGCTATTTGTGATAGCTGCCGTTTTGCAGAATAGTTTTGGCTCTGTATAGCTGCTCGACTAGCATGAGCCTTGCGATTTCGTGGGGAAAGGTCATGGCTGAAAGGCTAATCATAGGGTGGTGCTTGAGGCGATCGCACACCCCATCTGGCCCCCCAATAAATAACACCAGCGTCCCATAAGCCTCCTCGCCCAACCACCGCGCAAACGCTACCGAATCGCACGCTTTTCCATACTCAGCTAAAATCACCAGCCGATCTTGAGCGCTCACTAAGCTCAGCAGCTTATCAGCTTCCTTCTCCTTCCCGCTGTCCTTTATCTCTACGGTTTCAACCTCAGGCAATCGCTTTTCATACAGCGCAATTCCCTCTTGCAGCCAGGGCTTTTTCACCTTGCCTACCGCAATAATTTTGACCTTTGGAAAGCTCTG
>JBGTGK010000182.1:0-5455 GCA_041746795.1 Phormidesmis sp.
GGTTGGTCAATCCAAACGATTGGGCCAAGGTTTCTTTTAAGGGTGGCTCAGAACCAGGCGTATTAAATTTGACCACCTGGCTGGAAGGCAAGGATGGCAAAACCTACTGTGTTTCTGCGACCTGGAACAATCCCAATGCAATGTTAGATGAGGGGCAGTTTTTTGCGCTTTATGGTGGAATCATTGCAGGCTTGAAGTGATTGGCATGAGTTTTAGAGGGACTGGACAGTGCGAAGTTTTTCTCGAAGTGTGATTTGCGATTTTCCACAGGATAAGGTAATGCGATCTCTAAAAGCAACGAACATTCCTTTTGCCTAAAGGGAAGAAATTGTCAGCCCTGAGTAGCCAAACTAGAATGTCGGCATCTCGGCTGGTATGCTAGCTGGCGATCGGTTACACCCTCCCTCTGCCTCATGGACCGTCCTCACTGCCATTCATCCCACGTCTCGCCTCTGCAACGTAAGACCAACCTGGGCTCCGAGATGTTTCGGTGTAAGGTGTGTTGTCGTCCCTTCAATGAACGGACGGACACGCCGTTCAACTTTACCGAAGTCCCCACCGATATCATTTTCCAAGCTTTGCTCTGCCGCGTGCGCTACAAGCTCAGCTATCGGGACGTGGCTGAATTCTTTCTGCTGCGGGGCTTCCAGTTCACCCGTGCAACGTCCTACCCACGGGCGATTAAGGAAGAACTGGGCGAAGGCACCGAGCACGGGGTGCGCCCTTGCACCGCCAATCCAGTGGAGCGAAGTCATCGGCGCATCAAGCACCGCTACTACCCGACCCTGGGCTTCGGTGAGTTTGATGCGGCTCAACGGTTTTGCCGAGCTGTGGATGAAGTGGGTAACTTTTTGAGGCCTCAGACACGAATGGCAGAATTCGTGTGCCTGAGTGTTGGCGAAGCCTCTCCTTCGGAGAATCGCAGGCAGAAGTTTGTAAAAGGAGTAGAGGAGTTGGAAGCGTTGTTCAAGGCTGCTTAGGCCAGATTGAAAGGGGTGCGATCGCTTTAGGGCCCATGGCCGCGCTCATCTTAGTGGCTGACCTGGGCAAATCTGGCGGTTTGAATGCTTAGGTAGTTTCTGACAAATAAGATACCAGTTGATTAGAATGGGTCCTCAGAGCTGTAGTCGTTGAGGAATGTAAGCATGGAATCAGGTTCCCTGACTCAACCCTTGTTGAGTGAGTTACAGGTAAAGGATCTGCGGCTAGCCGCTTCCCTTCTGACGGGCGCTAAGCGACGCGCTTTCAGTAGAGATGGCATTGAAGTACTGTAAGGGGAGTGGTCGTCAAGCTGAGAGCCGGTTTGGATGGAGTCGCGAAACAGTGAGTGTGGGCTTAGCCGAGAAACGGACAGGCATTCTTTGTGAAGGTGCGCAGTCAGGCTACGGCGGCAATAAACGCTGCTTCTCATGCACAGCAAGACCCCTCCGAGTTGCTCAGCGTACAATCAGGCAATCAGCTCTACAAACTGCCACTGCCACCTACCCACGCCGGAGACCCTTCATAGACGTGTTTATGCATATGAAACAGGCTTATCAAAGCATCGTGGTGGCGCTACAGAAGGGACAAGAAGGCAAAGTGATTTCCAAGCCTGCCAATCAGCAAATTGTTGAGGCGAGCGACTATTTAATCGTGATTTCTACGAGTGCGCCTCCAATCGTCGCTCATTAAACCGCTGCCCCTGTCTACCAAAGCCAGTTCATCCAAACCAGCTCATGACTTCAACTAACTCCAAATGCCAATCTCTGCACATACAGTCTATTAAGCGCAAGCAGGTGCAGCAGCGCTTGGCTCTAGCTGCCGTCATTGCTCTGTTAGCTCCTAGCTGCTATCAAAGCCAGCGGACGTCCCGCCCCGATGCCGATCTAAGTGCCAATGAAAAAATTCCAGCCGTCTTTTACAAAACCATTGCGGAATGCGAGGCGGACATCCAGAAGCAGACAGCAGAATACGCTGTTCTAGAAACGGCCTTTAAAGCCGGAGAACTTGCAACTGCACCCGTTGCCCCACCGCTGAAAAAAGACGACTGCGGGCCACAAATGGAGGCCGCTAAGCAAGAACATCAAAAGCATGCGCCGACCTATGCTTCCTTAGCCGATTGCCAATCAGAAGGGCTGGACTGCGAACCCGCAACCAGTACCCAAAACACAGGCTACTATCAGCCACGGTTTGGTGGTTATTTCTTCTATCCCTTCTTAGGTAGTAGAACTCAATACATTTACGTCAACGACGGGGGCTCACAGCGTAGGCTTTATCAGCCCAGTACGGTTTACCAAGGCTCAAAGCCGGGGCAGGTGGTTACGCCCAATGGCCGAGTACTTAGCAATTCATCAACTGGGTTAGTTAGTGCCCCTCGGTATACTAGTGCTCCCGCTCCGCAAAGGCCAAAGGGAACCGCTGCGAGAGGAACTATTACAGGTAGAGGCTCTCAAGGATTTGGCTCTACCTATAAAGGAACGGGCAAAGGTGGCAAATAGCCATAAACAGGCAGTAAAACTATGAAACCCTTAAAAATTGTTCGTCGCCGTCACTGGCAGCGCCATATTCAAGAGAATGCTTATCAGGCCGATGTGCTGAGCGATCCTAAGCAGAAGTATTGGGTTGAAGCGTTGTCTGAGCCTTTTGTGATTCAGCTAGATACGGATGAAGAGCGGGCGATCATAGAAGCAACCGAAAGCCTGTGGGAAATGTGCGTAGAGTTCTTAGACTGGTTTTTTACCGATGAGGCAGATGGGGCGGTTGATGGGCGCTTGGCCACCCTCAAAATTCCTGCGGCCTACTGGCTAGCGATCAAAAATAGCTGGGAGAGAGAAGACCCGATTGAAGACCTTTCTCTCTGCACTCGTTTTGACTTTGCCCTCACTGAAGACAGACAAATTAAGCTGCTCGAAATCAATGGCGAAACGCCGCTGTTAGGTGCTGAAACAATTTATCAGTGGAATTGGTTTGTAGATTACAAGCGCAACTATCAAGACAGTGCTGCTCCGCTGCCTAGCGATGCTAGCCAGTTTAACGAGTATTGGGAAAGAGTTGCCGGACAGTGGCGTCAAATTGTTGAAGATTACAATCTCAAAGAAACCGGTATTTCCTTCTTAGTCGATGAAAAATTGGAAGAAGATTTGGAAATGGCAATGCAGCTGATCCAAATTCTGCATGAGGAGGTAGATGAGAACATATACACTCAAATTGTCTACTTGCGAGAGCTTATAGATGAACAGGGAAACCATGTGCAAAGAGGGCTGGGGCTAGACGGGGAAGGCTACTTCGTCGATCATGTGAACGATCGGATTCCGGTGCTTTGGAAGATGTATGACTGGTCGGATTTGCAGAACGATATGGCTAAAAGCGGCAGCACAGATGCTTTTTCCCACAGGCTAGCGATAGGAGATACGAAAGTGATCGAACCGCTTTGGAAGCAGGTGCTGTCTAACAAGGGTGCGCTGGCATTGATGTGGCAGCAGTTCAAATCGTCTGACTATAGCCAGTATTTGCTAGAGACTTGTTTTGAGGCAGATGTTTCTATAGAGGCTACTAAGCTGGTGCTGGGAATGCATGTGCGAAAGCCTCTATTAGGTATGGAGGGCGTGGGAATTTCTATCGAAACGGGCGTTGGCGAATTGGAGAAACGAGATACGTTGGGATATGGCGAGGAGGGCTTTATTATTCAAGAATATGTTGAGCTATCGCAGGCTTTTGGCTATCACTATATGATCGGGAGCTGGTGCGTGGATGGCTATGCGTCGGGCGTGGTTATTCGGGGCGATACATCTCTGGTGACCGGGCGTCACTGCCTAATTATTCCGCATATTGTTTCTAATGATGGACTTTATATCCCAGAAATGAATTTAGAAATATAGACGAAGTAGGCTTTCCTAACTAATGATTACCTTATTAAACAAACCTAAGATCAATCAAAACATTTGGAACTTAGAAACAGTTATTCCTGAAGATCATGTTGTTCCTCAGCAATATTTTGATCAAGCACCTCCTGAGGTTACTGAAAACTTTCGGCAGCTTTTAAGCCGAGATGTCTTCTCTGAAGGAGATTCGCAGCTGCTTTACGATCTCGTTGTCGCCCGTAAGTCAGAAATGTCTGACGATTTCTTGACCATGATGGGGCTGTGGCTCTCGGACGAACTCAAGCATTACGAAGGTTTGCGCCGCACCTATCAGAGCATTGCTGGCGTGAGCTACGCGACGATGACGCAGCTTTTTGCAGCCCGCGTTCCAGAGATTGAGCCAATTAGAATGCTGCTGGCAGACGAGTTTACGATTCTTGTGGCGTTGATGTTTGACGAGATTGGATCGGTTTATTCTTACCGGCGAGATTTGCGAGAGTACTATTGTCATTTTGGTCCCGAGGTGAAGAGAATGGGGCATCACCTTGTGAAAGATGAGGGTATGCATTTTAATAATGCTGCCGAACTGTTGTTATGCCATCATGCCGATCAATTGGGAGAAGTTTGTTCTTTGTTAGAAGATATCTCTAAGCTAGAGAAGTCGCTCAAGAAGTATCACAACACGTTTTTTCTAGACCACGCACAGGAGCAGCATCGGTTCCCGGCTCATTTTAATCAGATGATAATTCAACTTATTTTAGCGCGGCTAGGGCTAGGGCGTAGACCGGAACAGAGGGAGCTACAGGAGCTTTGGCAGTGGGTTCCAACGCAGCATAAATTAGTTTCGATTTATGCGGAAGCTATATAGCCGGTTCTGTTGCCAGAAGTTCTTGAAGATATAGCGGTTCCTGATTGTATGAGGTACGATTCTGAGAGCGTCTTTCCTTCAGAACTAATATGAAAGCTTACTCACTGGATTTTCGACAACAGATCATGGAGGTTCACTATAAAGGAAAATCCTCCCAACGCCAGTTAGTCCAACGATTCAATGTTGCATTGAGCTTTATCGAAAAACTGATTAAGCAGGAAAAGGAGACGGGAAGTATCGCCCCTAAAGGTCACGGCGGCGCTAAAGCTAAGCTGACAGATGCACAAAAACAAATGGTCGCAGACTTAATGACTGCGGACAACGATGCAACGTTAGCGCTCTTTAGTTGCTTTCGACAGAGCATAAAAGCTGAGTCCGTTTTAGGAGTGAAAACGTCCATTCAATCGATCAGAACCCAACGAATTTTGGCCGTTTCGGATATTCTTTTCTCAGTGTAGTGACCCCCAAAATTAGGACAGCGGCTAGAGAGAGTAAGCTAAAGTCCAGTAGGGAAAAGGTTCATGGCAAGCAAGCAAAGAAACTACAGCAGCGAATTCAAGGCTAAAGTCGTGCTAGTGGTGGGTCTGTGGCCAGCGCACGGTGAGCGAAGCGAGCCGCGCCCACAAAGTTCATTCATCGGTGCTCAACCGTTGGCGCAACGAATTTCTCAAGCAGGCTCACCAAGCCTTTGGCTCGAAAGGCATGGGCGAGGATTCAGCCGCGAAGATAGCGGAGTTAGAACGGATGA
>JBGTGK010000183.1:0-2322 GCA_041746795.1 Phormidesmis sp.
TAAGTAGGGCGCGATCGCGAAGCGCCTCTAGAAGGAGGATCGCGATCAGCCAAAATAGACCCTTTGAGCCGATGTTTTCTGATTTAGAAGGAAGCATCGGCTTTTTGTCAAGACAGTATTTTTAATTTTTCCACAGAAAAGTATGAACTTTCTTAAAAATCCCTCAAATCCATACAAATTAAAGGTTTTCTCTGTTCAGATTGCACGGGTACCCCTTAGAATAAGTCAGTAAATTTATGAGGTTTCAAGGGTTTCAGCGATTGCCATCAGTTGCTGGCTTTTCCTTTTTTTAACCCCTCATAAAAACTTTAAATTTTGCCATCGGGCAAGTCTCTGGTCGTCGCCATCGGGTGACGCACAAGTCCACTTCAATCAAACTCAATTCCATCATCCTCTAAGGAGATAAGCATGAATAAAGGTGAACTCGTTGATACCGTTGCAGAAAAGTCTTCAGTGACTAAGAAGCAGGCTGACGCTGTGATTTCTGCGGCTGTAGAGTCCATTATGGAAGCCGTGTCTAAAGGTGAAAAGGTGACGTTGGTGGGCTTTGGCTCATTCGAGCCCCGCGCTCGTAAGGAGCGCGAAGGTCGCAATCCTAAAACTGGCGACACCATGGTCATTCCAGCGACGACTGTGCCTGCATTTTCGGCAGGTAAGCAGTTCAAGGAGATGGTGGCTGGTAAAAAGAAGTAGTTTCTTTTTTTCCGGTACTTCCCATGTCTAGACCTGTTCACGGGGGCAATTTAGTTTGGGCCGCTGGGCTCGCACGCTGTTCTCCTCGTGAGCTGCTAGATTTTTCAGCTAGCATTAGTCCGCTTGGCCCGCCTCATTCGGTTTGTGAGGCTATCCAGGCGGCTTTTTCATCTGTGGTAGCCTATCCTGACCCAGAGTATGGCGAGCTGCGAGCTGCGATCGCCCACCACCACAAAGTCCCCATTGACCACATTCTCCCCGGCAACGGCGCAGCCGAACTGTTGACCTGGGCCGCTCGCGATTTGTCTGAGCGATCGCGCACCTGCTTTTTAGCCACACCCCACTTTAGCGACTACGATCGGGCGCTGCAAGCATTCGGTAGCCGTCCTACCAGCGTTTCCTTACTCAATGCGGATGGATGGCAGCTAGAGAGCTGGGACGCTACTTTTTTAAAGGACATGCCCAAAGAAGCTCGCCTGAAAGACTGCGGCTTTTTACTTAATAATCCTCGCAACCCAACGGGAGAGCTTATTACCCGGCAAAGAGTGCGCGCTTTACTCTCTAGGCTCGGCACGGTGGTTGTAGATGAGGCCTTTATGGACTTTTTGCCGCCTGAGCGAGAGCAAAGCGTGATTGGCTGGATCGATGAGTTTCCTAATTTGGTGGTGCTGCGATCGCTCACCAAGTTCTACAGTATGCCGGGCGTGCGGCTAGGCTACGCGGTGGCTCAACCCGAAACCCTCCAGCGCTGGCAAAAATGGCGCGATCCTTGGTCTGTAAATACGCTAGCAGCCGCAGCAGGCGTAGCGGCTATTCAAGATGTGGCGTTTCAGCAGCAGACCTGGCAGTGGCTTGAGGAATGTAGCGCTCAGCTATACAAAGGACTCTCAGCGCTGCCGGGGCTAAAGCCTCTGCCAAGTGCCGTTAACTTCTTCTTAGTAGCCTGTGAGGTCTCTGCAACTGAGCTACAGCGTCAACTATTACAGCGCCATAGAATTTATATTCGTGACTGTATGAGCTTTGAGGATTTGGGCGATCGCTACTTCCGCGTAGCTGTTAAAACCTCAGCAGACAACCAGCGCTTACTCGCCGCCCTGGCTGACGTATTGCCAGATTTAGAGCTGTCAGATCTAGAACTGCCAGATTTAGAGGCGCTCAGCGATGCCCGCTGATTACGACTTAGTGGTGTTAGGCGGCACCCTGGAAGGACGCCTTGCGGCCATTACAGCCGTCAGCTACGGCGCTCGGGTTGCGCTGGTGGAGCCGCCCGGCCTGTTCGAGCAAAGGCAGCAAAAGCGCTATTTACTTCAGGCGTTGCAGCAGCTCGGGGAAGGACACCAGCGACAGGGCGTTGTTCAATGGTTTCAGCAGGGGTTTCAGCAGGGGTTTCAGCAGAGCGCGACGGCTTTACCACGGGTTGAGACCAACTGGGACTGGCAGGCGATTTTAGAGTGGAGTGCGATCGCGAGCAAAACCCAAAATCCGTCGCTATCGCCCGCCGCCATGAACGTCAGCGGCATTGATGTCGTGATGGAAAGGCCCGAGCGCCTGTCTCGGCAAATGGTGGTAACGACTGCAACGCGAACGCTCAAGGCTAGGGGCATCCTGGCAGCTTTTGGCACGGTTCCC
>JBGTGK010000184.1:0-13175 GCA_041746795.1 Phormidesmis sp.
TCGCAATCATCGTAACGGTCGTGATTTTGCTCACTGCCGTCAGCTCGCTGGGACAGCTTTATCGCGCGATCGCCACCTTCTCGCCTTTATTGGCTCAGCTAGCTACCGTGCTAGTGGTATTGGCTTTAGCCGGAGCGCTGAGCGTACTGATCTACTACGGCTGGCTGTTCTTACGGCCCAAGCGAAGGCGCGTGGTGAGCCTGCCAGAAGCGCCTGATAAAGTGGCAGCGGTGAGCCTGCAAGCAGCGCAGCAGCAGGTGAACCAAATAAAAGATGAAATAGCCCGACAGGCACTTGCCGATCGCTCCGATGTGCTAACGCAGCGGCTGGCAACACAGACGTTTCAAGTGGTGGTGTTTGGCTTGGGGTCGGCGGGGAAAACGGCTTTGGTGAATGCGCTGCTAGGAGAAATGGCTGCGCCTGTGGCGGCGACGTTGGGGACGACCAAAGTGGCGCAAACGTATCGGGTAGTGGTGGAGCAGGGGCAAGAGATGCTGATTACGGATACGCCGGGACTGTTAGAGGCGAGTGAGTGGGGTGAAGAGCGGGCGCTGGCAGCAAAGGCGCTGGCAGCAAAGGCTGATCTGTTGTTGTTTGTGATTGATAATGATTTGCATCGGGTGGAATATGAGCCGCTGCAAATGCTGGTGAGGATGGGGAAGCGATCGCTGCTGGTGTTTAATAAAAGTGATCGCTATTTGACTGAGGAGAAGGAACAGATTTTGCGGCGATTGCGCGATCGCACGAAAGGACTGTTGCAGGCTGAGGATGTGGTGGCGATCGCAGCAAAACCTGCTGCGATCAGTCTCGCTGACGGCAGCCAGGTTCAGCCAGATCCAGGCATTGCTGAACTTATTGAAAGGATGACTACCATTCTACGGCGCGAGGGCGCAGACCTGATTGCACATAACCTGTTGCTGCAATCTCAACAGATTAGCGCAGATGCCAAAACTGCCCTGACGACTCAAAGGCAGCAGCAGGCAGACTCTGTTGTTGATCGCTATCAGTGGATAGGAGCCGGGGTGCTAGCGGCGACGCCTTTACCCATCGTAGATATGCTGGCAACCGCTGCGGTGAACGCGCAAATGGTGCTAGAGCTTGGCCGAATATATGGGATAGAAGTCAGTATTGAAGAGGCCAAAGCATTAGCGCTATCGCTGGCAAAAACGATGGCGGCGCTAAGCTTAGCAAAAGGCACAATGAGACTGTTAGCGGTGGGATTGCAGGCCAACTTGGCAACGGCTGTAGCTAGCAAACTATTGCAGGGCGCGAGCGCGGCTTATCTTACTCGAATTGCCGGAAAGAGCTTCATGGCTTACTTTCAAGCCAATCAAGACTGGGGCGATGGCGGCATTCAGGCCGTCGTTGAGCAGCAGTATCAGCTTAACCGCCGAGATGAGTTTGTCAAACAGTTCTTGCGTAGCACAGTTGAAAGGTTGACGTAGGATTCATTCTGGCAGAGGTTATGGCAGCGGCTACGAGTACGGCAATGGACAGCTCAGCCCCTTTGACTGTTCACTAAACAACAGATTTTCCCGATAGTCAATCGGGCAGTCAATCACGGTCGGGACATTTTGAGCTAGGGCTTCTTTAAGCGTAGGAATAAAGTCTTCTGCCGACTCAATCCGATAGCCTTTGAGATTCATGCTTTCAGCAAATTTTACAAAATCGGGGTTGTTGAATTTAACGTAAGAGGATTCATGGAAGTGAGACTCTTGCTTCCATTCAATCATGCCATAGCCGCCGTCGTTGAAGATAATAGTGACGAAGGCAGTGCCTAAGCGGTGGGCGGTTTCTAGCTCCTGGCAGTTCATCATAAAGCCACCGTCTCCGGTAACCGCGACAACCTTTCGATTGGGATATACCAGCTTGGCTGCAACGCCACCGGGAATGGCGATGCCCATAGAGGCAAACCCGTTGGAGATTAGGCAGGTGTTGGGCTTTTCACAATGATAGTGGCGGGCGATCCACATTTTATGAGCGCCCACGTCGGAGATTACGATGTCGTCGGGGTCGAGCACCTGGCGAAGGTCGTACAGCAGCTTTTGCGGCTTAATGGGGAAGCCCGTGTCATCTGCATACTTTTCGTAGTTAGCCTGCATATCTGCGCGGGTGCTGGCAAACTGCTGCTTGAGGTGCTGGCTGTCGGGGCGGTGAATGCGGCTGCTGATCTCCCGCAAGGCGTCTGAGATATCACCCACAATTTCCACGGTAGGAATGTAGCAGCTGTCAATCTCAGCCGGGGTAAGCGCAATATGCACAATCGGCAAATTGCCCTTGGGGTTCCACTTTTTGGGGCCGTATTCAATCAGGTCGTAGCCGATGGCGATAATTAGATCGCTTTCGTCTAGGGCGCAGGCGATGTAGTCTCGCTGCTGTAGGCCGACTGTCCAAAGCGATCGCTCATCTTTGTAATTGAGCACGCCCTTGCCCATAAAGGTATTCGTTACCGGAATATTCAGAGCCTGAGCAAACTGAGTAATTGCGACGCTCGCCCCGTTGCGGATCGCGCCATTGCCGACCAAAATCATGGGATCACTGGCCTGAGAGATGGCGATTGCCGCCCGCTGCAAACTCTCTTCAGACGCCACCGGCAGCCCGTACGGATTCGCTCGCAGCGGCGCGCCCTCTACCGACATACCCGCAATGTTCTCAGGTAAATCGATATGCACAGCACCCGGCGGCTCACTTTGGGCTACCTTAAAAGCCTTGCGGACAATTTCAGGCGTACTGTCAGGCCGCACGATTTGCTTATTCCAGCGGGTCACCGGGGCAAACATCGCCACCAAATCTAGGTACTGATGCGACTCAATATGCATCCGGTCGGTACCCACCTGCCCCGTAATTGCCACCAGCGGAGCCCGATCTAAATTGGCATCGGCCACGCCCGTCATCAGGTTGGTCGCACCTGGCCCGAGGGTAGAAAGGCATACGCCCGCCTTGCCCGTCAGCCGCCCATACACATCAGCCATGAAGGCCGCGCCCTGCTCATGACGAGTCGTAATGAACTGAATAGGAGAGCGTTTCAGCGCCTGAAGCAGGTCGAGATTTTCCTCCCCAGGGAGCCCAAAGATATATTGGACGCCTTCATTTTCCAGGCAGCGGACGAGCAGTTCAGCGGTGTTCATAGAGAAAGTTGAAAAGGAATGGTTAAAGAACAGGGGAGAGGGGGAAGTTATTTGATCCAAACTGTTTTAGCATTGACAAATTCCATTAGCCCATAGCGAGCGAGTTCCCGCCCGTAGCCAGACTGCTTGATACCGCCAAAAGGCAAACGCGGATCGGATTTTACCAAGCCGTTAATGAACACAGCTCCCGCGTCCAGCTCGTTAATCAGCTGCTGCTGCTCAGCCGCATCCGTCGTCCAAGCGCTAGCGCCTAAACCGAAGGTGGTAGAGTTTGCCAGCGCGATCGCCTCATCAATATCAGCCACCCGAAACACCAGCGCCACCGGCCCAAAAAACTCTTCCTGATCGGCAGGCGTTCCCGCTGGAATCGCCGTCAGCATCGTCGGCGGATAAAAATTTCCTTTGCTCAGCTCAGCCGGAAGCTGCCGCCGAAAAGCCTCTAAGTCTCCCCCAGCCAGCGCAGTCGCGCCCTTCTCCAGGCAAGCTCGTACCTGCTCATGCAGCTCTTCTAAAATACCTGGCGTTGCCAGCGGGCCAATGTCAGTTTCTGGCTTCATCGGATCGCCTACTTTTTGCTGAGCAAACTTTTCAGCCATCCTTTTTTCAAACGTATCGGCAATGTCGCCCACCAATATAAAGCGCTTAGCCGCAATGCAAGACTGGCCGTTGTTAATCAAGCGAGCGGTGGTGGCTGTTGCGATCGCCGCCTCAACATCCGCACTCGGCAGCACAATAAAAGGATCGCTTCCCCCCAGCTCCAGCACCGCCTTTTTGATATGGCGAGCAGCCGTAGAAGCAACCACCGATCCGGCTGGCCCACTCCCGGTTAGCGTCACCGCCTTTACCCGCGCATCGGCGATAATGGCCTCTACCAGATCTGTGCCGATGAGCAGCGTTTGAAACATGCCGCCTGGGAAGCCTGCTTGCTCAAAAACGGAGGCGATCGCCAGCGCCGACTGTGGCACGTTAGAAGCGTGCTTCAGCAGCATGGGATTGCCCGTCATCAGGGCCGGAGCCGCCGCCCGAAAAACCTGCCAAAAGGGAAAGTTCCAGGGCATAACGGCCAGTAAAACGCCCATCGGCAAGAACCGCACATAGCTTTCGCTAGTGTCAGTTTGAGCGGGCTCGTCGCGCAAAAAGCTTTCGGCCTCATCAGCGTAGTAGCGGCACACCGTCGCGCATTTTTCGACCTCAGCGATCGCGCTTTTCAGCGTTTTGCCCATTTCCAGCGTCAGCAGCCGACCAAAGTCCCCTTTTTGCTCAAGCAGCACGTCAGCGGCCCGATGCATCCACGCGCTTCGCTGCTCAAATGGGATAGAGGGATAAGACTCAAACGCCGACTGAGCTTGTGATAGCGCCTGCTCTATTTGCTCAGCTGACAGTGCCTGATAGGTTTTTAGCGTTTCTCCAGTGGTGGGATTGATGCTGGCAATGGTCATATTTTTTCCTGGGCGATCGCCAATAGCTGAGCTGCTAGCAAAAGAAAACGGTCAGCTTCCAATGTCGCGCAAAGAAATAGCACAGCGGTGACGAACCGATGGTTTGTATAGATTATTTACCTATAAAAAAACCTAGCGGCGCTGTTATCCAAGCGAATCTGTAGATTAATTTTTAGCTAATCGTCAGCCTTATTAGCTTTTAGCCTTCAGCGTTTCAAGGTGTTCTTTTAGCTGGTCAAGGCCCTCTTTCGTTCCTTGCTTATCGTAAGCATCGGCTGCTTTTAGCAAGCTGCGCACGGCCTTATTATTGTCGCCAATGTTGGCATAGGCTAGCCCAATATTATGCCAGGCCTCAGCGCAACTGGGCTCTTGCTCAACGACCGTAGTGAACTGCTCTAGAGCGCCGCGATAGTCTGTCACTTTGTACGTGCTAACGGCCCCTACGAAGCCGGTCATTGCCGCTTCGCCAAGAGGAATAGAAGGGCGCTCTAGGACGGCATTAGGAAATGGAATTTGATCGATGGGCTTACGGAAGGCGCTAAGCATGGAAGTAATGGCAAATCCGGCGATGCCGAAAACGACGATGGCCCAAATTATAAAGTTAGAAATTTCCATAGAACTGGGCCATAGATTGGGGCCATAAAGCTGAGTTAACTACGCTGTAGTGTAGCCTACCGCCTGAGGCAGGCCATTGGGAAAGTGGTGGAGAAAACGGTAGGGAAAGCGACTGCAAAAAACTGTCCGGAAGGCATCCAGAAAGATTGATATATGTATTGGCAAGCTTTATACGGAAAAGTACGAAACCTGTCGGAATCACAGACATTGCTTTGAACAATGAAAGTAGATGTGAGGCGGTGACCTATTTGCCACCGCCACATACAGCCGTCACTTCATAAGTTAAGAGTGCATGTCATGCCTATTCCATTTCCAGGGATGAACCCTTATTTGGAGCATCCCGATCTGTGGCCCAGCGTTCACCAAAAGATGATGATCGCGCTGGCTGACACCTTAGAAAAACAGCTTCCTCTCAGCTATAAGGTTAGGCTGCGGGAAAGGCACTATCAGGTGAGTGGTGAAGATTCTTTGGTCGTCGGTTCACCTGGCATACGCTGGGACTCACCGATCAGTTCGTCCGCTGACTTGCAAGCTGATGCAATGCCCGATCTATCGGCGGCGCTACCAGCCGCTAGTTTGGCAGCTAGGCCTGAAGTAAGCTCCTATCTTAGTCCTAGTCGGCCCATTTCAGTGCTGATCGCCGTCCCCCAAAAAATCTACGAAACCTACTTAGAAATCGTCAATTTGGCAGGGGAGACTGTCACAATTATCGAAGCCCTTTCGCCTAAACGGAAGCGGCCAGGCCGAGGACGCACGCTTTACGCACGCTATCGAGAAACTGTTTTTGGCAGCACCATTCACTTTGTAGAAATTGACCTGCTGCGCGGCTGGGAGCCCTCGTTTATTTATGGCCCTGACGAAGCAGGCGACTACCGCATTTTGATGAGCCGCAGTGAGCAGCGGCCCCGTGCTGAGCTATATACCTGGACGGTCGCTGAGGCAATTCCACAAATCGTGGTGCCGCTAGTAGGTCAAGAGGGGCTGTCGTTTTGCCTGAAGTCTGTGGTGGATCAGGCCTGCGATCGCACCGACCTGCTCGTTAACTATCAGCAAGCCCCGCTGCCGCCCCTCCGTCATCAGGCAGATATCTGGCTAGAGGGCTTCCTACAAAAGGTGGGGATGCGTCCGTGCGCTTATTAAAGCCTCAAGCTAATAGGCTAAAAGCGCAGGAACGATATGATAGAAGCCTATCCTACAAGCGACGATTACATTAATGACGGCCCAATTGACCAATCCCTCAGCAGCCCAGCAACCAGCCCCTGCCGTTGAGCTAGCCCCTGCTTTGCCTCCCGCTTTACCTCCCGCTCTATCTAAAGAGCCATCATATAGCGGAGAAAAACTCAATTGGGATTGGCGCGGCTATGACATCAAATATGTGGCCTACGGTGAAGGCCCGCCGATCGTTCTGATTCACGGCTTTGGTGCCTCTATCGGCCACTGGCGTAAAAACATTCCTGTCCTTGCCGATGCTGGCCATCGGGTATACGCGATAGATTTGCTCGGCTTTGGCGACTCTGACAAGCCTGACCTTAGCTACACCCTGGAGTTTTGGGTAAAGCTATTACACGATTTTTGGCAAGCACATGTCAAAGAGCCTGCCATATTCGCAGGCAACTCTATCGGGGCGCTCATGGCACTGATGACGCTGACTACCTATCCCGAAACGGCCAGCGGTGGCGTCTTGCTCAACTGCGCCGGTAGCCTCAACCATCGCCCCGAAGACTTGCCAAAGGCGCTGCGAGTCGTCATGGGCACCTTTGGCAAGCTGGTGAGTTCTAAGCTGATGGGGCCGTTTTTATTCAATCGGGTGCGGACGCGATCGCGCATTCGCGGTTCACTACAGCAGGTATACGGCAACCGCAAAGCCATCACGCCTGAACTGATTGATATTTTGCACGCGCCCGCCTGTCATCCAGGAGCGCAAAAGGTGTTTGCTTCTATTTTAAGTGCGCCTCCCGGCCCTCGGCCCAGCGAACTGCTGCCCAAAGTCAGCCAGCCGCTGTTAGTACTATGGGGCGAAAAAGACCCTTGGACACCCCTTTCAGCCGCTGGCATCTATCAAACGATGGCCGCCGATCCTAATCAGTCCGTCACGTTTCAGGCCATTCCTGACACCGGCCACTGCCCGCACGATGAGCGACCCGAAATCGTCAACCCGCTCATTTTAAATTGGATAAAGGCGATCGCTAATGATTGACGAGGGCTATATCAAATACCGATGTGACTGGATTAAGGAAGAGGTGATCGCCCAGCCTCTCCTCCAGAAAATTGGCCCCCAAACCATTACCGATCTCACCGCCTACCGTAACGCTCTTCATCGGCTTAACTTCATTGGCGAATATCCCGATGGCATTGGCTTTGGCAATATCTCTCACCGCCTTCTTCCCTCGCGGCTTTCAGCTTGCGACTCTCAATCTTCTGACCGTTTCGACGATTCTCTGACGGTGGGCGGTGCCCACCCTACGGGATCTTCGCCGCCGTTTGCGATTACGGGTACTCAGACTGGCAACCTGCCTACGCTTACCGCCGCCGACTATGCCCTCGTAACTGCTTTTAATCCTGAGCAAAATACCCTCACTTGCAAAGGGCTTCGCCAGGCTTCCTCAGAATCGCTCACCCATGGCGTCATTTATGCCAGCCAGCTAGGTATTAACGCCATTATTCACGTCCACAGCCCTCAGCTCTGGAAGCGACTGCTGCATCAGGTGCCAACCACCCGCGCTGAGGTTCCCTACGGCACGCCTGAAATGGCCGCTGAAACACAGCGTCTGTTTCGTGAAAGTCCGCTGCGTCAGCAAAAAATATTCGTCATGGCAGGGCATGACGACGGCATCGTTACCTTTGGTGAAAATCTGCAAACTGCCTACCGAGTGCTGATTAACTGGAGCCTGATGACAGGATTTATGACTCAGACAGACTCAGAATTCGCTCTGCAATTGCCTTATCAACCGGCATAATCGACAGGCGGTTACCCCGTTTTACCAGCAGCAGTTCCTCAGGCGTGAACTGCTCTTTGAGCTGGTCGAGTGAAATGTAATGCTCAAACTTGCGATCGTAAGCGACGACTACCGTATGCCAGCGCGGCGCTTCGGGGTTAGATTTTGGATCGTAATACTTGTGGCCCGCTTCAAACTGAGTCGGATCGACGACGCAGGTCTCGTGAACCCTCATCAGCCCAGCGATGTCGGGTGGCTTAGTATTGGAGTGGTAGAAAAAAGCAGCGTCGCCCACTGCCATGCTCTTGAGAAAGTTTCGCGCCTGATAGTTTCGCACGCCGTCCCATAGCTCTGTGCGATCGCGAGCCAGATCATCAATACTATAAGCGTCCGGCTCCGATTTCATCAGCCAATACTTCATCCGTTGCTCTCCAACTACTTTACCAATCCAGAGTCTTCACAAATTCAGAGCCTTTACAAATCCAGGTTCAGCGACTTTGGCAGGGTCAAATCAGCTCGCCGTCCTTGGGGTAAATAGCTCAGGGCCAGCTCTATGTAGGCAGGGGGCAAATGGGCTAGCTGCTCCGACCACTCAATCGCTACAATACCAGGCTCTACCTCTATGCCCTCCCAGTAGGTTTCTAAAAACAGCGCATCGGCCTCGGCTGGCGAAAGCCGGTACAAATCTATGTGATACAGCGGCAGTCGTCCGTGAGTGTATTCGTTAATTAAAGTAAAGGTAGGGCTGTCAATTTCGGCGATACCCAGCCCTTTACCCAAGCCTTGCACGAGCGTAGTTTTTCCACTGCCCAAGTTGCCTGTTAGCAGTAGCACGCTCCCTGCTGGCAGCTGCTCGCCCAACGCCTGACCAAGCGCCTGGGTCGCCTGTACATCTGGTAAATTAATCACCACTGGCTAGCTGTCATCCTTAGTTTTTTGATTAATCCTAACGCTGTATAAACTATAGACATGATTATCACCGTTGCCAGCTTTAAAGGCGGCGTCGGCAAAACGACGACGGCTATTCACCTTGCTGCCTTTTTACAGGGGCAGGGCAAAACGCTGCTGGTAGACGCAGATCCTAACCGGTCGGCTTTGGGCTGGGCGAGTCGAGGCGAGCTGCCGTTTGAGGTGATGGATGAGTGGGAAGCAGGCCAAGCAGTCAGTTCGAGCGTAAACGTGGTGATTGACACGCAGGCGCGTCCGATTGCTGAAGATCTCTCGGCGCTGGCGGCCACTTGTGATTTGTTAGTGTTGCCCACGACGCCGGACATTCTTGCCCTCGATGCGCTGGTGCTGACAATTGAATACCTCAAGGCAATTAGCTCGCCGCACTATCGGATTTTGATTACGTCTATTCCGCCTAAGCCTAGCAAGGCAGGTGAAGAGGTTAAGGCGCTGCTCAAAGAAACCAATCTGCCTGTGTTCGAGCAAGGGATTCGACGGCTGGCCGCTTTCCAGAAGGCGGCGCTGCAAGGGATACCAGTATATTCGGTAAAAGATCCTAGGGCTGAAATGGGCTGGCAGGACTACGAGAGAGTGGGGCAGGAGATTTTAGAGATAATGAGGGTGCGATCGCAAGAAGTGCTAGAAAAGAGAGACTTTTTCTTTTGATGTCAGACGATTCTCGACATGAGAAGCTACGCCATTACAACCATTTGCAAACTTCAAAAATCTATCCGCTGTAATCCCAAGAAATTTGTTCTATTTAGCTGTTGAAGAATCCGCCTGCTGCTGAACATACCAGTCGGCATAAGGCGTGTTTTTAGCTAGGTGACGATTGTAGTCGGGCGCACCGTCGTCCCACCACACGGGGCCACGCTCTCCTAGCGCGACCTTGGCCGTATTGACGTGATGACGAGCAGTCGACAGAGCAGCCGAGTCGTTTACTTTTTTAGCTTGCTTGACCTGCCTGCGGGCATCCATTAGCTGTTTTACTAGGCGCTGCTCGTCGTCATCGCTTAAAGCAGGATTTGTACATCGCCACAGCCGACCCTTCACGACAAAATAGCGACCGTCCGACGTTCTAGGATAGGTTGTGGAATGACTCATCTAGCGCCTCATTTAGCGCACTCGTTTAGCGTTTGGTGTGCTTCATTCACCTGCTTCACCCTCAGCAGCACGGACTACCGATTCAAACTCGATTTTACGATGGGTGCCGTTGCAAAAAGGCTGAGTCGTCGATGCGCCACAGCGGCAGAGGGCGACGACTTCTTTATCAATGCTGAAGTCATTGCCTTCAGCATCAGTCAAGGTCATCGGCCCCTTAACCACAAAGGGGCCGCTATCTTTAACTGTGATTTGTGTATCAGACATAGGAATTCCTTTCAGTAGTTAGAAGTGGCTTGCGGCAGGCTGCAAAAAGGTAGGCTACCAGTTCGCCATAACTATATACGCTTATCAGCACCTACGATATATCTTCCTATACCTACAGGCAGATATGTCTCTCTATTGATAGAGCAAAATCTTCCTAGTGGAGGAAGAGTATTTTTTGGCGATCGCTCATGTTATATATGCCAGTTTAAACAACAGAACACAAAAACTAATATGAATACTCAATCTATGAGAGCTGATGATTTAACGGTAGACGCAGGCAGCGCTGATACCGGCGACATGGGCGAAAAGCTATTGATTAGAGGCGATCAGATTGCCCTGCGTATGTGGGACGAGCAGCCTGGCGACGGTGAAAGCAAAACTAGCCATGCTCGCGACTACGAGACCGCAGGCTATGTTATTGCGGGCCGGGCTGAACTCACCATTGAGGGCAAAGCCATTGCGCTAGAGCCCGGCACTTCCTGGGTAGTGCCTCAAGGTGCTGAGCATTCTTACCGCATCTTAGAAGCTTTTCGGGCAGTAGAAGCTACTCATCCACCGGCGCGGGGATATCAAAGCGGTAAGTGAGTGGCTCAGCAGCCAGAGATTAGAACAGGCCAATAAAGTAGGCGAGTAAAACAGACCGGACGCCTATTCTATCAAGACACAAACGCTCCTTTTCAGCCGGTTTCAGCCCGTTGCATTCTTTTAACACCATGACACTATTTTCAAAAACAGAGCTACAGTTGCTCAGCGCAGAGCAGTCCTCACCCTGCGTTTCTATTTATCTACCGACTCACGAGCTAGGCTCAGAAACTAGGCAGGATCCTATTCGCCTGAAGAATCAGCTCTCTGAAGCCGGAAAACTATTGGGTGAGCGAGACTTCAACGAAAAGCAGAGCCAGGATCTTCTACAGCCCGCAGCGGATTTATTAGAGGACAATGACTTTTGGCAGCATCAGAGTACGGGCTTGGCATTGTTCATCACTTCAGAACAGTTTCGCTATTACCGAGTGCCCGTAAAGTTTGAAGAGATGGCGATGGTGGGCGAGCAGTTTTACACTAAGCCGTTGATACCGCTGATTAGCGATGACGGTCAGTTCTATATATTAGCGGGTGGCCAAAACGAAATCACGCTGTATCAGGCAACTCGTCACAGCATACAGCCTGTAGACTTAGGCACTACGCCTCGTAGCCTGGAAGTTGCCCTCCGCTACGATGACCCAGAAGAGTCGCTGCAAAGTCACACGGGTGCCAAAGCTGGCGTCGGCAGCGGCAGCGGCCAGCAGGTATTTAGCGGACAGGGCGGCGGTAAGGATAGTGAGAACACAGATATTCTCAGGTTTTTCCAGCTTGTTTCTGATGGTGTGGAAAAGGCGCTGGGCGCTCAGACGGCACCGTTGGTATTTATGGGCGTAGACTTTCTCTTTCCTATCTATCAGCAGGCTAATAAGTACCCTCATTTAATGGAGAAAGCGGTAGCTTACCAACCTGATCAGCTGAGCCCTGAAGAGATACGCGATCGCGCCTTGGAAATCGTCGAGCCTTACTTCAGCGCTGACCGCAAGGAAGTCCTTGAACAGTATGGCAGCTTGAAGGATAAAAACCAGGCTACTGACGACTTAGAGACTATTCTAAACGTCGCCTACAACGGTCAAATTGATACGCTAATTGTTGCAGCCAACACTCAAAAGTGGGGCAGCTTTGATGCAGAGTCACGGCAGATAAGCCATCACGACGAGCAAGCAACAGGTAGCCAAGACCTGTTAAACGTTGCGGTATCCCAGGCACTGGCAACAGATGCCAAAGTGTATGTGTTAGACCGTAGCGAAGTGCCCCAGCAGGCAGACGCGGTGGCAACCTTGCGCTATCCCATAATGACGTCACAGCCAGTTGGTGCATAGCAGCAGCTATCAAACCCTTGGCCGATATACCTGTACAATTCTCCTTGCATCGTTATAAGATGACCGCATTGCAGTAGTTTCATGATGTACTAGGTAGCGGTGTCTATCGTTAAGAACCGCATCGGCCAAGCTGTGATTTTTTCGGATGATACTGCTCGACTATATGCCGCGAGCGTTGCTCTAAGTTGGCTTTTTGACAGGCTCCTCCTACTGAGGCAGTGGGGAGCCTATTAACTACTTAAACAGGGATTGGCAGGTCATCAGAGCCTGCGTTTGGAAAAGACGTAAACGTTTGTATTAGCTTCTACGCCAAAAGTTGCGAAATAGTCTCCATTCGGGCTAAAGACAGGCGTTACTGAATAAGGATCGGCTGGGATTCTATCAGTAATTACTTCTGACGTATCTCGGGAGCCAAAGTATGGATTCCAGCCGCTGTATCCCGTTTGGCTATTGATTAGGCGAAGTCCAACGACTGGCTCGCCGAGTAAAACGTATTTTCCATCGGGGCTAATAATCTCGAAGCTGTCGTCGCGGTCAGTCCCTATAGGTACAGAATAGTCGGCCAGCGCTTTTTTCTGTACGTTCCAACTGCTAAACATTCCCTCGAACAAATTTTGAGAAAGCACCTTCAAGATACCATCAGGTGCGAAGGCGATACTGGTCGGATAGTATGAGCATTGACCGTCGCAAGCAGGAGGTAACTTCTGCCCTGGGTCGAAGGAGTCGATCAGGCTGCATAGCATCAGCGGCCCAATAGTTAGAGCGGACATCGGAAAATGGCTAAGCTGATGGGGACTGCGATTTCAAAAACGCCTGACGCAAAACCGCCGCAAACTGAGC
>JBGTGK010000185.1:0-3021 GCA_041746795.1 Phormidesmis sp.
ACGGTACGACACAGCAAGGGTTTCAGCCCCCTATTTCCCAAGGGGTTTAATTGGTACAAAAAACGATTGCTATTTATTGTCGGGTCTCGACAACCGATCAATCTTGCGACCGGCAGGCGCAGGACTTATTGGCCTATGCCAAGAAAGCTGATTTCAAAGTTGTTGGTGTTTGGAAAGAGACGGCTTCGGGCACAAAACAAAATCGCGTTGAACGGCACAAGGTGATGGCCCTGGCACAGGCGCGTCAGATTGATGCCATTTTAGTCACGGAGCTGACCCGATGGGGGCGCAGCACCCTGGATCTGATTCAGACGCTACAGGACTTACAGACCTGGGCTGTCTCGTTGATTGCCCAAACCGGACTTCAGTTCGATTTGGCGACGCCTCAAGGTCGGCTGATTGCTCAGCTCATGGCAGCGCTGGCAGAGTTCGAGCGGGACTTAGTCAGTGAGCGGGTGCGCTCTGGTCTAGCCGCAGCGAAGACCAGGGGCAAGGTGTTAGGTAGGCAATTGGGGCAACGTACTAAGTCTGACCTCCTCGCGCCCAAGGTGATACAGATGGTGGAAGATAAGGTTTCCTATCGCACTATTGCCCATGACTTGAAGCTCAGCAAAACGACCGTCACTGAAATTGTCAAACGGCACCGGCAAGCTCATCCTGACTTTCAACCCCCAAAGGTCTAAAATGGCTCCTCGAAAGAAATCCCAGTCTGTTTACCAGCTCAAAATTACGCTCAGAGATATTCGCCCACCGATTTGGCGACGGGTGCAGGTGCGCAGTGATGCCACGATAGGGCATCTGCATTGGGTCATTCAGTTCGCAATGGGTTGGACGAACTCCCACCTCCACTCGTTTTCGATTCAAGGGGTAGAGTACGGGATGTTAATGCCTGACCTGGGCTTTGATGAACTGGATATGCGTAATGAGCAGCCCGTCAAGCTGAGCAAGGTCATTGCCGGTGAGAAGGTCAAGTTCTTCTATACCTACGACTTCGGCGATTCTTGGGAGCATGAGGTTCTGGTTGAAAAGGTGCTCACGGCTGAGGCAGATATTGACTATCCCACTTGTATAAAAGCTAAACGGGCCTGTCCACCTGAAGATTGTGGGGGGGCATGGGGCTATCAAGAGTTCCTAGAAGCCATTAAAGATCCTGAGCATTCTGAGCATGAGTCACTGCTGGAATGGGTCGGCGGTTCCTTCGACCCAGAGGATGCTGAACTCGACGAAATCAATACGCTGCTGAAGACGATTCCTCATAATGCGGCTGATTTCAATGGCTACATCTCATAGCAGGAGGGGGATGCAGCCTTAGCGTACGTTTCTGTTCCGTTACTACTCAAACCCCGATTTTGATAGTTTGAGTGAGCTGAGTACTTGGATTGAGCAACGCACTCAATGAGGTGTCAAAACGGCTGTGTTGCACACAATTGGGATACAGAGCGCGGGTAAGGACGGCTAAGCTACCGCTGCTCCCGGCTTGAGATTTCTTCCTCAGAATAGACAATCAACGGCTAATGAAGGAATAAATATTTCCTTTTGTTGTATTTTGAAAGAATGAGAGGATAGTATTGTTGCGCGTAAAGAATTTTTGGAAAATATGCCTATGTCCACTACTGTATTGCCTCAGCTCCAGACCGTTGAGGCTGAACTCGCCTCGCAGGTAAGCCAGCTCGAATCGCAGCTCGCTTCAGTTCAAGAGAAGCTCAACGGCATCCGAGCCGTTATGCCTATGTTTGAAACCACTGATAACGCTGCTGAACCCACTGCTATTGAAGCAATGTCGCCAGAGCCTGCTGTGGAAGAAGAGCCCATCGTAGAAGAAGAACCCATCGTAGAAGAAAAGCCTAAAGCGACAAAGGCAGAGACAGCCAAGGCGAAGCAGGCAACTTCAAAGAAAACGCCTGTCAGTAAGAAAGTAGCTTCTAAGAAAACAGCGCCTAAGAAAGCGACAGCTAGCGAGAAAGCAACGGCTAAGACCGCTACCGCTAAAAAGGACGGCAGAGCAGCCACTTGGCAGAAATACACTCGCCCTGGCGTCAAGAACGAATCGATTCCTGATGCCGTGAAATTGATTCTTGAAACGCAGCCAGAGCAGGACTTCAAAATTGTCGATGTCATGACCGCGCTCTTCACAGAAGACATACCCAAGTCTCAGTATCTCAAGGCTCGCAATCGTATCTCTAACGTGCTCTCCGGTGGCGTACGGGCGGGCGACTGGCATAAGGGTGCTCGTGGTTCCTATCGGATGACGACAGCTTAAGTGTCTGTCATCAACGCCCATTAGTGCCTGTGATAAAACGGCTCTGCTATTCATTCCCAGAGGTAATCCATGAACAAAGGTGAGTTAATTGACGCGGTTGCAGCCAAAGCTGAGGTCTCAAAAAAGGATGTCGATGCTATTGTGACGGCCATGGTTGAGGCAATCGTAGAAGCCGTTGCCAGTGGTGAGAAAGTTGCTCTCGTTGGCTTCGGCAGCTTTGAACCTCGCGAGCGCAAGGCGAGAGAGGGGCGCAATCCGCAAACCGGGAAGACCCTTAAAATACCCGCTACCACGGTACCTGCATTCTCAGCAGGTAAAGGGTTCAAGCAGTTGGTTGCTTCGGCTTAGCGCTCTCGCTTCTCTGGCAAAAAAAGCTAACGTACAGCGGGCTACAGGTGTCTGTAGCCCGCTGTTTTAGAAGCAGAAGTGGGGATCGCTAGGGCGATTAGCGCTCCTTTCAAACTCGAAAGCTGTGGGCCTGTTCAGGCTGAATCTGTACGCCACCGTATTAGTTTGGTACGTGACTCTTCCCGCTCTTTCAGGACGAGGAGAGACGCGAAGTTTACGCTAACAGCCAAACGGCAAGGCCCCAAAAAGGAATAAAGCGAAGCGTACGATATCTATCGTCCTCTGTTGCAACTGCATCTATCAGCCAGATCTGAAACGCCCAGAACAAGACAAGATCTGCGCAAAAGGCGATCGCAAGCCGATCGCTCGTCAGCTTATGTAAAAAGTATTGTTCTCTGTTGGCGATCGCGCCA
>JBGTGK010000186.1:0-11190 GCA_041746795.1 Phormidesmis sp.
TTGCTCAGATTTTGTCTGGCGGGCTGTAGAAGCGATCGCCCTTTCTATAACAGCCCTTTCCATAGCAGTAAGTGGCTGTTCCTCGAAGCAAACGTCAAAGCTTTTAATAGCAGCCTGTGCGATCGCTTTTACAACAATGTCAACCCGACCCGCCGCCTGCAAAATCTTAGGCAGGGCTGGCTGCTCAATCTTCTCACCAAACACCTTTTCAAATAGCTCGCTGTCAGGCTGCAATCGCATCGAACCATGCTGTAGCACGCAGCCATCCCGATAGACTTGAGCGCTGCCAATCAGCTTATAGCCATTTTCCATGACTAAATCAGCAGCAGTAGCAGAGCCAAAGCAGTTGGGATTGTGAATATAGCCGCGCCCAGCTTCGCCAAAGGAAAGCTTTACCCCTAAGGCCTGCCAGCCTTCGATTAGGAATTGGCACAGCTGCCGGTAAACTTCTCGGCGTGAACCCTTCAGGCCCGACGTGATTAAGGCGTAAGTAAGGTCGCCCTGATGGAGTACGGCCCTACCGCCGGTGGGCCTACGAACAAGATTTACCGGCTGTCCCTGCCAGCGCAAGCTGTTCCAGTGGGCTGGAAACTGTTGCTGGTGGTAGCCCAGAGAAATGGTGGGCGATCGCCAGGTATAAAACCGCAGACACGACGGCTGTAATCCTTTCACATGCTGATCGAGCAGCCAGCGATCAATCGCCATTTGCTCAGCGCCAGTGCCTTCATACAAGGGGATAAGCCGCCAGCAATCAGGCATCGTCTATTAAGGATTGAACGGGTAAGGATTGAACTGGGCGCTTCAGGAGTGACTGCACAAACCAAATAAAGAGAGCCACTTCCACTAAAGAATTGACGACGCCGTAGGTTAACAGCGTCAGCGTATAAACAGCAATGCCCTCAGACCGTGAGAAGAACTGAGAGAGAAAAGCCTGTAGAACAGCGCTGACAACCGCAGAGATCAGGATATAAGCCGCGTAGACAATTGCCGCAGGTTTTTGCGATCGCGAAAAAACCCAAAGCAGAAAGCCGACCTTAACTAAGACAATTACAGCAGTCGATGAAACTAGCGCGACGTTAAGGAATAAGTTGCTCATACGCTTCGTCGGGTCTTAGTGAAAGTAACTTCCGTTTTGATAATAGTATTCAAGCTGCCGGATAATTTTTTAGCAGCATTTCATCATTCTCATCAGCGATGGAGGCCACGATCGTAATCAGCCGTGAAATTTCGCTGGGGTTAATATCCTTGAGCGTCCGTGTCGCAAACACCACTACGCTCTGATCGATCAGGCCAAAGCAGGCCTCGAACGTACTGCCACAGTTCAGCTCTAACAGCTGACGCATCATGTCTGCCTCGTCTGCCACTGGCAGCTTATGCACGGGCGACCAAGTGGTAAACATATCATCGTCTGTCTCGCCCGAAAGCTGCACAAATACGTCTACAGTGCCGTAGCGAAACTTCCATAGGTGGCCGTCTTCGGAGTGATTCACCATAGCTGAGCCGTCCTGCTCCATGCTAGAGATGATAGTTTCAATCACATCTACGTGGCTAGTCTCCATTGACGCTTCTCCATCATTTTCATCCAAGGTCATCGGGTTTTCAGCCGTAGGCGCGCCAGTTGTCATAGCCATATTTCACACGAAACTGCACATATCATCACCAACTCTATCGCTGGTTTTGATAAAAGGGAAGCTAAAAAATAAACCTTAGAAGTTTACAAACCCTGGCTGATGCCGAATCAGGCTCAAAAATTCTTCGCGGGCCTTAGCGTCTTCATCAAACACACCGACCATCGCGCTCGTGACCGTCCAAGAACCGGGCTTTTGCACGCCGCGCATGGCCATGCACATGTGGCTTGCTTCCATCACGACCGCTACACCTTTGGGCTCTAGCACTTCCTGCACAGCTTCAGCAATCTGACGGTTTAGCCTTTCTTGCACTTGCAGGCGACGCGCGTACATTTCGACAATGCGGGCGAGCTTGCTGAGGCCCACGACGCGCTGATTGGGAATGTAGGCAACGTGAGCACGGCCCATAAACGGCAGCATATGGTGCTCACACAGGCTAAAAAAGTTGATGTCGCGCACTAGCACCATCTCGTTATGGCCTTCGTCAAAGATAGCGCCGTTAACGATGGTCTCCAAGGTTTGAGAGTAGCCCTGAGTCAGGAAGCGCATGGCTTCAGCGACTCGATGAGGCGTTTTGAGCAGGCCTTCGCGCTCGGGGTCTTCGCCGACAGAGAGCAGCATGGTCTGCACCGCGTCCATCATCGGGCCGTTGTCTTTGGTAGGGTCGATGGTGGAGAGCTGACAGCTAGGTGGCAAGGCGCGCTTGGTTTGGCGATCGGGCCGCACCTGCTGGCTGACGGGTATTTTATTGCCGTTGGGGCTAGGCAGGCTACGATTCTGAGACCGAGCGGCAATGCCATCGCTCAGCTCCTGCCCACTGGCAGCCGAAATCCCATCGGAGGTATTCATAAAAGGTGTTTCCATTAAATCAATAATTAACCAATTATTCGGAGAATACGCCGATTTGCCGGAACTTATCATAGCGCTGCTGCCGCCTCTGCTCGGGGCTCAACTCCAGCAGCACGTTCAAGTTTTGCGCCAAGGCCTGCTTTAGCGTATCAGCCGCCTCAATCGGATTCGCATGAGCGCCGCCAATCGGCTCGGGCAATAGCTGATCTAAAATGCCCAGGTTCTTCAAATCCCAGGCGGTGACCTTCAGCGCTTCAGCCGCCTGCGCAGAACGGCCAGCGTCCTTCCATAAAATAGAGGCACAGGCCTCGGGGCTAGCGACGTAGTACACCGAATGCTCGAACATCATCAGGCGATCGCCCACCCCAATTCCTAGCGCCCCGCCCGATCCACCCTCACCAATCACCGTACAAATAATCGGCACGTCCAGGCGGAACATTTCGCGCAGGTTGGTGGCGATCGCCTCCCCTTGACCCATTTTCTCGGCTTCAAACCCTGGCCAGGCACCTGGCGTATCAATAAAAGTCATAATCGGCATGCCAAAGTGATTGGCATGGTTCATCAGCCGCAGAGCCTTGCGATAGCCGCCCGGCACCGGCATCCCAAAGTTACGCGCCACATTATCCTTAGTGTCCCGGCCTTTTTGGTGACCCATCATCATCACCGGGCGACCTTCAAATCGGGCAATGCCGCCAACTAGGGCCAAATCATCCTTGCCGGATCTGCGATCGCCATGCAGCTCTATCCACTCGTCGCTAATCGCCTGAATGTAGTCGAGCGTACTGGGCCGACGCGGATGACGCGCTACCTGAATGCGCTGAGCGGGCGACAGGCTAGTAAAAATTTCCTGTCGCAGCTGCTGAGCCCGCGACTCTAGCTGATAAATCTGGATAGAAACATCCACATCATTATCTTCGGCCAGCTCTCGGATCTGGGTAATTCGAGACTCTAGCTCAGCTAGGGGCTTTTCAAAATCCAACAGGATTGGCCTACGCTCAGTCGTTGCCATAGGGAACACAAAAATCAGTAAGACTACCAGATTACCGCAATTATCAGCCCTCTGAAACTATCAGCTGATGATCTAAGCCCCATATCTAAGCCCCATATCTAAGCTAGGTCAGCAGCGGCCTAAACCCATGCCGCACAGACGCCTCACCAATCAAATCCATCTTCTCAAGGGTGATCTGGTTGCGGCCCCAAGAAAAGTTCGTATGTAGCTTTTCAAACTCCAGCAGCATCGACTCTGCAAAGCAGGCGAACAGCTGACGGCCCGGCACATCCATGTTCACAATGTTCATAATGTGCCAGTCAATATCGAGCGAGTGCTCCACGATTCCCCCTTTGAGCACATGAATGCCAGGGTGCTTGAAAGTGACGTCAATATTCTTTGGATAGCCGCCATCCACCATCAGACAAGGCTGCTTGAGGCTCGTCATATCAACCTCTAACCCCTTGGGCAGGCTCGCTACCCACACCACCACGTCGGCCTGAGGTAGGGCTTCATGCATCGACACGACCCGGCCAAAGTTAAGTTCTGCTTGCAGCGCACTCAGCCGCTCCTGATTACGCGCAACTAGCAGCAGCTCTTTCACGCCCGTGCGAGCCGTTAGCCAGCGGCACACCGCGCTGCCAATGTCACCAGTCGCCCCGCATACGGCTACGGTAGCATTGGTCAGGTCTATGCCATGCTCGGGCGCAGCCGCTTCTACCTGCCTGCAAATGACGTAGGCGGTGTGAGTGTTGCCCGTCGTAAATTTCGTAAAGTCTAAATCTAGGTTGCGAACGCGCTTAATTTGATCGAGCTTGAAGGTCTCAAAAATAATGGAGGAAAACCCACCTAAGGCCGTGATGTTAATGCCGTTTTTTTGAGCATGGGCCATCGCGTTCAAAATCTTGCGAGTGGCTGCTTTAATGCGGCGTTTAGCTAGCATTTCGGGTAAAAAGCATGACTCGACGTACTTGCCTTCGATGGTTTGGCCCGTCGCACTGGTCACTTTGAAATGATCGACCGTTTGCGGCGGCGCGCTACACCAAAAATCTAAACCCTGATCGGCGTATTCGGGATAGCCTAAATCGTGAGCGACAGCCTTAGCGTGTTCTAAACTCGTGAGGTGACCAATTAAACCAAACATTCGGGGTTACTGACGCATTGCGCGCTGAAAGGAACTAGATAAATACTGCACAAGCCTCCTAGATCTTATGAGCCTGCCATTTGCAGCAGGACTCAGCGATAGGAGGCATCACAGCAAACAAAATGCAGCCATCTTAAAAAAAGTGACTTCAGCAGGTGACTCTACTAGCTAGAATCTAGCGGCTAAGCTCTGCATTAGGTGAAGCCGCCAGAGTTTGGCTGACGGGTGTTATGCAGCAGCAAGGCCTTGAGCCGACAGCTTCATCACTTCACGGCTGGTAAAACCAATGTTACCTAGGGCTTCACCGTAGGTAATCATAAAGTCTTCGACGAGGGCGTCTTTTTCCATGCCCAAGACAGCAGCATCGGTTTCAACTTCGTTTAACATCTTCCACACCAGCGGCAGGTTAGCGCGGTTGGCTTCTTCTAGCTCTGCTTTGGCGGTTTCAAAGTTGGCCTTGAGCCATTCTTCACCGAAGTTGAGGTGCATATATTCGTCTTTGACGACGCCCTCTGTGATTTTGCGAGCGAAGTCGTCGGCGACGGGAATGTAGATGTTGTAGGCGGCGATCGCGAACGTCTCAATAATCAAAGACTGAATCAGCAGGCAGGTGACGATTTTATCTGCTGCAAAGGCAACCTGAAAATTGTTGTGCAGCTTTGCAAAGAAATCCTTGGCAAACGGCATGTCAGGAGTAACGCTCAGATTTTTGCCACAGGCTTGAAACCCCTTCATATGACGAGTTTCCATTTTCGCCAGCTTGATTAGCTCGTCGGTATGGTCACTCAGGCGCTCGGCTAACTGCTTGTAGTTGTCGTTAGCTTCGAGTTCTCCTTCTATCACAATCGCATTGATGCGGCTGTAAGCGTCTTTGTAAGTTTCACTCTGGAAGTCCATCACTGGGCTGGCTTCGAGGGTTGGCATGGCGGTTTTATCCTGGATTATAGTTAAGCTGTTCTGCTGATATTTAGATGCCCTGAGGCATTTTTCTCCTAACGCGCTCGCTTTTAGCAAGAAGACCCCTAGGTGAAGACAAAGCTTTAACGGGAAAAAGCTTTAGCTGTAAGAGGGGAATAGCACCAGAGGCTTCTTAACACTTCTTACCAATTTGTCTTCTTTATAGACTATCACCCCTCCCCAAAGAAAGACGCGTTGTCAGGCAATGAGACCGAGCAAACCAATCAATCCACGGGCAATCAATCGGTAATTCTTATTGACGCCTATTCTATCGGCTATCGGCATCTACCTTTCGAGGGTGGACTGCTAACTAACTGGCACATCAATGGGCCTTTGATTGATGTTTGCAGGCTTCATATCACCGATTATTTCGTCGGGCTCTACCCTTAGCCGTATGCGCCGAGATGTAGGACTATCGGCCTCTCCGAGCCGAACTTCTATTAGCTCGCTGCACAGTGGCTCTAGTGCTTTTAGCAGCGATCGCAAATGCGGCGTACTCTCACCGCTATCGACATACACCCGGTCAGAAAGCTTATTTATTCGCTTCCAGGCGGTGTACAGCTTAACGGCAGACTGCTCTAGCTGAGTAGCCTGATTCACTAGGTCGGCAGCTGAGTTCAAGCAGCCCACCCGCAAGGCCTCATCTAAAGCCAGCTCTAAGTTTATCTGTTCAGGATCTAGGCTTTGCACCTGAGCCGCTGCTTCTATATAGCGCGAAAGATACTTAGCTTCGGCAGTCACCTGCTTAAGCGTGTCTACGTCAGGATTTTCATCTACTTCATTTTTGAGGGTTTGCTGATGAGAAGGCGGCAGCTTTTCCATTTCCTTCACCAAAGGAGCCAGGTAGCGCGATGGAATGGTGTTGTCAGCGGCCTTTTCGCGCACCGACTCAGGAATCAAATCCGAGTTCATCGCCGTCCAGTCATCAGACAGGTTTTTGACTTCTTTACGGGTAATCTGATCGCCCCGACGCGCAGCTTCGCTCACAATTTGCTGTACTTCCGGTGAAGCCTTAGCCGTTTCGATAAAGGCCCGCTTGCTAAAACGATTCACATCGTTGGTTTCGATCAGGCCATCTTCTAGCATTTGGTCAGCGCTGTTGGCCAAGTCTATGAGGACATAGGCCTGACTTTTGCTGACGTCTCTATCTTTTAGCCAGTTGAGGAAGCCTGCGCCCCCGGCAATGTCTTTACGCTTACTGGCTTGATCCTTTCTTTCTCTATTGGCCTCATTGTCGGCAGAGCCGCCGCGCTTTTCTCTGTCACGCACTACTCGCAGTATCCGTCCGCGCCAAATATCGGTTTGCAAATCAAATCGGTCACACACCTGCCAGGCCGTATCCACCTGCTGATGAAAGTCGTAGTCAGTGAGGTCGCTCTCTGCCTCTGGCAATAAAACCTCTAGCTCAACCGACTGATCTGACCCGGAAATATCGGCAGTAAACTGCTTAGCTGTCATCTAAAAACCGGCGGCAAGGAGTCGAATTATTATGCCACAGCCGCTCCCCAGTTCAGCGGCGGTTCAGCGGCGGTTCAACTTCAAAAGCACTTTCCCTAATCCCCTAATTCCCCAGTCTTCCTAGCAAAGCAACGGCCTGAACGATCACCCACACCGAAAGCGCCGCTATTCCTAGCACCAGCGCCAGCAGCCCGACAATCACTAAAAAGGCAAACACCTTATCAGCCGCTCGGCTCGGCTCAGGGTTTGCGATATGCTTTTCTAGCAGCGCCACATTTTGGCTGTTAGCCTTCCAGGCAACGTCAAACACATCACCCAGCACGGGCACCAACCCAGTTAGCGTATCGAGCACAATGTTGAACCCCATGCGGCCAAGGGTCGGCGCAGGTAGGCCTATCCTCGCCGCTTTAAATACGATATACACAGACATAAATCCGGTGAGGACATCGCCACCGCCAGGGAGCAGGCCTAAAATCGGATCTAGGCCAAAGCGAATGCCTGTGCCAGGGATAGCGATCGCATTGTCAAGTAAATGACTCATCTGCCGCAGCCGCTTGAGCGAAGCACTAGGCGGCAAGTTTGGCGAAGAGCTGCGGGGTTTAGCGCGCTTTGGAGTAGCCATTAAAGAACCATCGTGCTCATTGAGCCTCAGATAAGTACAAAGATCTTAAACGATGGCTGACCAACGTTTTGATACGCTAGTTCATTATTGACTATTTGCTTATTGTCATGGCAGAACCTACCACTCAAACTTGTCCGATTTGCAGCGTCAAAATTACGTCGGGGATTGCTGGCGGCGACCGCGTCATCTTTTCTGCCGGGCCTCAAGGCACCAGGGCCAAGCTTTGGGCCAGAGTGTGCCAGTACAACAAAAAGCCTGGCTGCATTAACGCGCAGGGCCAAAGCGAAAGTATCAGTACCGACGACTATTACAAAGACGCCCCCGCTAGCGAAGCCTAAATTTTCACAGCCTGGCGCTGCACGAGCTGATGCAGGCGAGGGTTGATGCAGACGGCTATGGCTTTTCTGGCTATGGCTTTTTTGGGGTATGAGCTTTTCTGGGTATGGTTTTTTTCGATTGAGGCATCCTAAATCTGGACAGTTATATTGACGCTGTGCTTCAGTATGATTTTATTTAATGAATGCGTGCAGCATCTACAGACCTTTCATTTTTTTGAGCGAACCCAGTTAATCCACTTACCTGCATTTTCTATGAAACCGACCCGATTTCTATCGCTCTTAGCGCCTGCTTTTTTGCTATCGACCGGTCTGACCGTTAGCCTTGGAGCCATCAGCACTGGAGCCAACAGAGCCTCCGCGCAAATGTACAACCCCATTAAGTTGAGTTCTGAAGAGCTAAAGGACACCCTTTCTACCTCGGATATCCCTACAGGCACGGGTGGATTTGCCCGAGACTACACCGTTGAGCTAAAAGCTGACGATCAGGTCACCATTGATGCCATTTCTGAGGAATTTGACACCCTCGTCACCCTCATGGACACCAACGGCGTTGTTGTTAACGAAAACGACGATGGCCCAGACGGCAGCACCAACTCACTGCTATTTGCCCGCATTACCGAACCCGGCAAGTACACTATCCGCGTACGTTCGTATGCAGGCGGCGGCGCTGGCCCTTTCACGATTAAGCTCACTCGATTGCAGCCAATCTAGAGAACTGGAAAGAATTGGGAAGTTAGGGGGATAAAAACTTTCTTGCGAGTGTCCCCCTATTTTGTTACTTTGGTTAAGCGCAAAAAACGCAAGCCGGGATAGCTCAGCTGGTAGAGCAGTGGATTGAAAATCCTCGTGTCGGCGGTTCAAGTCCGCCTCCTGGCATCGGTAAAATAGTTGAAGCAGTCCCTGGGCCTTTTTCGGTTTAGGGCTTTGTTTTAATTTTGAGTGTATCCAACAAAGCGGCGAGATCACGCGACATAAATAACTTCAGATGAATTAAGAATACTTTGGCGGCGAATCCAGTTGCGGCTTTTTTCGACGCCTTTTTACTCACTAAATCGACTTTACGATTTACCCAAGTTTCTAGCTCTTCTTTCATGATTACTTTTTCAAACAGACCGTGTTGAGCTTGCGGCTGGTAGATTGCTTGAATGTCAATGTCGCTATCTAGATTGAAGTCATCGCAAAGAATAGAGCCGAATAGCGCTAGCTCGGCAATTTGCCAGCGATCGCAGAAAGTCTCAAGCTGATTTGAAGTCATACCTAGTCGATTACGAAAGGCTGCTCGTGAGTATGCTGCGGTCATGTGGCTGCGCCTTGAACGGGTTTGAGATTGCTTTTAGTTGCTCTGAACGTTCAACCTATTTTTGCATAGATCTAATTTTTGTATAGTTGATTCACAAGCGTGCAATCGCACAGTGGCAAAAGCGTTTGAGCTGAGGTGCTAGTCCAAACGCTCTAACTAAGTCAGCTTAAGTCGTTTATTCTCCGCTTACTCGCTTGGTCAAAATCGCCAGCACTTCATTAGGGCGACCCGTTGATATTGGCTGGCTCCAGTCATTCGGCTCGGCGTAGTTGAGCTTGTGCAATTGCAAAATGGTGGCTCGCACGGCGCTGAGGCTGCCAAACAACATATGCCGCACGGGTTCGGCTTGGGCAACGGATGAATTAGCAGGGGGCAGGGTAGACGCAAAAGCGACCTGAGTAGAAGGGGTAAACATGGTGATTCTGGGTTCCGTTTTTTATGGGGTTTAAGGAAACCCAGAACTCGCGAATCCTTAGCCAACCACAGAGATGACGTGCAAATCGGGGTGGCTAGAGGTTACATTTACCCTTAGCGTCCGGGATTGCCAGAGAATCCTGTGCGTTAGCCGCTGGTAGGTGTTTGTACCACCTACCAGCGGTGCTGAAGTCTTGTTGAGTTCTGGAGAAGGCGGCGATGTGGCATCACAACCTTAGAGATGATGATAGGCGTATTTTTACGTAGAGGCAAGTAGGCGTTGCTACCGAGCAGAGATTTTTTGAGATTAGTGCGCTGCGGCTAGCTTTGCTTGAATTGCTTGCGCGATCGCTAGGCCGTCTTCCGCTGCGAGCCTGCGAGGAGCCGTTCTAAACAAGAGTCCCCAGTGAGTGGGAGACTTGAGGTTATCGAACAGTGTAAGCTGTGGCGCAAGCGAAAGAACGGGCACGCCTTGCTCGGGTTCGAGAAGGCTGATGAACTTCACTTTGACCCGGCAAGGGAAGGTTGCCTGCTTCCAGATTGGGGTGTCGGTGTCAAAGTAAGCGTCTGAAACGACTTCTAGGGTGGCGACCCATTTGGAGATTTTGGTCATGTAGGCAAAAATGTAGTCGCCGGGTTGAATGCTAAAAACCGTTTTGTGCTGCGTGTGCGGAAAGCCTACGGTGTCGCCGCCTGCCGCTAAGAACTCTTGCCAGGTCGTGGCGTTGAATAGGCAAAGCCAGTAGGTGCGCTGATCCATTTCGCTGCTCGATGGTGTCCTTTAGTGATTCTCGCATGAAAAACTAGGCACGGAACCGATCGGCGAGTCCTTTTAGGGTCATGTTTTGAGCGATCGCATCGTGCGGAATCAATGCGTAAATCCAAGGCTTACCGCCGTACCTTTGAGCATGGTCTGAAGCGTGTTTGCACCACTGGACAGCAGCCGTCTTTTTCGCTAATACGTCATCGGCAGTCATCTGGGTTTTCATTTTGGGCTCTAGCAAATAAATGGTTTCAGCCGTTTCAGCAACAAAATCTGGCTGATATTGAGACTGGCCGTGGCTAGCGCGATAGTAAATTTTGAACTCGCCTTTGGCAGGGCGAAACCACTTGAGCGCGTCGCGTTCTAGAATGACGGCAAGCAGGCGTTCGCTTTCGGAGTCGAACTTTTGAGCGTCGTATAGGCACCGGGAGAAGCTGGTAAAGACGTACTTCGCCATGTTGCTTTTATCTGCTGGAGAGTGGCGATAGTCTAGGATAATTTTTTGGTCTGTTACGGTAGCGCCGCCTTCTTTGAGCGCCGCCGTAAAGCCGCTGTGGACGATGGCCTCGTAGTTTTTAGCTTTTTCCCAAAAGTGAGGCTGCATTTGAGCATGGATAAAGCTAGCAATTTGCGGCTGATGAAATCGCAGCACTTTACGAGTGTCTTCTTCAGAAAGTGTCGTCCTAAAGTGTTCAACGACCTGCTGGGCCAGACCATACAAAAAATCGG
>JBGTGK010000187.1:0-5149 GCA_041746795.1 Phormidesmis sp.
ACATTTTAAGAATTAGCTAAAAGCCTTTCGACCATTAGCCTGATGAAGCAAAGGTCTATATTAGCCTTCGCCTTTAATAGCGTTCGTTCAAAATTCTTCGTCAAGCTCTTACAGCGTTCCATCCAAGCATTGGAGCGTTCAACGACCCACCTCAAACGTATCTGGGTGATAGCCATTGGCTAATAACAGGGTTATCTTCGGAATGTTGACTGGCTTTGACTTGAAATATTGAATATTTAACGTCAACATTTCAATCAATCCCGCATCGTCTGAAACGTCGAAGCGATGATCAGCCGAGGCGTGCTTGCTCCCCAGCACTTGCGCCAGCACGAAGAAAAAGCGCTAGACGATACGAGCGCTGTTCATTTAGTGATTTCGCAGCAAATTGCTCAAAAGCTAGGTCTGCGAATTTTAGATCATCAGGGCGTCGAGTTCGCCGTTGGTCGAAAAGAGACAGTCGGCGTCACGGAAGCCATTTTGATTGAGTGTGAAGGACGCCGAACGACTGAAGATGCATTAGTCGTAGGCAATGGCATTTCGATCGGGCAGGTAATGCTAGAAAAGTTAGATCTCCGCTTAGACTGCTGCCAGTAAAAGCTCATTCCCAATCCAGCACACCCAGACTATCCAATGGGCTACATCTTTCAGAAAGATAGCTTGCCTCAGATGCTTTGATGGCCCATCATCCAAATATTCTTACAGCGTAGCTATCCTAGTAAGTCACCGATCGCTACACTAAATCCCGGCCATAGCCTCTGCGTTCTGGCAACCTCGCCCATCCTAAAACTCGGATCGCGCTCAGCAGTAACTACGATTACCCGATACGATAGTTTTCGGGATAAACCAGCCACACTTCCTCTCCCCCAGAATTCAGATATTCGTCTGCTTTAGTAAACATCTCTTCCGCCAAATCTGTAGGTAAAACGATCTCTGCAATCAATGGAAAGCTTGCAGGCAGCGCTTTAGCTTCTCCATACTGCTCTAGCAAATCTGGCGTGATATAAGCCACGTCTGGCCAGCACCCTTGCTTTTTTGTTTGACAAGGCACTTCTGTGCACACCTCTCCACCCAAATTATTAGCGGCTTGATGGCTCGCCCAAAGCGTACTCAGCCGTCTTTGGGCTCTGCCATGTTTCAGCGTCATGCCACTTTTCTCAGCTAGCTGCTCGTTTACCCATTCCGTTCCTTCAGGTGGATTTTCAAGCCAGGCTTCTAAGGAATCTGGTTCCTGTAGCAAGGGTTGGATGAGGGGATTCTTTGTGATAGTCACCATAGCCAGCACGTCCACTTACGGGATGCTTTCAGCGTAAGCGATCAGCACTTTAAGAAGGCGACTAGCTGCTCTAGCTTCTCCCAAGCGGCTCCACTGCTCAAAATGTCCTGAGCCTTACTAACCCCATCAGCGCAAGCCGCCTCAAAGGTATCACCGTTAGCCATTCCTCCTACTTGCAAGGCCAGCGCCGCATTCAGGGCAACGGCGTCTTGCTGCGCCTGGGTGCCCTTTCCCTGAAGAACGCTGCGCAAAATAGCGGTGTTCTCCGCCAGCTCTCCCCCTTTGAGCGCCGATAAGGGCGCAGGCGTCAGGCCAAATGCCTCAGGATTTAAAACTTCTTTGGTTACCGAGCCATGGCTCACCACAGAAACGTCTGTTTCCTTGCCCAGTCCAGCTTCATCTAGCGTTTCGCGTCCGTGCAGTACCATAGCTTCGCTCATGCCTAGCTGCTTTAGCGCTTCAGCCATCGGCTCAATGGCCGATGGCGCATAAACGCCAATTACCTGACCTGTAGGTCTTAACGGGTTGACCAGCGGCCCCAGTAAATTGAACACGGTACCGACTTTTAGCTCGCTGCGTAAGGGAGCAACGGCCTTCATTGCGGGATGCCAGCCGCGAGCAAATAAGAAGGTGACACCGACTTCTTTAAGCGCAGCTTTAGACTTTTCGGGCGATGTGTCCAGGTCTACGCCGAGGGCTTCGAGGACGTCAGCGGAGCCTACTTTGCTAGAGGCGGAGCGGTTGCCATGCTTGACGACGGCAATGCCTGCGGCGGCAGCAACAAAGGTAACGGCTGTCGAAATATTGAAAGTGGAGGATCCATCGCCGCCAGTGCCGCAGGTATCTATTCGAGGTTTGGGTAGGTCGGGGTCGACTAACATACCGCCGAGTGACTGACCTTGAAGGACGCGGGCCATACCGGCTAGTTCGTCGCCCGTGACGCCTTTGCACTGGATGGCAATGAGGATGGCGCTAGCGATCGCGGGTGAAATGGATTCGGTGAGCCAGCCGTCCATTAGGGCTTCGGCCTGGGCCTGGGTGAGCGATCGCCCCTCAATCAGCTGCTGCAATACCTGCGGACCGTTAAACTCAACGTGCTTCGTGGTGACCAAGGAATGCGCTCCTATGAATGTATGCACCTCCTATTTAATCAAAGCGTGTGACCTTTACTGCCCTAGCATCTGTAGTTTGTATAGGCTGGCATAGAGACCGTCTTCGGCTAACAGCTCATCATGGCTACCTTGCTCAATCAGCCGCCCCTGCTTTAGCACCAAAATGCGATCTACGTTGCGGATAGTGGAAAGTCGGTGAGCAATGATAATCGCCGTACGATCTGCGAGCAGCTTATCTAGAGCCTGCTGAATCATTGCCTCAGTGCCAACGTCTAGGTTGGCGGTGGCTTCGTCGAGCACCAAAATTCCTGGATTGCGAACGGCAGCGCGGGCAAAGGCGAGTAGCTGCTTTTGCCCGCCCGAAAGATTCGTTCCCCGCTCTCGGAGCTGGGTGCTATAGCCCTGTGGCAGCGCCTCAATAAACGTGTCTACGTTGGTTTGCTCAGCGGCCCTGCGAACCTGCTCAAAGCTGTAGTCTTCGCCGAGGGTAATGTTTCGCTGAACGTCGCCTGAGAATAGGAAGCCGTCTTGCAAAATGATGGCAATGCGATCGCGCAAATCCTGCTGAGCAATGTCTCGAATATCAATGTTGTCCATCAAAATCTGTCCTTCACTCACCTCGTACAGGCGACACAGCAGCCGAATAATCGAGCTTTTACCTGCACCAGTCGGGCCAACTAGGGCAACCTTTTCACCAGGGCGAATCGTGAAGTCGAGATCTTTGAGTACATAGTCATCGGCTTTGTAGCCGAAAGAGACTTTGTTGAAGCGAATTTCGCCGGGGATAACAATGTCGCTGTTGGCCAGCGTAGCCGTTGGCAGTGACACCGGATTTCTAGCATCGCGGATGGTGATCGGCTCGTTCAGCAGATCGTTCAGGCGCTCTACAGCGGTGAAGCCCGCTTGAATAGCGGTAAATTTGTCGGCAAACTGCCGCAAAGGGTCGAACAGCTTTTGGGCAAATAGGATGAAAGCGGTGAGGGTGCCAATTTCCATTAGGCCGCCGGTGACCAGAGAACCGCCTAAGGAGAGGACGCCTGCGATCGCCACCAAAGCAATCCATTCTAAAGTAGCCGACACCGCCGAATCGTAAAAAATCGTCGTATCGAGCGCTCTCACATAGCGGTTGTTCACCGTCCGATATAGCTCAGCGTTGAACCTTTCCCGCCGAAAGAGCTGTACCACGTCAATGCCGCTAATATTCTCCTGCAAATCCGCGTTCAGCGTCGAAAGCTCTTCCCTAGCCTTGTAGTTAGCCTTGCGGTACTGCTGCTGAAAATAGACGATCAAAGCTGCCACTGGTATCAGCATCGCAATCAGCATCAGCCCTAGCCGCCATTCTTGCTGAAGCATCGTGCCCATCAGCACCAAGATCAAAAACATATCGCTGATGATGCCAATCGCGCCGGTTGCAAATACGTCGCCTAGCGCATCGACATCGCTGGTCAGGCGGGTGATTAGCTTTCCGACCGGCGTGCGATCAAAGAAGCCCATAGAGAGGTCGGTGACATGCTCAAACAGGTCTTTGCGAACGGCGGCGGTGATTTTTTCACCCACCTTTTGAATTTGGTAGCTTTGCCAGCCGTCCAAGGCCAGGCGGGTTGCGATCGCCAGCAGCAGCCCACCGATAATCCAGTTAAGCCCCGACCGTAGGCTCATTGATGAAAGGAAGCTCCAGGCCGCATTTTCTTGCTTAATCAGCGAAATAGCCTGCCCAATCAGCACGGGCTGCAACGCCTGAGCTAGCGACAGCGGTACTAGCAGCAGCAGCGGCAGAATCAGCTGTCGGCGATTTTGAGTGATGTAGGGCAGCAACCGCAAAAATAGCCGCCAGTCGCTTTTGATGCTTCGCCGGTTGTCAGGCTCCTGATCGGGCTGCTGGTTGAGCTGTTTGGCATCAGGTTGTGAATTAGAAGAAGCTGATACCATTGCAAACTCTCATGTAGACCGCGTTAACCGTTACATACTCTAACGCGTTATCTCGTCTGTCATGTTCCTTTACGCAGGCACTTTTGACTGGCTAGCCGCCCGCAGCCGCTCAACGATGTCGTCTAGGCCACCGTTATTAATGCGATAGCTCAACGGGTGGGCGATGAGTCGGGCCGTGCTGTGATAGAGCACCTCTAGCTCAGTTAAATTGTTTTCCTTGAGCGTGCGCCCGGTTGAAACAATATCCACAATCGCCTCCGACATACCGGTAATTGGGCCTAGCTCTACAGAGCCTGACAGAGGAACGATTTCTACAGGCAAGTCCAAAGACTGAAAATACTCACGAGCGCTGCTGACAAACTTAGACGCGACGCGGCAGTGAGGCGGCAAATCTACCGCTGACTGATAGCCGCTGTCAGCAGCAACTGCAACCGACAGATGGCAGCCACCAAAGCCTAAATCGACCAAATGAGCCACTTTGGGCTGCTTTTCTCTCAACACGTCATAGCCCACAATGCCGAGCTGCGCCTGACCATACTCAACGTACACAGGTACATCTTGAGCCCGCACCAACAGACCCTTTGCCTGGCCGCTGCTGTCAGTGAGCTGTAGCTGGCGATGGCTGCTGTCCAAAAAGCCGCTGAAGTCGAGGCCAGCAGACTTTAAAAGACGAATACTCTCTGTCAGGAGCGAGCCTTTAGGCAAAGCAACGGTAATCATATCTAAACAAACCATTAAGTTTTAGTAAGACGCACCTGCCAAAATCGCGATCTGAAGCGTTCATTAGAGGCATTGCTAGCTGACTATAGTACCAACTTAAAAGCGCCAGAGAAAG
>JBGTGK010000188.1:0-3327 GCA_041746795.1 Phormidesmis sp.
GGATCGTCTAGGGGGCCAATCCCGATTTGGGCATTCGCCACATTGACCACGGAGCGCTGACGGGCTTTTAAAAACAGCTCGCGGGCATAGGGCGGAATGTCGCCTGCGGGAAAATTCAGACCTAATAATGACGGTAACCGATGGTCGTTAATAGCTTCGGCAATGACTAGCCCACTGCTATCAGGGTTAAACCGATACACTTTTACGCGATCGATTCCCAAATAACCTCGCACCTCTACAACCATGGCGTCTAAAATTTCTTTCAGCTCTAGAGACTGGCGAATGCGGTTAGTGATTCGGTGCACCAAGCCTTCTTGAACGCCGACTAACTGATGTGCTGGTAGTTTATCCATTAGGGAGTCTAGAATAGGGAGCCTTAAAAATGAACACTTGAGCTTTAGGATTCCCGTTCCCGCTAGGGTTACTCGGCAAAGCGTTGCATAAATTATCAGCAGTTAAGCCATAAAAAAACGCTGAGTACCTTTTTACTACTCGGCGTTTTCTGCTTTGTCTATGTGAGCGCCTGAAGGCCAAGCAGCTAGGCAGCTATAGATATGACTCTCTAGCGCTACCGTTAAAGCTTAATGCTATCAATCTCGGCCCTGGGGTCAAAAGTTCTGCTAGCGCGAATTTTTTCATAAAGCGACTTTTCCTCCACGCTCAAGTTCTTAGGCGGCGTAATCACTACTTTTACAAGCAAGTCGGTGCGGTCTGTCCCTTTTTTTTGCGGCCATCCCTTTCCACGCAGCCGCAGCGTCTGGCCCGACTTCACACCGGCAGGAATACTCACCGTTACCTTACTATCAGGCGTAGGTACCGACACTTTGGCACCCAAAACAGCTTCGTCAGGGGTAATGGGCACTTCGCATACCAAATTGTCCCCATCAAACTCAAAGAATCCATGAGGCAACAGCTCAATAATCAGGTATACGTCGCCGCGCTGCTGCGTTTGCGGGTTGGTCGCGCCTTTTCCTTTAAGACGAATTTTGCTACCAGACTTAACGCCTGCCGGAATTTGAACGGTGACAGCTTCAGTGCCAATCGTAAATCGCTTCTTAGCGCCCTGAAACGCCTCCGACAAGCTGAGCTTGAGCGTCGCTTCTTGATCGAGAACACCACGCCCGGCGGTAGATTGGCTGGCACGGTTAGCCGCCCTCGGGTCGAAACCAAAGCCGCTGCTGCCAAATCCCTCTGTGTTGAAGCCGCTAGGAGGCTGCTGATAGCTGTAGGTTTGGCGGGCTGCGCCTGTGCCCATTCGGCCTCGCAGCTCATTGAGAAAGTCATCAAAGCTGCCGTATGCGCCAAAGTCGAAGCCGCCTGCACCGCCTGGCCCGCCATAGCCACCCGGAGCTGCACCGCCAGCCCGATCTGCCTGCTGCCAATATTGGCCAAACTGATCGTATTTCTTCCGCTTGTCGGCATCAGAGAGCACCTCGTAAGCTTCACTGACTTCCTTAAACTTCGCCTCAGCGGTCTTGTTGTCAGGGTTTACGTCAGGGTGATACTTTCTCGCCAGCTTACGAAACGATCGCTTAATTTCGCTAACATCAGCCGTTTTACTGACCCCCAAAATGGCGTAGTAGTCTTTGAAGTCAGTTGCAGCCATACTTAGCTTCCCTCCTGAAACCTTTACTTAATAAACCTATTGTAAATTTCAGCGTAGCAAAGCTTACCTGCTAGCAAGGTTCGGTTGTGAGGTTCGGTTATTCGGTATCCTGGTCGCGCGATCGCCCATAAAGATCCGTCAGTTGCCTCAGCTGCTCGCAAATGGTTGGCGTCAGCATGGCATCCGTATATCGCCACTCCCAATTGCCTTCGCCAACGCCAGGCGTATTCATCCGGGCCTCGCTACCTAGCCCTAGCAAATCTTGCAGCGGGGTAACGGCTTGGTTTGCCGTAGAAGCCATTGCCAAACGAATCATTGCCCAGTGAACATTAATCGGATCAAATGCGCCCACGTAAGCCGCCAGACGCTGTTTTTCCTTTTCTGAGGCGCTGTTAAACCAGCCGACGGTAGTGTCGTTGTCGTGAGTGCCGCTGTACACCACAAAGTTGCTGTCTATATTGAAGGGGAGGTAAGGATTTTTGTGATCGCCACCAAAGGCAAACTGGAGAATCTTCATGCCAGGGAAATCGAACTTGTCGCGCAGCTTTTCAACGGCCTCATCAATCAGCCCCAAATCTTCAGCCAGGAAAGGCAGCTGTCCTAGCTCCTTTTCTACCGTTTCAAAAAAGGCTTCGCCGGGTGCGTCAATCCACTCTCCATGGATCGCGGTTTCATGTCCGGCGGGAACTGCCCAAAAAGCCGCAAACGCTCTGAAGTGGTCAATGCGGATAATATCAACCTGATCGAGCAGAGTTTGAATGCGCTCTAGCCACCAGCTAAACCCGTCAGCTTTAACCGTTTCCCAATTGTAGGTAGGGTTGCCCCACAGCTGGCCGGTATTGCTAAAGTAGTCAGGCGGCACCCCAGCCATCTGAGCGGGCTCCATCGTTTCCTCATTGAGCATAAAGTTCTCTGGCCTAGCCCACACGTCAGCGCTGTCGTGAGCGACATAAATCGGCATATCTCCCACAATTTGGATGCCGCGAGCGTTCGCATAGCCCTTCACACCCGACCACTGGCGGTAGAACTCGAACTGCATATACTCATGAAAAAAGATTTCACTGGCCAAATCCACCCTCGCCTGATTGAGCGTAAAGGGATCGCGCTGAGTGATGGCTCTATCCCAGTGTGTCCAAGGCGCGCCGCCGTTATTATCCTTAAGCGCCATAAACAGGCCGTAGTCTTCTAGCCAGCTACGACAGTCCTTGCGAAAGTCGTCAAAAGCCAAGCGATCATTATCATCGGCAACATCCTTAAACCGAACCGAAGCCCGCCGCAAGCGATCTAGCTTAAAGTCGTATGCCGCCCGATAGTCTACTACGCTATCGCTAAAGCCTCGATCGATGCTTAAGTCTTCCTCATTTAGCAGTCCTTTTGCCTGAAGCGTTTCCAGGTTAATGAGTAAAGGATTGCCCGCCATTGCTGAATAAGCCATGTAGGGCGAATTACCGTGGCCGGTAGGGCCAAGCGGTAAAATTTGCCATAGCGTTTGCTGGCTATTTTCTAAAAAATCGACAAACCGGTATGCCTGCGCACCTAAGTCACCAATGCCAAAACGGCCCGGTAACGTCGTGGGATGTAGCAAAATACCGCTGGCTCTGGGAAAAGACATATCCAACTTGGTAAGGTTGCTCAGAACTCTATCACGGGCAGCTAAATGCAAAACTCTGCTTTTTGGGAGAAGAGTGCGAGAATGTCGAAACCTGAATACATTCAATGCG
>JBGTGK010000189.1:0-6525 GCA_041746795.1 Phormidesmis sp.
AATAACGGAACGCTGCTACAAGCCGCTCATCCCATAACCTCGCTACTGGTCATCGCAATCACTAGCGGCTTAGCCCTGTGGCTGCTAGGCTTTGGGCAAATTTTTCAAGAAACCATAGACAAAATTAAATAGCTTCAGCTAGGTGTCTGCCAGGCAATTGTGCCTGCCTTTCCCAATTGACATGAAGAAATGTTGCGTAATCTATCAATTGGTGTTACATTCATCCCAAGAACTTGTTCATGTTCCGATTAATTGAGGTAGCGGCTTGCTGTTACTTTTAGTCGACGTGAAGCATGGGTTCTCCTACTCTCAACACAGCATATTGGCCAGTTGGTTTTTCCAGCTGGTCTTTCTTTTGGGCCTCTGGCCTGGGTCTCTGGCGTAGACATTTGGCCCATCTGCTTGAAACACCTGTTACAAGCAAACTTCGAGACTAAACACAAGTTCATCTTTTCAACTTGGTTTGGCTACAGACATCGTGATACTTTAAATACGCAGGCGCGCCTATGTCCCTCTTTTAGTTAGCCTGAATTAGTTTTTGAGGGACTTGTGATAGAAAGTTTTTCCACATCTCCACGCTGTAGGGCATCACAGGCGTTTTGCTTGGAGCGCTTTTGGAGCTTGTTAATCGAATTTAAAAGTTAGAGGTCATTCTCGATGTCGATTCGTTTGTATTTTGGCAATCTCCCTAGAGATTTAGAACGTGAAGCGTTTGAGGCAATCTTCGCAGAGGAAACCGATAGCTTGGTCTCTGTAAAACTAATTTCAGATCGGAAGACAGGCAAGTGCCGTGGGTTTGGTTTTGTAACCGCCAAAACGGATGAAATAGCAGATGCTCTGGTTGAAAAATACAACGGGTTTTCTTTTCAAGATGCCACGCTCAAGGTTGAAAAAGCCATGCCTCGCACCGAGAAAGAAGGCGAACCTGAAGTGCGTGAAACCAGTAGTGCCAATGGCAGTGCTAACGGCGGCGCTCGTCGGGCGAAAAAAGGCGGGAGCCGTCGCGGACAGGAGTCAACGGTGGTCTCTGAAACTAAGTCTGCCGCTGCCGAACCCGATCCGCGCTGGGCACAGGACTTGGCCAAGCTCAAAGAAATGCTAGCCGCACAAACAACGCCCTCTTAAGCGTCAGCATTCTCAGATACCGCTACAGGCAAAAGGCCATCTGTCTTTACGGACAGATGGCCTTTTGTGTTGAATACTTAGCGCGGGTGCGCCTATGAAATGCGAGCGCGAATCAGCGCCTGAGGCAGGCAAAGAAATTTGCGTGTTTTAGGGACGAAGGCTCTTTGATTAAACACGTCGTAGTCGTTTTCAACAATGACGTCTAAAATCTTGCGGTAGAGCATGAGGGCCGTCCACACCGGCCAGCGAGCGTCGGGATGCAGCCGACCGATGCCGCTTTCAGCCTCTTGGTAATATTTGAGCGATCGCTGGATTTGAAACCGCATGAGCCCACGCCAGCGATCGTCAATCACGCCGTCAAACAGGTCTTCTGGGGTGTAGTCGAACAGGGCCAGATCTTCTAGCGGGAGATAGATGCGATCGCGCCTAGCATCTTCACCCACATCTCTCAATATGTTAGTGAGCTGATTAGCAATGCCCAAAGAAACCGCCTCTGGAATGGGCGGCAGCGCTGGGTTTATCTTTCGCCACGGAGCCGTATTAATACTGCTGTCCATCCCCATCACCGTCGTAGACATCAGGCCCACCGTGCCAGCCACCCGATAGCAATACAGCTTGAGATCTTCAAACGTCTCATAGCGCGACTGATGCAAATCCATCCGCTGCCCCGAAATCATGTCTCTAAAGGGCTGAATATCCAATTCGAAGTGTTCTAAAGTATCGACCAAAGCCACATCCAAATCATCTTTAGGATGTCCCAAAAATAGGGCTTCTAGCTGAGACTCCCAGTGGTCAAGCGTGCTTTCAGTCGTGAACTTTGCCTGCGGGCCGTCTACCAGCTCGTCAGTTCGCCTGCACCACACATAAATGGCCCAGATGGCCCGACGCTTGGCCTCAGGCATCAGCAGCGTTCCCATATAGAACGTTTTGGAATACTCTGCCGTAATCTGACGACATCGCTCGTATGACTCCTCAAGAGACATAAACGCAGGCGCGGTGGTCATAGTGGAAGGATGGGTCAGTTGCAGCATCAATGCCTCAAACTGGAAAAATGAACAGTGGCAAATCGCCAATTGAGCTGTTGTCAATTTAGCCGTCACCAAATTTAGACCTAGCGTTTAGCTGAACCTTTATCTGGGGCGCTGACTAAATACTCTTAAATACTCTATACGCCAACAGTGCCACCGGGCTAGCTCTCAGGTTCGCAAGGAAGGGCACAACATCTATTTAGTGATGGCACTAAGCAATGCTTATATTTTTCTATTATATGTTTCAAAGCGTTACATTTCGGCACGGATCTTCGTTTTCTCTCTAGTCTTCTTCAGCGTTTGTCCGTACTCTTGCCTGTGGCGAACATTCATCCAGCGTTCATATGAAGTTGCATTCTGTTTGTTCATGGAGGTTATGAGCGGTTGCCCGCCAGTTGAGGTTTGTAGCGAGCTATCATAAAAACCTTCTAGCCCAACGAGTCGCCGCAACCAAAAGGATTGAGTAGATGACCCAGACTAATGTCGATTTTTTGCAGCAAAATGATCCAGAGCTAGCGGCCATTATCGGCAGAGAGCTGAACCGGCAGCAAACCCACTTAGAGCTGATTGCTAGTGAGAACTTTACATCTCCAGCGGTCATGGCTGCTCAAGGCTCTGTGCTAACAAATAAGTACGCCGAAGGCCTGCCAACCAAACGCTACTATGGCGGCTGTGAATTTGTTGACCAGGCAGAGCAGCTAGCGATTGACCGGGTGAAAAAGCTATTTGGCGCGGCCCATGCCAACGTTCAGCCTCACTCAGGCGCGCAGGCTAACTTCGCGGTGTTTCTAGCTTTGCTGAGTCCAGGCGACACTATTTTAGGCATGGACTTGTCCCATGGCGGTCACCTCACGCATGGTTCTCCGGTGAACTTTTCAGGCAAGTGGTTCAACGTTGTGCAGTATGGCGTTAGCCGCGAAACCGAGCAGCTAGATTTTGATCAGATTCGCGCCATTGCCCTAGAGCATAAGCCGAAGCTGATTATCTGTGGCTATTCGGCCTATCCTCGGACGATTCACTTTGAGAAGTTTCGGGCGATCGCAGATGAAGTTGGCGCGTACCTCATGGCCGACATTGCGCACATCGCTGGCCTCGTCGCCACCGGTCAGCATCCCGACCCACTGCCCCACTGCCACGTCGTTACGACGACGACTCATAAAACCCTTCGCGGCCCGCGCGGCGGTTTGATTATGACCCAGGATGTGGACTTGGGCAAAAAGTTCGATAAGGCCGTGTTCCCTGGTTCTCAGGGCGGCCCGCTAGAGCATGTGATTGCCGCCAAGGCAGTCGCCTTTGGCGAGGCGCTACAGCCCGCGTTTACGGACTACTGCAAGCAGGTGATCAAAAACGCAAAGTCTTTGGCCCAGCAGCTGCAAAGGCGCGGTATTAAGGTGGTTTCTGACGGCACCGACAACCACATAGTGCTGATGGACTTACGCTCGATTAACATGACCGGTAAAATCGCCGATGCGCTGGTGAGTGAGGTTAACATCACCGCCAACAAAAACACCGTACCGTTCGATCCAGAGTCGCCTTTTGTCACTAGCGGCCTGCGCTTAGGCTCGGCTGCGATGACGACTCGCGGCATGGGTGAGTCAGAGTTTGTAGAAATTGCTGATATTATTGCCGACTGTTTGCTTAATCCAGACGATAGCTCAGTGGCTGATAGCTGCAAGCGGCGGGTGCTGAATTTGTGCGATCGCTTCCCTCTCTATTCCCATGTGAAGGTAGCCGAACCTGCCCTAGTGTAAGGCTCTAGTGTAGGGCTCTGCTGTAGAAAAGCCTGAATACTAAAGCCCCGAACACAGATAATAAATGTGTTCGGGGCTTTCTGTTTTGAAAGTAATATGAGGAATTGTTGATAATCCCCACACTTTAGGTAGATTGGAAAGGGGTATACTGTCGCCCGAAGAGCTGGAAATAAGTAGCGCCACAGCTACAACTGCCAGGTCTGCTTGCTGTTAGCTCGAAGCCTTTGCTCGCTATGCGCTCCTCACCTGCCAACCTTACATAGCCTTTTCTGATGGCGTTTCCGTTCTATCACCTTGCTGCGTTTGTTATCTCCGCCCTCGTTGTACTCATCTTGACCCCTGTGGTCAAAAAAGTCGGACTTGCCAGCGGTAGAGTAGATCTGCCTGGCGACAGAAAAGTACACAGCCAGCCAATGGTCAGGCTCGGTGGCGTGGCAATTTTTATGGGCGTACTCGTTGCCCTTTTAGCCGTGTGGTTTACGGGGGGTTTTCTCGGAGCCGATGGCCGATCACTCGGCCCGGTTGCTGACCACTCTATTTGGGGCGTTACCTTAGGTGGCGTTGCCTTTTTTTGCATTGGCCTAGCGGATGACCTGTTTGGGCTATCAGCGCTCAGCCGGTTAATCATGCAAATCGTCGTCGCCTCTATGGCCTGGTACGTAGGCGTTGATATTGCCTTTTTAAGCCTGCCATGGGCTGAGTCAGGCATTATTCAGCTGCCCCACATCATCAGCTGGATTGTGACGGTCTTTTGGCTAGTGGGCATGGCCAACGCCATTAACTGGATAGATGGATTGGATGGCCTAGCTGCTGGCGTATCTGGAATTGCAGCTGCCGTAATGACGGTGGTAGCCCTTTACATGCAGCAACCCGCCGCTGCGCTAGTCGCCGCAGCCTTAGCAGGAGGTTCCCTAAGCTTTTTGCGCTACAACTTCAACCCAGCGCAAATATTCATGGGCGATGGCGGCGCATACTTTATCGGTTTTACCCTGGCCGGGGTCGGCATTATTGGCCTGGTGAAAGGAATCACAACGGTTGCTGTCGTTTTGCCTTCTTTGACGCTAGCGATTCCTATTTTGGATATGTCAGCCGTCATTTTGCTAAGGATGCGTCAGGGCCTGTCGCCCTTCGTGGCTGACAAGCGCCATTTGCACCACCGCCTCCTAAAGGCTGGTTTTTCCCACCGATTCACGGTTCTGTTTATTTACGCCCTATCACTGTGGGTGGGTAGTCTGGCCATGGCCTTCTCTGGACTGCGATGGGGCGTTCCCTTTGTCTTCGCTTCGACAGCGCTGCTGAGCTACACAGGTTGGCGGGCGATGCGTCATGTTAAGTAGCGATCGCTAGCTGTGGGGCTTGAGATTTTGGCTGTGATGGTTGGAAAGAGAGGGATAGGCGGAGATAAGGAAAAGGGGAATTCACCTGTCTAGTAGGGATATGGGTATGGCTTAGTTAGTCTGCGGCCTTTGTAGAGATAAAAGGTTTCTGTAGTCGCGCTACCGCGCTGGGTGGTAACGGTGGTCAGCGGCGTGATGGACTCGAAGTAGGGGGCTAGTGCCTCAATGATTTTCTTTTGGTCAAAGTGTGCCAGGCTCACCAATAGCGCGTCCTTACCAAGCCAGTCGTGAGAGTCGAACCAAAAGGCATTGCCTCGGGGGTCTTGGGTGAAGCTGGCGACAGTGAGATGGACAGGCTCTGGCAGTGCCATGGCAACATAGCCGCTGAGCCAGAACTCATGCGTGAGGATGAAGTCGGCTGTAGTGACTGACTGCCAGAACTCATCGGAGCGGGTGAACTGCTCTCGTAGCTGTCTGACGTCGATCAGCGCTGTCGAAGGATCTTGCTGAGGTGCAACGAAGCCGCCAAAAATAGAGTATCGGCTTGGCTTTTGCAATGTGCCAAGCGTGACATGCGTTAGCGCAAATAGGATTAAAAATCCTATGACCAGTCCAGTCCCTTGAAGCCATCGACGTACTTTACGCTTCGGCCATTTTGCCGCTACATGACCGAGCAATAGAGTCAGGCTCCACAGTCCAGGTGCGGGCCAAGCAGGATAAGTATGAGTAAGTCCGCCTAATAAGGTAAATCCGACGGCCACAGGTAGCCCGCTCCACAGCACGAGCTGCACTTTGGCCCATTGTGTACGGCTGGTAAGGAGCTGTTTCCTCAGCGTCTTCATCAACGCTTTTACCAGTGCGATGACGCTAGCCCACCAAAGAGGCAAGCCCAGCGTAGGGAAAAGAAAGCCGATCTCAGCTAGGAACACGCCTAACAAATTTGCTAAGGAGTAGCCCGTAGAGTCGGCTGCGAAACGACTGGCCGATGCTCCGCCAATGCCTAGCTGAAACCGCAGCGAAATCCAGTCATGCTGGCTGTTCCAATACAAAATGGGGAGCACGCACAGGCTGAATAAAACCACGCTAAGACCCATCCATCGGGAGTACAGCGCGCGGCGGTAGATGGAGCTAGTTAGACAGAAGGACACCAGACCCAGGCCTAGCAAGGCACCGTGATATTTGCTTAAGCAGGCTAGACCTACCGTTAGACCGATCAAGGCTAGCCGTGGCGTGGGCTCGTAAAGTCTGCCACTGTCTAGAACGCTCTCTAGAATGCTGTCGGGA
>JBGTGK010000190.1:0-15346 GCA_041746795.1 Phormidesmis sp.
CTTAATCGACCAGGGGGAAGCTGATTCGTTCTTAGCACAAGGGCAGCTATTGCCTGAAGTGTTTGCCGCTGCTTGCAAGCAGGCGGGTCAGCCGCTCACGCTCAGGCAGCAGCCCGGTTACGATCACAGCTATTATTTTATGGCGACGTTCATGGGCGACCATATTCGTCACCATGCGGCGACGCTGTGCGTGAACTGATGTTGTTAGTGAGAGGAACCTCTGTGGCAGACGTTCAAAATGAAAAAGACTATCTTCACCCGCAGTACAAGAGAGACCGGGAAACGTTGAATACCGTACTAGCGGGCAGTCCTAGCAACTTAAACATGGCCGAACTCGCTCGATTGCGCATTCGCTATGACGGGTTTCAGGGAGCCCGCGATATTCAGCGTGATTTGGATAGGGCTTTGGAAAAGTGGGGGCTGACGGAAGCGGAACTGTTCGCGAAGACTAGAGAAGTGCACAGAACAGAGACTGTTTTTACCCCTACTTGGATCAAGAAGGGAGAAGATTGGAGTTAATGACGCCCTGAAACTTACATATTTGTGAATATGCCTTCTGGCACTGTAAAAAAACACCCGCTATTTTGCTGGTGCCAACAAATCGCCCGCGTCGCATTGGCACACATGCCACAGAGCTTTTGTCAAGTAAAACTCGGCTTTCTCTTCAACATGTTATGGTAACATGAACTGCGGGTTGAGCATCTGAATTTATGTAACGTTCTTTGAACTTACCTGGTTTGTAGCTGCAAATTTCGTTGTCTCGTTTGTCTCTATTGAGATGACGGGCGATCGCTTTTTAACTGGCCTATTACTGCGTATTTTGCGCTATAAACGGTTTACCGTTCAGTTTCACAGTTCCTTATATAGACAGGCAATTTTTTATGAAAGCCTTGCTGATTTATCCTTTGTTCCCTAAGAGCTTTTGGTCGTTTGACAAAGCGATTGAACTGGCCGGACGCAAAGCAATTTTGCCGCCTTTAGGGCTGGTAACGGTAGCCGCTTTATTGCCCCAAGAATGGGACTTGCGGCTGGTAGATCGCAATGTGGAAGAACTTACCGAAGCCAACTGGGACTGGGCGGAGCTAGTAATTTTCTCGGGCATGATCGTACAAAAGCCCGACATGCTGGCGCAAATTCGCGAAGCCAAGCGCCGGGGTAAATCAGTCGCGGTTGGCGGGCCTTATGCTACTGCCCTGCCGCACGAAGTAATCGAAGCCGGGGCTGATTTTCGTGTGCTGGACGAAGGTGAAATCACGCTGCCAATGCTGGTGGAGGCGATCGCAAAAGGCGAGACCTCAGGAACTTTTCGCGCCCTAGAGCGGCCTGATGTCGCCACTAGCCCGGTACCTCGCTTCGATTTGCTGGATTTAGACGCTTATTCCGAGATGGCGATTCAGTTTTCACGCGGCTGCCCATTTCAGTGCGAATTTTGCGACATCATTGTGCTGTATGGCCGCAAGCCGCGTACCAAGTCACCCGAGCAACTCATTGCTGAGCTGGAGTGCCTCTACGCGCTCGGATGGCGGCGCAGCATCTTTATGGTGGATGACAACTTCATTGGCAATAAGCGCAATGTGAAGCTGATGCTGGAGGCGCTGGTGCCCTGGATGAAGGAAAAAGGCTATCCCTTTACCTTCTCGACCGAAGCGTCGGTGGATCTGGCTAACGACCAAGAGCTGATGGATCTGATGACGGCCTGTAACTTCGGGGCGGTCTTCCTGGGTGTAGAAACGCCAGATGCAGATAGTCTGAAGGTGACGCAAAAGTTTCAGAACGTGCGCGATCCGCTGAGCGAGTCTATTCACAAGATTGCGAGTACCGGCATTCGGGTGATGGCAGGCTTTATTATCGGTTTTGATGGAGAAAAGAAGGGGGCGGGCGATCGCATTGTCCAGTTCGTTGAAAAATGCTCTATCCCCACAGCCCTCTTCAGCATGTTGCAGGCACTGCCCGACACCGCTCTCTGGCATCGCCTCGAAAAAGAAAACCGACTGCTTGCTGGGAAAGAGACGGCTAATATTCACCAGACCACGCTGATGAACTTTGTACCGACTCGCCCGGTCGAAGATGTCGCTCAAGAGTACGTCGATGCCTTTTGGAATCTGTATGACCCACAAAAATATTTAGACCGCACCTACCGGCACTACCGAATTTTGGGCGAAGCGCCCTGCCACAATGACAAGAGCCGGGGGCCAAAGCCAAAATCTGCCAAAGAGCCGTTTAACTGGCATTTGGTCAAGGCGCTGTGGATCGTCTGCTGGAAGCAAGGTGTAGAAAGAGAAACTCGCTCTACTTTCTGGATCTATCTTTTCAAAATGCTGAAGCACAATCGGGGCGGGGTCGCTAGCTACCTGACCGTATGCGCTCAAATCGAACACTTTTTGGAGTATCGCCAAATTGTGAAAGATGAAATTGAATCGCAGATTGCCGAGGTGATTGCGACTAGAAAAACCGAGGAGGCCCCTGAGATGGTCGCGGCAGCTTCTTAGCCTGCGACTCTAACAATTAGCTGTTCTGCCTGCTAAGATTAGTCGCTGTTCGATTAAGCAGGCTTTCGGTTACTTTCAGTAGGGTTCGTCATGATTATTCGCCACGATGTTAATCCCGATCTTCATCTGGCTGACTCGCAGCAGTTTCCAGCGGTTGTAGCGGTCGATAGCTGTCAAGAAGCAGTGCAAATTGGCTACGACAATATTGACGCACTGATAAAGCCCAGCCTGATGGCTGCCGCTCAGATCCCCCCCCCATACCGGTTTCGCTGCGACGGTATGGGGATATTGTTTCGCCCCAATTGGATTTTAAGCGCGGCTCATGTGGCCGTAGAACTGTCTTTAGAAAAAGAGATTGAGCTTGCGGGCATAGCCTACGCCCTTAAACAGGTAGTGCTGCATCCTGAGTTTCAAAACTACAGCCTAGAACGAGACATAGCCGCTAACAATGTTGCTCTGATTGAGCTAAGCCAACCCGTTAAAAATATCTCTCCTTTACCCTTGTTCCGACAAACCGATGAGCTAGGTAAAATAGCTACCTTTGTCGGTAGAGGTGACTTTGGCCACGGTCTGATTGGGCCTGATCAGGCTGATGGAAAGATACGCATAGCCACTAACCGCATTGAGAAAGTAGATGAGCAGTGGCTGATGCTTAAGTTTGATGCGCCGCCTGAAGGCACTGGGCTAGAAGGCATTTCGGGGCCAGGCGATCGCGGCGGGCCAGCGCTGGTGAAGATGGGTGAAGGGTGGGCGATCGCAGGCATCAGCTCCGGTCAAATATCCCGCCTGCCCTCAGGCGAAAACCTGGGCGAAGGTCGCTATGGCGTGTGGGAATATTACGTCCGAGTGTCTTCCTATCTGCCCTGGATTGAATCTGTTGTAAGCTAGCCAAATATCCAAATCTCTGTCGAAAGGTTGCAGAACGCCAGCCGCGAAGTGACTATACTTTGTGTAAAAGACTACTCAAAACTGCTGGCGTAAAGACTTCACCACAGATATAAAAGAATAAACAGAATAATCCAAATTACATCGACAAAGTGCCAGTATAGCTCTACCGCTTCAATGCCAAAGTGGCTTTCACTAGAGTAGTGACCCGGCGTCCGGGCGCGCCACAAAACGGCAATCATCATCAGCAGACCGAGCAGTACGTGCAAACCGTGGAAGCCAGTGAGCACATAAAAAGTGCTGGCGAACAGGTTGTCCGTTAGGCCAAACTCTAAATTGCTGTACTCATAGAGCTGCCCGAGTAAAAAAATCGTGCCCATGATCACGGTCGCACTGAACCAGACTCTAACGCCGTTTACGTCGTTCTTTTTAACGGCGGTATCGGCCTTGTGAATGACAAAGCTGCTGGAAATTAGAATCAGCGAGTTAATGCCCGGCAGCAAAAGCTCTAGCTCAGGCGTTCCGGCTGGTGGCCATTCTGTCGCGACCAGCCGAAAGGTCGTGTAGGCAACAAATAGGCCCATAAAGAGCATACTCTCAGCGCACAAAAACACCAAAATCCCAAACATACGGTGGTCAGGATGCTCTTCGTGATGGCTAACTGCGCCTTCCTGGGCAATGTTAATCGTGCCCTGTGCGGTGGTATCAATAGAACCTTGCATGGTTTCGTCTGGGGTTTGGTGTTTGCAATGTTGGCTGAGATTTACTTTCAGGCTAGCCTTTAACGGTTATCCAGCAGCCTGTTATTCAGCGGACTGTTATCCGGCAGCCGGAGCCGGAACAGCGTGTTCGTACAGCTCTTCAGGGTCTTTCTCAGCAATATAGCCCAGGCCATAGTCGTAAGGCCCTGTCTTCAGCACGGGCAGCTCCTCAAAGTTTTCAATGTGCGGTGGAGAGAGCGTCTGCCACTCTAGCGTCAGCGCTCGCCAGGGGTTAGCAGGCGCTTTAGGCCCATAGCGCCAAGACCAGGCCGCGTTGATTAAGAAAGGAATCGTTGAGACGGCCATGATGTAAGCGCCGATAGTGGCAATTACGTTCAAGTCAGTGAACTGCGGATCGTACAGCGCAATTCGGCGATTCATGCCTCTTAGCCCCAGCTCGTGCATGGGCATAAAGGTGAGGTTCATGCCCACGAAGGTCAGCGCAAAGTGAATGCGTCCCCAGGTCTCGTTCATCATGTGGCCGGTCATTTTGGGGAACCAGTGGTATACCGCCATGAATACGCCAAACACCGATGCGCCGAACAGCACATAGTGGAAGTGGGCCACGACAAAGTAGGTGTCGTGAACGTGAATGTCGAAAGGCACCGCCGCAAGCATTACGCCGCTGATGCCGCCGATTAAAAAGAGCGCCAGAAAGCCCAATGCAAACAGCATGGCGCTGGTGTAGGCAATTTTACCCCGCCACAGCGTCGCTACCCAGCCGAAGACCTTAATGCCAGTAGGTACCGCGATCACCATCGTTGTGATCATAAAGAACATGCGTAGCCAGGGAGGCGTGCCGCTGGTGAACATGTGGTGTGCCCACACAATCAGGCCAAGGAAGCTGATAACGATAGAAGAGTAGGCGATCGCCCGATAGCCAAAAATAGGCTTGCGAGCATGTACCGAAATCACTTCGCTGATTGCGCCAAACAGGGGCAGCACAAAAATGTATACCGCCGGGTGAGAGTAAAACCAGAACATATGCTGGTAGACTACCGGGTTGCCGCCGCCCGTTGGGTTAAAGAAAGCCGTGCCCGCTAGCAGGTCGAAGGCCAGCAGAATTAGCGCACCAGCCAACACAGGCGTACTGATCAAAATCAGCAAAGAAGTGGCAATCATCGCCCAGCAAAACAGGGGCATGTCAGTTAAAGACATGCTGGGCACGCGCATTTTTAGGATCGTCACCAGAAAGTTGAGCCCGCCTAAAATGGAGGCCGTTCCGCCGACCAGAAGGCTGATAATCCAGATGCCTTCACCGAGGGCACCCGTGGTCAGGCTGAGCGGTGGGTAAGATGTCCAGCCTGCCTGAGGCGGCTCAAAAAAGAAGCTGCTAATGAGCAAAAGGCCAGAAGGGGGGATCATCCAAAAGGCGATCGCATTCAGCCGGGGGAAAGCCATATCCCTAGCCCCAATCATCAGTGGAATCAAATAATTAGCCAGGCCCGCACCCGCTGGCACAATCCATAAAAACAGCATTACCGTACCGTGAAGCGTCAGCATACCGTTGTACACGTCGGGTGTCACAATGTCGGGAGCCGGGGTTGCTAGCTCAGTGCGCATCACGGTTGCGAGCGAGCCCCCTACTAAATAGAAAAAGAAGGCCGTCACCAGGTATTGAATCCCAATCACCTTGTGGTCGGTGCAAAAAGTAAAATAGTCAGTCCATTTGCGCTCATTGCCCAAGAGCATTGGCACATCAGATTCAGGCGTTTTAGCTTCTACAGTGGCTGTCATGTGTAGTTTTTTATTAGGGCTAAGTTGTGTCAATTAAAGGCTCATCTCTAGTGAGAATGATCCAAGCAGAATAATTTAATCAGAATGAGGGTGGCTGTGCAGGGTGGCCAGGCTCTCTGGCGCGACGGCTAGCTGCATTGGCTCAACGAAGTTATTCAGGTATTCAGTCTCGGTGCGATCGGCAGGAGCCTTCGGTAAGTTGGCAATGGTATGGTCGCCCGCAGCCATAGCTGTGAGCCTGCTGTCTACCCAGGTCGCGTAATCTTCGGGCGACTCCACGATAATCTGCGTGCGCATACCGCCGTGGTAAGGCCCACATAGCTCAGCGCAAACCACTGGATAGGTGCCTTCTCGGATCGCATTGAACACCAGCTTGGTATCTTGCCCCGGAATCATGTCTTGCTTAATCCGAAACTCCGGCAGCCAAAAAGCATGAAGCACATCTTGCGCATTGAGGTTAAGCTCTACCGGCTGATTGACCGGAACATGCAGCTCGCCATCCACAATGCCATTGGGATAGTTAAAGATAAAGGCGTACTGCAAGCCTTTCACATCTATAGACAAAACGGCATCGTCCGCCATATTAGGCATCAGACCCATGCCTGCGCCTGCTTCTGCTGTCAACAGCGGTTGATTCTCCGTGCCGGGGGCATAGGCAACCTGCACCGACTTGGCTTCCCTCTGGGCTGGTGCCATATGGTGATCCATCAGGTCAAGCCCACCCATACGGGTGTAAATGTCAAAGCTATAGATAGAAATGCCCAGTACAACCACCGCCGGGATCGCTGTCCAGACGATTTCTAGAGGAATATTGCCCTCAATGTGCTCACCGTCACCTTCGTCTCCATCACGACGGCGAAAGCTAATCGCGGCAAAAACAATTGCCCCCTCAACTAACAAAAACAAGCCGAAGCCAATCGTCATCATCGTGTTGAACAGCCCATCTACCAGTTTAGCTTCGCTAGAAGCTGCAACCGGCATAAGACCGTGGTTTTGGCCGTACCAAAGGCTGGCCAGGGTAATAAATACCCCGATTAAGAGAGTCAGAACAGAACTGGGAATCTTCACGGTGTTTCGTCTGAGATCTAAAAAGACCTGTTGTTTTTGTTTGCGTGAGGCTTGCTTTTGTTTCCTCTAGTGTGCGCCTTGCGCGAGGGGTAGCTGTGCTCATCGCCTATTTAAGGTAGCGTTCTTTCTGGCGATATGAGTTTTTTTTTGAGTGATGTGGTTCGCTTTAACTTTTTCTATAGAATTTGTTTGGCTTGGCACTCCGTTAAAGCGTAAAGCGCCATTTAAAAGTGCTAGCTAGGCGACCGATCAGCGTAGGCGAAGTCTCCCCCAATCGTTCCTCAACCGTATGTGCTGACTGCTGTGCGGACTGCCTAAAAGCGCTTCAGAGGCGCTATCTGAAGCTGGTATAAAAAGAGTCTTTCAGATGCACGATCAATGAGTTGTATCCAGCACTACCTGCCCAGATTTTGGCGCTGGGATGAGCAAATTGTTAAGCAACATTAAACACAAATCCCGTTATTTGGAAGAAAATGTCTATAGCGGGAGAATATTCGCTTAAGCACGTTATATTCTCCTCGGGAGATTCTACTCATAGAGACTAGAGACGTTTGTTTGAAAGCCAGATGGAAAGCGAAGTTAGCAAGCGAGTTCACGTACGAAAACAAGTCGATAGCCCTAGGATGATAAAAAGATGACAAATCCTAGTTTTTCTAGTGCTTCCTCTGCTGAAAAGACTGATTCTGATCAAGCATCAGTCAGCCTGAAGGCTCAAACCCTGATTAGGCGATGGGTGTGGAAAATGGCGATCGCCACCCTAGCCCTCATGGCCGTCGGTAGCGCTACCCGCGTCATGAACGCAGGCCTTGCCTGCCCTGACTGGCCTTTGTGCTACGGCCAGCTAGTGCCCACGGCTCAAATGAACTTGCAGGTGTTTTTGGAGTGGTTTCACCGCTTAGATGCTTCCCTAATTGGGCTGATGGCGATTGGCCTGGTGGGTTTGTGCGGCTGGTATCGGCGATCGCTACCCACTTGGCTACCCTGGGCCTCTCTAGGCGCGCTGTTTTTAATTATCGTGCAGGGACTTTTAGGCGGGCTTACCGTCATTCAACTGCTGCGCTTCGATATTGTGACTGCCCACCTGGGCACGGCGCTGCTCTTTTTCTGTACGCTGCTAGTCATCGGCACGGCGCTGCTGCCCTACCAGCCAACCGGCAACGCGGGCAAGCTGCCCTGGCTGGGTTTAGCCGCAGCGGTGCTGGTGTACTGTCAAAGCATCATCGGCGGACTTGTGGGTTCGCGCTGGGCGGCGCACCAGTGCTTTGGATTCTCTGACTTGTGTAACGTGATGAACACCCACATCGCTGGCGTCGTGCCACCGACGCTGGCAGTTGTCGCGCTAGTCTTTTGGGTGTGGCGGACGCCCGCATTGAGCCCTTGGCTGCGGGGGCTGGCGAATTCAGCTGGCCTATTAGTGGTTCTGCAAATAGCCCTGGGCGTTGCTACCTTTAAGCTCAGGCTTCAGGTAGAACCACTGACCGTGTGCCATCAGGCGATTGGCGCGACCCTGCTGGGCTCTTTGGTCTGCTTTACGGTGCTTTCCCTGCGCGATTTTCGAGCGCAGCGAGCCGTTAATCAGGCCGTTAATCAGGCCGTTAATCAGGCAGGGCAGCTATCAGCGGTGCCGACGAGGGTAGCCTCCGCTTCTTAACCATCTTTACACCTTAAGAAAACGCCTTTAAAAACCGCTTTTACACCGAGTAGCCGAAAGAATACTCAAAGCCTACAAGGCATCTCTTTCCCGACGAACCTTTTGAAGAAGATTGACACTTAGTATTACTATGCAAACCCCCACTTGGGCCACACGACACCACCACCACAACTTTGGCGAGGTGCTACGGAGCTACTGGCAGCTAACCAAGCCTCGCATTATCCCCCTGCTGCTAATCGAAACAGCCGCCGGTATGTGGGTTGCTGGACAAGGTCGCGTTGGCCCCGTGCTGCTACTCGTCACGCTTCTGAGCGGCACCTTAGCGGCGGCTTCCGCCCAAACTATTAACTGCATTTACGACCGTGACATCGACTACGATATGGAGCGCACGCGCCATCGTCCGATTCCTTCTGGGCGTATACAGCCTAGAGATGCGTGGGTGTTTGCAGGCGTGATGGCAGCGATGTCTTTTGCGCTATTGGCTATTTTTGCAAACCTGCTGAGCGCGGGCCTGGCGATGCTGGGTATCGCCGTTTACGTAGGCGTGTACACTTACTGGCTCAAGCGTTCCTCGCCTCAAAACATCGTGATTGGCGGTGCGGCGGGCGCAATTCCACCCCTAGTCGGCTGGGCAGCGGTCACGGGCGAGCTGAGCCTAGCAGCCTGGGTGATCTTTGCGATCGTATTTGTCTGGACGCCGCCCCACTTTTGGGCGCTGGCAATGCTGATTCAAGAAGACTACGCCAAGGTAAACGTGCCGATGCTGCCAGTGGTGGTAGGTAACCAGGCAACGGCTAGCCAAATTTGGCGCTACACCGTAGGGCTGGTGCCGCTGACGCTGCTGCTGGTTTATCCTTTGGGCGCTTGTGGCGCGGTGTATGCAATCGGCGCAGCTGTACTAGGCTACCTGTTTTTACAAAAGTCGTGGCAGCTTCGCAATCACTACGACGACCGTGATTTGGCTCGAGGAACTTTTAAGTACTCTATCTTTTATATGATGCTGCTCTCTGTCGTGATGATTGTTGACTCGCTGCCGGTCGTTCGCTTTGGCATCGCGTCGCTAGTAAACGGTGTACTCTCTGTCGTAGCAGCCATTCCAATGATGGGATAACCTAAACTAGATGAGATCCCTTAGGTAATGTCTGGGTTAATGTATGGCTTCCGCTGTCCTGGTCAAAAATCTTAAGAAATCCTACGGTGACGTAGAAGCCGTTAAAGATGTCTCTTTTGCCATTGAGCCCGGTGAGATTTTTGGCCTGCTAGGCCCGAATGGTGCGGGTAAAACCACGGTCATCCGCTGCTTATGTACGCTGATGACACCCGATGCCGGGCAGCTAGAGCTTAACGGCGTTTCAGTTTTAGACGATCCTAGAGCCGCTAGGCAGATGCTGGGATACATTGCTCAGGAAGTCGCCTTAGATAAAGTGCTTACGGGCCGCGAGCTGCTGGAGCTACAGGCGGCAATTTACCACCTGTCAAAAAGTGACGCTAAGGCCCGAATCAAGCAGATGCTCGCTCTGCTTGAGATTGAAGATATTGCCGACAAAAAAACCGGCGCTTATTCTGGCGGGCAGCAGAAAAGGTTAGATCTAGCGGCTGGGTTGCTACATCGGCCCTCTGTATTAGTGCTTGACGAGCCTACGGTTGGCTTAGATGTTGAAAGTCGCACGGCGGTATGGAAGTTTTTGCGGCAGCTGCGGGATGAGGGTACGACTATTTTGCTCACTAGCCACTATTTAGAAGAAGTGGATGCGCTGGCGGGGCGAGTGGCAATTATTGACGCGGGTAAGGTGATTTCAGCAGGGACGCCTGCTGCGCTAAAGGGGGAAGTGGGGGGCGATCGCATCACCCTCCGCATTCGTGAATTCACCGACGTTCCCGAAGCCACCCGCGCCCGCGACCTCCTCGCCGCCCTGCCCGCCGTCCAAGAAGTAATTGTCAACAGCGCCCAAGGCAACTCATTAAACCTCGTCGTAGACAAAGGCTCCGACGCACTTTCCTCAGTTCAAGCTGCGCTCAAGGAAGCCGATCTCCCCACCTTCGGTATTTCTCAAAGCCAGCCCAGCTTAGATGACGTATACCTTGCCGCCACAGGTCGCACCCTGATGGATGCCGAAATTGCTGCTACTGGCACCCGCGATATCAAAAAAGAAAATAAACAGGCCATGCGGTGATCCTGCTGGCTGAGCGTAGCCCTCGGTCGCCACTCGATGCGCTAGCCTAAAGACACCCTCACCCCTCTTCAAATATGAGTCAATCTCTCACCCCTACCCCCGCAATCTCCCAATCCCTCACCCTGCCCACCCCCGGCCCCAAAGAATTCATCCAAGAAACGACTGCCCTTACCCGCCGTCTTTTCATTCAGCTCCAGCGCCGTCCCACTACACTGGTCGCAGGCGTCATTCAGCCTCTGATGTGGCTGATTCTCTTCGGCGCACTCTTCCAGAATGTCCCCAGCGGCCTCTTCGGTGAAAGCCAAAACTATGGACAGTTTCTCGGCGCAGGTATTATCGTCTTCACCGCCTTCGCGGGAGCCCTCAACGCTGGACTCCCCGTCATGTTCGATCGAGAATTTGGCTTCCTCAATCGCCTGCTGGTTGCCCCTCTCGCCTCTCGCTTCTCTATCGTCCTGGCCTCAGCGCTCTTTATTGCTACCTTGAGCCTGATTCAAACCAGTGCGATCGTGATCCTCAGCGCCTTCCTTGGCGCAGGTTTCCCTGGCCCTGGCGGACTGCTGTTGATGACGCTAATTGTGCTCACGCTCGTGTTTGGCGTCACGGCGCTTAGCCTGGGATTAGCCTTTGCGCTCCCTGGTCACATCGAACTGCTGGCTGTTATCTTCATTACCAACCTACCGCTGCTATTTGCCAGCACCGCTTTAGTGCCGCTCTCCTTCATGCCACCCTGGCTACAGGTGATTGCTAGCTTGAACCCTTTGAGCTATGCTATCGAGCCGATTCGCTACATCTATCTGCATCCCGACTGGCAGTTCAGCAGCATTGTGATGCACGCTCCGTTTGCCGACATTAGTATGGCCCTGTCGGTAGGAATTTTGATTGGGTTTAGCGCGATCGCCTTCGTCACCATTCGCCCTCTTATCGATCGCCGCATTTCCTAATTGCAACCAGTCGGCTAATTCAAATCGAAGGACGCCCAAGAGATCGGCATAAGATAGTGCTGTATTAAAAGATCAGTTGATACAATAAAGAAAATTAATACCGGGTGCTAGTTTTGCACTCCAGCGTATTTTCTATCTTTTATTAAAAACACATTGGAGGATGAACCGATGCGCAAGCTGGCCGTTCTAAGCATTGGACTACTGATAGGAATGGGCGCTGCGGTCGCCCCTGTGATGGCACAAGACTCTGGCGTTGCCAATACCGCTCAAGACTTTAAGTCGCCCGAAGCCAACGATGGCATTTTTGGTTCAGACGTAGACATCTTTGATATTATGCATCGAGCTGGATCACTCGGTGCAGCGCAGGCGGATGACGGCTTTTATCGTAGCCAAAGCCGCCAAATTAACCGCCAGGCCGAGTCTTTGCACGAGCGTCAGCAGGCAATTATGCAGCAAAGAAACGCTGAAGCCAGTGCCGCAGGGGCAAGTCAGGCACCCTCTCTCGATCAATTTTCTCAGTAGCATTTCAGCCGCTGTAATGTTCCCGACAATTCGCAATTACAGCTATCAGCGGCACCTGAACGATCCCTCGTTTGGGTGCTTTTTTGTGACTGCTTTTTTGCCACTGTATACATTGATTGCCTGAGCGACGGCGTACGAAGGCTCTAATCACTGCTACCATTTAACCGGATTGACTTTGCGCCAACCTCTGTACCCTTTGAATCGCACCCGCAATGACTGCAACGACGCCTACGCTAGCCAGCCAGTACGACCCCACCATCACCGAAACCAAATGGCAGGAGTACTGGGAGCGCCGAGAAGTCTTTAAAGCTGACCCCAGCAAAGGCGGCGAACCTTTTTGCGTGATGATCCCACCGCCGAATGTCACCGGCAGCCTGCATATGGGCCACGCATTTGAAGAAACGCTGATTGATACGGTGGTGCGCTACCAGCGAATGAAAGGCAAAAACACGCTGTGGCTTCCCGGTACAGACCATGCCAGCATTGCCGTGCAAACTATTTTAGAGCAGCAGTTTGCCGAAGAGGGCAAGACTCGTGAAGCGGTGGGTCGGCAGAAATTTTTAGAGCGGGCCTGGGAGTGGAAAGCTGAGTCGGGCGGCACGATTGTAAACCAGCTGCGCAAGCTAGGCGTGTCTGTAGACTGGAGCCGTGAGCGCTTCACCATGGATGAAGGCCTTTCTACGGCAGTGGCGACGGCGTTCAATCGGCTGCATGAGGAAGGGCTGATTTACCGGGGCAGCTACATGGTGAACTGGTGCCCGGCCAGTCAGTCGGCGGTTTCTGATCTGGAGGTAGAGAATAAGGAAGTAGATGGCCACCTGTGGCATTTTCGCTATCCGCTCACTAATGGTGAAGGTGAGCTAGAAGTTGCCACCACTCGGCCTGAGACGATGCTGGGCGATACGGCAGTGGCGGTAAATCCCAATGACGATCGCTACAGGCATCTGATCGGTCAGACGTTGAGGCTGCCAATAATCGGGCGTGAAATTCCGATTATTGGCGACGAGTTTGTTGATATGGAGTTTGGGACAGGCTGTGTGAAGGTAACGCCTGCGCATGACCCAAATGACTTTGAGATGGGCAAGCGGCATAATTTGCCAGTGATTAACATTCTCAATAAAGACGGCACGCTAAACGAAAATGCGGGTGAGTTTGCGGGAGTAGATCGCTTTGAGGCGCGTGAGCGGGTGATTGAGCGGCTGCGGTCGGAAGGTCGGCTGGGCGAGATTGAGAATTATCGGCATTCGGTGCCTTATAGCGATCGCGGCAAAGTCCCCATAGAACCCCTCATCTCCACCCAGTGGTTTGTCAAAATCCGGCCCCTGGCCGACAAAGCCCTAGACGCCCTAGACGCCCAGCAAGATCCGCAGTTCGTCCCCGACCGCTGGACAAAAGTGTATCGTGACTGGCTAGTGAACCTCAAAGACTGGTGCATCTCTCGTCAGCTGTGGTGGGGCCACCAAATTCCGGCCTGGTACATTGTCAGCGAAACTGACGGCGAAATCAGAGACAACACGCCTTTTGTGGTCGCCATGAATGAAACCGAAGCCATCAACCAGGCGGCCACCCAAGTGGGCCGCGAAGTAGAAGTGCGCCAGGATCCTGATGTATTAGATACCTGGTTTTCCTCTGGGCTTTGGCCAATGTCCACACTGGGCTGGCCTAACACCGAAGCGCCCGACTACCAGTTTTACTATCCGACCCAAACGCTCGTCACTGGCTTCGACATCATCTTTTTCTGGGTCGCTCGTATGACCCTAATGGCAGGCCACTTCACTGGCCAAATGCCCTTCAGTACCGTGTATATTCACGGCCTGGTGCGCGACGAAAACAACCAAAAAATGTCCAAGTCCAAGGGCAACGGCATTGACCCGCTCATCTTAATCGACAAGTATGGCACCGACGCGCTGCGCTATACGCTCGTTCGTGAAGTCGCGGGCGCTGGGCAAGACATTCGGCTAGACTACGACCGTGAAACCGACGAATCTTTAGCCATAGAAGCTTCACGCAACTTTACCAATAAGCTGTGGAATGCCTCTCGCTTTGTGATGATGAATTTGGGCGGGCAGACGCCTGTGGAGCTGGGAGAACCAAGCGAAAACCCAGGTGACGGAGAAGGTGCTTTAGAACTCGCCGACAAATGGATTCTCTCTCGTTATCACCAAACTGTTGAGCGGGTGCGCGAACAGCTTGATAGCTATGGGATGGGTGAGGCTGCCAAAGATCTATACGAATTCAGCCGAGGAGATTTTTGTGATTGGTACATTGAGCTAGTGAAGCCCAGACTGTACGGTGAAGATGAGGTCTCTAAGCATACTGCAAAACAAACGTTGGCATACGTGCTAGAAGGCATTCTTAAGCTGTTGCATCCTTTCATGCCCCACATTACTGAAGAGCTGTGGCATACGCTTACGGGCATTGGTGAAGAAGACTGTTTGGCTTTGCAACGCTATCCGATCGCCGATGCTAGCCGAATTGACTCTGATCTAGAGCAACAGTTTGAGCTGTTGATTGATACGATTCGCACGATTCGCAACTTGAGAGTGGAAGCAGGCGTTAAGCCTTCTGCGAGAATAGAGACTATTCTAAAAACAGACAGCGCCCAGGAACTAACGGTATTACGGGCGACCCGTCAATACATTAAAGACGTAGCTCGTGTAGAAACGCTCAACATCATTAGCACCGATTTTGCCCCTGCCCATGCTGTTACCGCTGAAACCCTTTCGGTTACTGAGGCAACTCAGATTGTTCAAGAGACTTCGTCTGCATTTAGTTTAGATAAAACAACGAGTATTCAGGTGTCGGAAGATAACGCCTTCTGGCAGCGGATATCAGCGTCTCTTTTACAGTTTATAGATCAGCCTACTCGCTATTTTAATAACTTCTTCGCCGATTATAAAAAGCCTGTTCTCTCTCTTTCTATTTTGCTAGGCGTGGGCATGACCTACAACGTCCTTCATTCTATGCTGGAGGCAATTGGCGATGTACCAGGGCTAGCAGGCCTATTTCAACTGATCGGGATTGGCTATAGCATTCAGTTTGGGGCGCGCAAGGTGCTTACCGAGGAGAGGCGCGATCGCGTACTCGCTGAGCTAAAAGACGTTTGGTCTGAAAT